>CAZMCW010000222.1:0-7439 GCA_964564405.1 uncultured bacterium
ATGTCGAGGGCGCGCTCACGTCCCCAACCGCTAAAGGGGCCAAAGCCTGGACCAGAAGATCGTGACGCTTGCTCAGCTTGACTACCAAGTTCTTCTTTGAGGCTAGCAAACTCCTCAGCATTAATCTCACCTTTGGCAAAGCGTTCGCGGACAACGTTGAACGCCTCGTCGTTACCAGTTGCACGTTGCTGATAGCCTTTACTTGACCAGCCACCCCAGCCGCCCATACGGTATCTACGCCCGTGAATAAACCCACGAATAAGTGTCGCCAGCACAATGAAAAAGAGAATAGTTCCTAGCAAGTTCAAAAACCCTAAGCCAAAGCCCATGCCGCCAGCCATGCCGTGAGGTCCAAAACCTGCGCCGCTAAATCCGTGTCCTGCTAATGCATAACTCATTGTGTTATGTCCTTTCTTCGAGCCGTCGAATGTATATAGTAAGTGGCTCGAGCTGACCAAAGCATAGGGCGAGCTGCGTGAAGGCTGAACAGGTGCTATGTGAATGTGGTGTGAATCTGCTAGCGCGTCGATACCCAAAAGGTGTTCAACAAACCTGACGTCAGACTCTCCTATAAATATTGAGAATACGAGGGTAATATCTACGGTGAATTTAGTGTTTGGGTTTACTAAGATCATGTAGCTTGATCAAGACCATGCTTTTGCCGGCATCAACAAGCTAGTTGGAGGTAACACTAACCCCCGAAACTACTATTTTATTAGCAGTTCCAGAATTGGTTCCCCACTTTGAGTGGGTCAATTTTTACTCCCCTAGGTCGCACGCGCAACTGCCTGTGACAGTTACTCGTGGAAACGCTATATGAAGCTTAGATGAATAATCTCTAATAAAGCTGCTTGACGGGCATTTTTTTCAACTTTTAAGTTCGCGTACTTGCCATTTGCGAGCACCAAGTGCAAAAACAATGGCACATTAGCTAGATATAGACCAAATTGTGACCGCTAATATAAGCATTAACATCTAGGAAAAACTTTTAAAATCTTTAAAATTCCATGACCTTGGCAACTGGCTATCAATTTCGTTGTATGTCATGTGGTACATTTCCGTCATGTTTCAAAGGCTTGCGTCTTGGTTACACCGCAACCTTGTTCAAGTGTCGCCTCAAAAAACAACGGTTGTTCCTCCAGACAATCTTACTTTTCAAGAAGATATTACCTTTCACAACGGGCTACCTTCTTCTGAGCGGCACATTGATACAACAACTTGGCTATTAAAACGCACGCTTTACCTTGTTATCTTTTCACTAGGTAGTGTTGGCGGATGGCTTGCATTTTTCTTGGTTAGCCATAGTGTGCCCATAGGGCGCTATGTCATTGCAATTGGGCTGGGGTTACTAACCCTATCAACGCTCTTTCTGTGGTGCCGTGTACTTACCACTCGTATTTTTGAGCGCTCGGTTGCGCTAGTAACTGGCTTACTAACCTTGTCTGGACTGGTTATCGCTTTGTACAGTCCAGCTTATTTAGCACAAGTAGATACAGCAGTTACAAATCAACTTCAACAAGTTAGTGACTTTGTAACCTGGAGTCATGCTTTGTTTGTATTTTATTTCATGCTAGGTAACCGCTATGGACTTTTGTACTCAACTGCTTTATACGGAGTTGGGTTGGGTATTGCAGCACCTTTTTTAGCAAGTGCTAACGTAGATTCGTCCAGCCAATATTTGTTGGTCAAATACTTTCTAACGAGTCCGTTTGAGATTGTGCTCCTTATAGCGCTCAGCTATTTTATTGAACAAAAAGTTCACGTTGTAGGGCAATCTAACGTGTGGATGAGTGCTGCTTTTTACGATTCACTTACCGGCTTACCCAACCGTCGCTTTTTGCAACGTCGCATTAGTGATTTGATTGCCCAAAAGCAGCCTTTTGGACTGCTTTTGCTTGATATAGACAACTTCAAACGCTTTAACGACGCCCTAGGACATCACGGTGGTGACACTCTGTTACGCCGTGTGGCGCGCCGCTTGGAAACGGCTGTACCGCACCATCTGTTTGCTCGAGTTAGTAGCGATGAATTTGCGTTTATCATCTTAGAAGATAAAAAACATTCTATTTTGGAAAGAGCAACCTGGATTTTGGAGAGTTTCCATAGGCCTTTCCACGTTGCCAACGCGCCTTATGACCTTCACGGTAGTGTAGGTGTGGTGCTTCATGAAATTATTGCTGAGGAACGTAACCTCAACGCGTATCTTCCAGCTTCACAAGATGTTGTACAAAACATACCTGATGCATCATCCACACCTCATGATCTACCTACATCTCATAATGATCTACCTACATCTCATAGTGATTCTAAACATAGTGACTCTAAACAGGCTAATGCACACAAACAAGATGATGTAGTAGGACAACATGCTACTGGTGTTGGCGGTTACAACGTCGTTAACTACGGTGCGTATAGTGAATACGGTGAACAAGCAATTCCGCCAGTAGATAGTCCCTATAGCTATCCTGAACTAGCTGAAAGTTTGTTGCGTAAAGCAGACATTGCCGTGCAAGAAGCCAAGTTGTTGGGCAAGTCCCGCTATCAGGTTTATGCAACTCACTTAGGTACCAAGCAAGCCCGCGTTTTAACTATTGAACAATCACTTAGAGATGCGTTTTCAACTTCCCTGAAAAACACCCGTATAACGGCTGCCACCAAGGACAGTCAGGTTGAAGGGCTACTTTTACTCTTTCAACCAGTTACGTCATTAAGGGATAACAAAGTACATAAACTCGAGGTTTTATTGCGCTGGCAACATCCTGTACTAGGCCTATTATCGCCTGAGGAATTTGTACCTATTGCAGAAAAAAGTGGACTCATTGCGCCTTTGGGAACATGGGTACTCCACCGCGCGTGCCAACAAATGGCTTCTTGGCGTCATGAGGGTATATGTTTGCAAGACCAATGCAAGATTGCCGTCAACGTTTCTGCCGGACAGTTTTTGCAGAGCGATCTAGCTCAACACGTCACCCATATTTTGCGTTATTACAACTTGCCAGCTGCTTGCTTAGAACTAGAGATTACCGAAACAATGGCTATGGATAACCTCGAGCACAGCATTAAACAACTGCATATCTTGCGCAGTTTAGGTGTAACTATTTCACTGGACGACTTTGGTACTGGTTATGCATCGTTAGCGAGTTTGCATGCACTGCCCATTGACTGCCTCAAGATTGACAAAGGCTTTATTCGAGCGACTGACCGTGCTAACCGCCAACGGCAACAAGCTATCACCATGGTGCGCAGTATGATTGCGCTAGCCAAGTCTTTAGATCTCACCGTAACTGCTGAAGGCGTTGAAACAGCTGCTCAACTACATGTGCTACAAACGCTCGAGTGCCACTATGTGCAAGGGTACTTACTAAGTCGCCCGCTTACTGCTAGGGATGCTGCGTTGTTACTGCACCAAAACGAAAGCTTAATCAAATCACATAACAACGCTAACTTCTCTCAACATGAAACAGCAACAAATATTGTGCCTTAAAACTACACCTTAGGTAACAGCATTGGCGCTTCAACATATTTCACAATATAAATTTTTAGCTTGAGGTGGTAGTACTCCGGACAAGTTTACATTGGTTGGTATAGCGCAGTATTTTAGCAGTTCCAGGATTGGTTCCCACACACTAAATGGGTCGATTTCTACTCTCCTGGGTCGCACGAGTAACTGCCACAGGCAGTTACTCGTGGAAACGCTATTTCTAACAGTTTTACCCAGACAAACAAGCATTAGCACCAATGTTCATCCACTTTTTCAGATCTGTCTGCGACAATATTCCTAGTTTGATACAAGCTAGGATTTGATACTATTTCCGGTTATTTTGGTAACAAAGTAACTCGAGCGAGTAGAAACAGATACCAAGTCCGTGCCAGACAGATGGGAATTCCGCAGGGATTTATGATGTGTTTTTTCAGACTTGGTATTGCACGACCAAGATAGAGATAAAACAACTTCATCACTACATTTGACGCTTTAAGGTGATCTTTAGCGTATGACCTTGAGATAATCCTTGTTGCAAAATCAGTTTGGTGATGCAGTATGAGGTGAATTTGATAACGTCTGCTAACACTGATAGCAGTGGACTTAACTATCTCAATACATATCCAGAGTATTGAATAATAGAAATATCAATAATTACAGGAGTCACATTTGTTGGTCAGCCTGTTCTTAAGCTTGCAATTAATGCTATAATTTAAGGTGCTTGAGGTTGTCACCATGCACCACTCAGATGTAGTGGCACTGGAGCTTCATACCCCTAAAACATTAGGCATTTGAATATTATGGCGTTTGAATACTATGGCACTCAAACGTCGTGGCAATGAAACTTCACAAGCGCTATCGCGACCTAGCACTGCCTCATAACGCGCAGGTATTTCAATGTTCATGCGTGCTTTAACTCAACGTTTGAGACAAGCGTCTTCATTTCTCTCATTCAACATAAATAGTCTAACTCTAATATCTAGCGTTGAAGCTTAATGTTGAAGCTTAGCGTAAAGCACTTCAGCATTGCCTCAATCTTTCCACATCGGTTAATACTTTAAGCGAACGAGGACTGCGCTACTTGCCTCAGTTGAAACATCATTGTTTGAGTGTTTGACTTGGTAGGGAAAATCATGCATAAATTCTATGAATAGTGAATGTTTATGCCTTTTCCCATCGGACGTAGCATTTTAAGTGCTCAAAAGATAGCCGTCTAGGACAGGCTTAACACAAATACGTTAGATCGAACACATTCTCTTGACACAAACAGCCTATGCTAACACTTATGAAAGGAGGCTCTTAATGAGCTACTTTGCTGATCGACAAGCGCGCCGTGACGCGGAACGTGTACGCGGTCGCGCGTTTTGGAATCAAGTGCTCATGATGCTGCGAGGCATTCCCAATGAGCTTGTTCCTTTTAGCGCAGTACGCCAACTACGCCCCTCTTCCGAACATTACAGTGGGATCAAACCCATTGATATTGACAATATTGTTGGTTCAGTGGACAAATATAAAGACTTTGACCACTATTTTTTACCACGTTTAAGTTACACCTTAGACCGCTGGATTGGCATTCGCCGAGCTGGGCTCGAGGGTAAAGAATTACCGCCTATCGAAGTTTATAAAGTAGGCGATGTCTACTTTGTCAAAGACGGTCACCATCGGGTATCAGTTGCGCGCTCGAGCGGGCAAAAATTTATTGACGCCGACATCATCGAACTAAGCGTTAAAGTTCCACCCGACTCTACCGACAGTCTTAAAACAATCATCATCAAAGGTGAGTACAGCCAGTTTCTGGAACAAACTAGCCTCAATAGTGTTCGTCCAGATCACTATCCTGTCATAGTTACGGTGACGGGTCGCTACGACATTTTGCTAACTCACATTCGCACGCGCCAGTACTATCTTGCTCAAGCGCGCCAGCACGAGGTGAGCTGGGCAGAAGCTGTGGGTTTGTGGTATGACGAACTCTATCAACCCATGATAGATGAGATTCGTGAGCACAATGTCATGGACAGGTTTCCTGGACGCAACGAAGCTGACTTGTACTTGTGGATTATGGATCACCGTTATTACTTGACAGAGCGTTACGGTGATGACATCAGTTCCCATGAAGCAGCTGTGGACTTTGCCAAACATCACGCACCAGTTGCGCCACGCCGTTGGTGGCAACGCGCAAGATACCATTGGCGCGGACGCACTTTATAACTGCTTGGTAAATACTTGTGTTTAGTTGCCAAGGTTAAACAGCCTAACGGCACAACCTGCTTAAGCATGGCAAACTAAGTTATGTTCCAAAGGTCAACTCAGTCATCAACATCATCTCAAACGTTACCTTTACAAGGCATCTGCGTGGCCGATTTCTCGAGGGTCGTCGCTGGCCCATACTGCACCATGCTGCTTGCCGACATGGGTGCCGATGTCATCAAGGTTGAGCACCCTAGCCGTGGTGACGATACTCGAGCGTGGGGACCACCTTACGCATCTTCTGATGATGAAGACTCAGAAAAACACCAAGAAAGCGCCTACTTTTTAAGCATCAACCGCAACAAACGCTCACTGCGACTTGATCTTAAAAGTGAGCGAGGTCAAGCGCTAGCAGGTGCCCTCATCCGCCGTGCAGATGTGCTTGTCCACAATTTTCAAACCGCTACTGCTAGCAGTTTAGGGCTTGATGTTGACAATGTCAGAAAGATAAATCCTCAACTCATTTACGCAACCATTAGCAGTTATGGGAATAGCGGCCCCTTGGCTCATGAGCCTGGTTATGACCTCCTCGCGCAAGCCGCCACGGGGCTCATGAGCATTACCGGGCCACCTGACGGTGAACCGCATAAAGTGGGCGTGGCGATGGTAGACGTGCTCGCTGGACTCAACGCAGCGTATGGCATTGTGGCTGCGCTTTACGAACGCGCGCAAACCGGACAGGTGCGGCAGGTAGAAACGTCGTTGTTTGAAGCCGGGCTAGCAGGGCTCATCAACGTTGCTAGTAATGCCCTCATCAGTAAGTCCACACCACCGCGTTTGGGTAATGCACATCCAAATATTGTTCCTTACCAAACATTTACGACTGCAGATAAACCTATTGCTGTAGCCGTAGGTAACGACGGACAATTTGCAACCTTTTCTAAGCTCTTAAACAAATCTGATTGGGCAGATGATGCACGGTTTAAGACTAATTCTGCTAGGGTTACCCACCGTGATGAACTCATTCCACAGATTGACAGCATTATAAGAACACGCTCGAGGGAGGTGTGGCTCGAGACCCTCAGCCAAGCCAATATTCCCGCCGCTCCTGTTGCAACTGTGGATGACGCCTTAACAAGCGCCCAAGCTCAGGCCCGGTCAATGGTACAAGACGTAGCTCACCCAAGCCTGGGACATGTCCCACTCGTATCTTCAGGACTCAAACTAGACGGCCAACCCACACCTATCTACCGTCATCCACCGCGTTTAGGTGAGCATGATGATGAGTTACTTGCTGAGCTTTTGAAAGATGCTGACAACATACGTGATATGTCAAGCGACTTATGAACTGATAACACGCTGATAAGGTAGCTATCAAAATGCGTTGATGCCAGTAATCTCTCTCCCCAGTAATAAGGTATGAACGCTGTCAGTGCCTTCATAAGTACTCACGCTTTCTAAGTTGGTCATGTGACGCATGGCAGCGTAATCGGTCAAGATGCCGTTACCGCCAAGCATGTCTCGAGCGGCCCTAGAAACGTTCACTGCCGTACGCGTATTATCCCGCTTGCCCAGACTAATATGTGCTGGCGTAGCTTTGCCATCATCTTTAAGTCGCCCTAGGTGATACGCCAGTAACTCTGCTTTGGTGAGGTCAGCTAGCATGTCTGCCAGTTGTGCCTGCACCAGTTGCTTCGCTGCTAGCGGCTCACCAAAGATATGGCGGTCAGCAACGTAGCCCCTCGCTTCATCAAAACACGCTTGCCCAGCA
>CAZMCW010000222.1:7449-8019 GCA_964564405.1 uncultured bacterium
TGCCAAAGCGGGCCCCGTTGAGGCAACTTAGCGGGCCGCGCAAGCCGTCGACCTCGAGCTTACTGCTAGCTGGTACAACAACATCATGCAACTTAATTTCCGCGCTGACAGACACCCGCATGGACGCTTTGTTGTTGATGCCAATGATTTCCATGCCGGCAGTTTCCGTGGGAATCACAAACCCGGCTACTTTGCCAGTTTCTTCGTTAATTGCCCAGACAACAGCTACATCTGCAATCACAGCATTGGTGGCCCAACGTTTGTGACCTGATAGCACGTAATCATCGCCGACACGCTTGGCAACAACTTTCATATTGACCGGGTCACTTCCACCATGCGGTTCAGTGAGGCTAAAACAGCCCACGGCATCACCTTGAATCAGCGGCGTAAGCCAGCGTTTTTTGACGGCGTCCGTCCCGTAACGCGCAATAGGATCAAGCACTAAACTGGATTGCACACTGGTAAACGAACGCAGACCCGAATCACCATATTCTACTTCTTGATTAACCAGCCCATACGCTGTGTAAGACGCACCTGCACCACCTTGGTCAGGGCTTAACGTCATGCCAA
>CAZMCW010000223.1:0-8008 GCA_964564405.1 uncultured bacterium
ACCGTCGGTGGCTATTTTGGCAAGGTTGACGCGCTCGAGCCTGCTTGACGTCCTGCAAGAAGATTACGTTCGCACTGCTAAAGCCAAAGGCATCAGTAGTAGCACCGTCCTCTACAAACATGCCTTACGCAGCGCTCTTATTCCCGTGGTCACTGCATTGGGGTTACAACTTGGGCAAATGTTGGGTGGGGCCGTCCTCACTGAAACTGTCTTTGCGTGGCCGGGCTTGGGGCGGCTTACTGTGTTTGCTATCTTTAACCGAGATTTTGTGTTGGTGCAGGGCATTGTGTTGATACTTGCGCTCATTTATGTGCTCGTGAATTTACTAGTTGATTTGTCGTATGGGCTTATTGATCCTCGAGTGAGTTATCAATAATGGCGACAGCAGCATCTTCCACGGCAACAGTTTCCACAACGACACCAACCAAACAAGTTAACGCGTGGCAACGATTTCGGCGCAATAAGTTGGGACTGGCAGGGGCAGTCATTGTGCTTTTACTGATTGTGATGGCCATAACAGCACCTTGGCTAGCCCCAAGTGACCCAGCTGAGCAAAGTTTACTCAATCGGCGGCAACCGCCCAACGCAACCTATCTGTTGGGTACAGATGAATTTGGTCGGGATATTCTCTCGAGACTCCTCTATGGTGCACGCTACACCTTGCTGATTAGCGTCAGCTCCGTCGCTATCGGCCTTGTTATCGGCGGTAGTTTGGGGTTTATTGCGGGCTATGTGGGCGGGCTCACCAGTGGCATTATTATGCGGCTTATGGATTTATTGCTGGCGTTTCCCTATTTGCTACTTGCTATCATGATTGTGAGCGCGTTGGGGCCGGGTGTACGCAACACGATTGTGGCCATTGGTATTTGGACAGTTCCAGCGTTTGCACGGGTAGCACGGGGAGCGGTCTCGAGCGTGCGCAAGCTGCCAAAGCCCTTGGCACCAAACAACCGCGTATTCTGTGGCGGCATGTCTTGCCAAACGCGCTGGCTACCCTCCTTGTCTACGCCAGTTTGTACCTTGCCTACGCTATTTTAATGGAATCTGCCCTGTCCTTTTTGGGTTTGGGCGTGCAACCACCAACGCCATCTTGGGCGGTGATGATTTCGTCAGGGCGTAATTACATCACCAACGCGCCGCACATTGCTACCATTCCAGGTATTGCCATTGCGGTGGCTGTGCTTGGTTTTAACTTACTTGGTGACGCCCTGCGAGACGCCCTTGATCCGCGTAGTTTACCGTCTTAGGTGAGGCTGAGAGTATTAGCTTGTGAGATTGGCTCGAGGCATCATCACGTGAAAGCATCAAAATGAAAGACCTGTTTCACGTGAAACTGATGTCACCATCATCGCAACAAGTTCATATGATCACTAGCTGATGTTGGCATCATCCAATGAACCTGTAATCTACTAACAACGCACTAAGTTTTGTCCATCCACCGGAGGGTAAATCATGTTGATGTATCCATTTTACACGTATCAACACACCATGAAAGAGTGTAATCGATGATCGTCGCAGAGATGCACTGGCAACAAATTGCTAACTATCTCCAGAACAATGATCTCGCTGTGTTGCCGCTTGGTTCAACTGAGCAACACGCCTATTTGAGTTTGGCAACGGATACAATTTTGTCATCTAAAGTAGCTGCAGATGCTGCTGAACCCCTTGGCGTACCGGTGTTTCCAACCATGCCTTATGGCCTTACGCACTACTTTTTGGATTATCCGGGCACGGTGAGTTTGCGGGTGAGTACCTATTTGAACGTGGTGGAGGATATTTTGAACAGCCTCGAGCACGCTGGGTTTAAACGCTTTGTACTCGTGAACGGTCACGGTGGCAACCGCCCAGTCGAAGGCCTGGTTCAAGAGTGGCTCGCTGCCCACCGAGGTTGCCAAGTCAAAGTTCATCATTGGTGGCAAGCACCTAAAGTGATGGCGAAAGTACACGAGATTGATACCGTTGCCTCCCATGCGTCGTGGATGGAAAACTTTCCGTGGACGCGACTTGCTAACGTGGTGCAACCTGACAGACAAAAACCCATGACAGACTTGGGATTGCTCAAACAACAAGATCCTGGTGCAGTAAGAGCACAACTGGCTGAGGGCAATTTTGGCGGTGACTTTGAAAAACCAGATAAAGTGATGCTCGAGCTGTGGCAGGTGGCCGTCACTGAAACGCGAGGACTTCTTGAAACGAGCTGGGCATGAACATTCTCATTTGGGGCGCAGGGGCCATCGGCGGCACAGTGGGCGCGTATTTACACCGTGCCGGTCACGACATCACTTTTGTGGATGTGGTAAGCGACCACGTGGATGCGATCAATACCCAAGGGCTCATCATTGAAGGGCCTATCGATACATTTACTGTTCAAGGGAAGGCGTTTACGCTAGAAACATTAGCGACGACTGAACAGACCTTTGAGACAATCTTTTTGTGCGTGAAAGCCCATCACACAGAAGATGCTTGTAAGATGCTCGAGCCTTTCCTCACTGCTAACGGCTGTGTTGTGTCACTGCAAAATGGACTCAACGAAACAATTATCGCGGGTATCCTCGGTGAGGCGCGTACCGTCGGCTGTTTTGTAAATTTTGGGGCGGACTACCTCGAGGCAGGTCGCATTCACTATGGTGGGTGAGCTGGACCGGCAAACCAGCCAGCGCGTGCAGGACATTCATGAGGCGTTGCTCGAGTTTGATGACGCTGCCATCATCACCAATAACATCTGGGGCTACCTGTGGAGCAAACTTGGGTATGGTGCCATGCTGTTTGCCACTGCCCTCACCAACGAGTCGATTGCAGATTGCCTTGCTAATCCCAAGTACCAGCATCTTTTTACTGAACTCCCCCAAGAAGTTATGCGCGTGGCACTAGCGCGGGGTATTCAACCCGAAGCGTTTAATGGCTTTGACCCCCATGCGTTTATGCCCGGCGCACCTGAGGACCAGATCAAGACCTCACTTGCTGACATGGTCGCCTTTAACCGCCGCTCGGCCAAAACCCACACAGGCGTGTGGCGCGACCTAGCCGTGCGCAAACGCAAAACGGAAATTGATGTGCAACTGGTGCCCATTTTGCCACTCGCGGCTGAGGTGGGTGTAGCTGTGCCTTATTTGGAACAGCTTGTGGCGCTTATTCATGAGGTGGAAGATGGGGTGGTAGGGCAAGACCTTAACCTGCTAGAGTTGCTTGAGCAACGCGCCACACAATGAAAACTAGCGCATGAACATCACGTTTACAGATAAAACTGTGCTCGTCACAGGCGCAGCTCACGGTTTTGGTCGGGCAATGGCGCAAGCCTTTGCCGCTAACGGCGCACAAGTTTGGGCAACAGACATTTTGGTAGATGAACTTGCTGAAACCGCAGAGGCTGCCACTGGCGACTGCCGCGCCTATCCGCTAGATGTCACCGATCCCGATGCGATTAACGCGCTAGCAGAGCAGATTGGTCACGTGGATGTCATCATCAGTAACGCGGGTGGTGTGTTAGGACAAGTTGGGCAACCAGTCGAAACGGTGACGACCAAAGACTGGCAAGCACTGTTTGATGTCAACGTGAGTGCTACGTTCTACTTAGCGCGGGCCTTTGCACCTAGTATGAAAGCACGGCAGAGTGGGCGTATTGTGACGATCTCGAGCGGTGCAGGTCTCGGCATAAGCCTCACCGGGATTCAAGCCTATGCCTCTGCTAAAGCTGCCCTGATTGGGCTCACCCGCCAACTTGCCCACGAGCTGGGCCCGTGGAACATTACCGTGAATAGCATTGCCCCCGGGTTTGTGCGCTCCAACCCCAGCAGTGAAGCGCAGTGGTACGCGTTTGGTGAAGCCAAGCAGCAAGCTGTCCTTGAAAGCATCGCCTTAAAACGCCTTGGCACACCCGAAGATATTGCCAACGCCGCACTCTTTTTTGCGTCAGATGTTGCGGGCTGGATTTCGGGGCAGGTGTTGTCGGTAGATGGTGGGAAGTAGTAGCAACTAGCGTTTCCACGAGTAACTGCCACAGGCAGTTGCGCGTGCGACCCAGGGGAGTAGAAATCGACCCACTTAGTATGGGGAGACTAATCCTGGAACTGCTACAACGTATGCTGTACCTGATTGTTTCATCAACCATTAGATGTTCGCGTAATAAGTTCAAAAATGGCGTCGCAGACAAAGAGACTCATAAGAAGTCAACAAACTTCTAAGATTTTCAATCCTAGATGGGCTAAACGAGATTATCTCAACCTCTTTCGCAGATAATTTAATGTGCTTGCAAAGTGTACTCGACAAGAGCTTCGAGGTTAGCTTGTTGTCCTTCGGTCTCAGCTTCTCGCAAAATAGTTGTATCAACATAATCGCTTAATGATTCCAGCACCCGCCACGCAAGGCGCTTGTCTAAATAATGTGTGTGTTTGTGGTTTAAGACCGTGTAGAGCAGGGTGGCAGCGTGTTCTAAACGTGAGCGTTTACCGTGTATTTCAGCAATGACCACAAAATGCTCGAGTACTTGTGCAGTTGCATCACTTTCCCATGCGAGCGTAAGCGCGGTATTAATGTGCTGTTGGGCTGTTTTGTAGTCACCTTCGCCAAGGTGAACTTGCGCGAGAATAGCCTGCAAATCGCTGCGCAAGCCTGCTATCGGTGTATCAGCCAGGCGTTCCAAGGCGTCTTGAACGGTTGTTTTGGCAACATCAAACTCACCAAGTGCTAGCGACACCCGCGCCAGCCGAGCTTTGAGTTCGATGAGCATAGGGCAGTCATAGATTTTTTGAGCAAGGCTGTAAGCGACCTCGAGCGTAGCTCTAGCTTGTTGCGGGGCTGCGTAGCGCAAGCGCAATATGCCCAGGTCGGCAAGCACCGCGGCTGCGCGGTAGTCATCACCTGAATCTTGGAGGAGCTCGAGCGCCCGCTGAAAATGGGCTTCAGCATCAGTAACGTCACCTGTCATAAGTAAGACGTGACCTAACTCAGCGAGCACCGTTGCTAACTTGTGCGACACAAGTTGGGTGGCGAGGTCGTGAACTTGTTCAAGGAGCGCGCGTGCGTCGTCAGTTTGTCCCATGCGCACCAAACAGCGGCTTAACACAATAACGACATCAATTTGGGCCGCTTCAAGGTTGTGACGCCAGACGTCACCGTACGCACTTGTATCGGTTTGGTTTTTAAGTTGTGTGAGGGCAGTTTGCGCAACCTGTTTGGCTTGGGTAAGTTGTCCGCTGCGCTCGAGAATCTGCGCCCACGCTAGTAACAAAGGTCCGCAAGTAGCGGCGTTAGCTAACTGCTGTTGAGCGTTTTCAAATACACTTATGGCTTGGCGCAAATGACTGGTGCGCATCAAAAACAACGCTAACAAAGGTGCTGTTTTGGCGATACTAGCTGTATCTTGCACGCTGAGTGCCCACTGCCACGCTGCTACTATGTTGTCGCGTTCAGCTTCAAGTACCAGTAAGTCAGCTTTGCTGGTGGGTGTTTTATCCAGCAAGAGTTCGAGGTAATAGTGGCTGTGTTTGCTACGCGTTTGTGCTTCGCTGTCAGGGTCTTCGCGCAATCTTTCTTCTGCGTATTGATACAACAAAGGGTGCCATTCATAGCGCCAGTCTTCGGTAACCTGCAAAAGCGATTTATCCACCAGAGAGATAAGGACAGGCAAACTTGCCCCTGCTACCCGCTGAGCAGCTTCTTTGCGAAACCCCCGCTTAAACGCAGCTAATTTGCTGAGGACTTCTGTTTCAGTATCTGTAAGTAGCCGCCACGAGTACTCGAACACCGTGCGAATGCTGCGGTGACGTTTAGTTACGTTACGCGCTGAGGTCGCCAAAAAGTCGAGGTCTTGCTCAATTTCACTCGCAATATCGTTGCACGACATCATCTTGACCCAAACAGCAGCTAGCTCGAGTGCTAACGGAGACCCTTGCAATAAATGGCAAATCCGAATTACCGCTGGAAGTTCTTGTTTGTTGAGAGTAAAACTCAACTGTGCCCGCTGCGCGCGTTGTACAAATAACTGCACGGCACCTGAAGCAAGCGCTTGTTCCACCGTACTGCCCCTAGCAGGTAGGGGTAACCCTAGCAGCGGCACGACCCACTCTTCAGCAATATTAAGACGCTCTCTAGACACCAACATAATTTTGAGGTTGTCACAAGCTTGCACCAGCTCAGATGGCAAGACAGCTTCTTCCATGAGGTGTTCAAAGTTATCCAAGATGAGCAGTAAGCGCGTTTGCCCAATATGAGCAATAATGTCCTCGAGGCTGTAGTCAGCTTGCAAGCCTACAGCGTCTGCAATGCTGGTAACAATATCGTTTGCGTCTTGGGCGTCGTCTAGCGGTACATAGTAAATGCCTGCAAAAATGCTCAGGTCAACTTGCTCGTTGGCTGCTTCTAAAGCGAGCCGCGTTTTGCCAATACCGCCTTGTCCAAACAGTGTCAAAACCCGGCACTGCGGATGATCTAAATGAAGGTTAATAACAGCCAGTTCGTCTTGCCGACCGATGAGCGGTACGCTTTGCTTAGCAATATTATGGTCAGGGTGGTCTTCACTAGCTGGGCGCTCTTCACTAGCAAGGCGCGGTACTGGGCGTTCAAAGGTAGCTGTTGGGGTACTACCGTGTTGCAAGGCTAGCAAATCTTGTGCAAACGCTGCTGCTGAGCTGTAGCGATCATCAGGTTCTTTGGCAAGTGCTTTGTCAATCACCCGATCAAGATCTTTGGGTAAACTACTGCGCACGCTGGTTACAGGCTCAGGATTTTTAGAGAGAATATTGAGCAGGAGCGCGCTAAAGTTATCTGCCGCTATAAACGGCGTCGCACCGGCAAGCATTTCGTACAGCACAACCCCAAGCGCCCAAATATCCACCCGGTGATCAATAGCTTGCCCGCGCATCTGCTCAGGTGACATATAAGCGAGTGTGCCCAAAAAGCCACCTGCTTGGGTGAGCCCGCTAATGCCATCAAACTTGGCAATACCAAAATCCAAAATTTTGACAAGACCGTCTTTGGTCACCATCAGGTTGGCTGGTTTAATATCACGGTGGACAATGCCCTCTTGATGTGCTTTGGCAAGCCCTTTAGCTGTTTGTAGGGCGTAACTCATAACGTTGTGAAACGCAAGTTGGCCTTCTTCAAGTAGGGTCTCGAGCGTCTTGCCGTCATAGTGTGCCATGACAATAAACAGACGGTCATTATCTTCTTCAATACTGTGAGTAATGCCAATGTTGGGGTGATCCATGCGCGCAGCAGCTTGTGCTTCACGCATAAAACGCTCTTTGGCTTGACCGTCTTTAGCATAGCGTTGTGATAAAAATTTAAGCGCAACAATACGCCCTAAGCGCATGTCTTGTGCTCGGTAGACAGTGCCAGCACCACCTTCGCCAAGCTTTTCAATAAGTTCATAGTGCAAGATGGTTTCGCCTACCACACTTACATCCTCTCACTATTGCCCCTGTTCGTAAGTCTAGGGTTGCCTCTAAGTTTATCTCCAGGCCTATCTTCAGGTTTATCTTCGTGTAGCTACGTCTGAAACGTGCGTTTTTAGTACGCACTTGCAAATATACGTCGGTTCATGCACACGTCGCTTTATAATGATCGTTTTTACAATATGTTATTAAATTCAATTTGTGTGTTAAATAGCATCTGATGGCTGTGTAGTCGTGCTGTCTTTAATCTCGGAACCATTTTTGGCACCTAGCCACATACCTTAATTCTCATGATACTCACTACTTTTTTGGCTCATGTTGTCCACATGTTTAACGTTGCGCGGTTACTCAATGTGTAGACACAAAGGTGTAGACAAAAAGCTAAGGTTCATACGTGTTTATTTGAATGCTGCTTTTCAAGCTAGTGTACTGTTAACAGCGGTCTAAAGATTAAGCGCCTGCGGTTCTTATTTACCTAGGTATTATCATGTATTCTAACGTCTAACTCATTAAGTTGACTTCATAGAATTGGCCGTGTTGGAGTGGACCAGGTTACTTTAAATTGTGTTGGCTTAAGGTCTGTATCAACAGTGTCTAGAAGTGGGTTGTCACATCCT
>CAZMCW010000224.1:0-1468 GCA_964564405.1 uncultured bacterium
TACTCCCCTGGGTCGCACGCGCAACTGCCTCTGGCAGCTACTTGTGGAGACGCTACTTATAGCTACCTTAAACCAAATTTGCAGCACGTTGTAGTAATAATCTCAGTCTTTTAGACGTAGTACCACCCGCGTATCAGGATCGTAGCGCAAACTTTCTCTGGCACTACCATTACGAATAGCAATTTCTACAAAGCCAGTACTGCCAACATAGGCTAAGGGCATTCGTGGAGCTACATCAGCAAAGGTACGCCGCAAGGGGCCAAGTTCAATGTCACCTAACCACACACGCCATTCGTCTACGGGAATGTGCGGCGCGCGCGAGGCGCGAAATTCAGACGCGCGCATGTTGGTCACTAAATTGCCAAAACGGTCTGCATAGATAATATCGGCATACCAATCGCCAGATTCTTG
The DNA here is from genome assembly GCA_964564405.1 of uncultured bacterium. Lineage (GTDB taxonomy): Bacteria > Deinococcota > Deinococci > Deinococcales > Trueperaceae > JBCCBI01. Next base: position 412 of record CAZMCW010000224.1, read on the forward strand.
GCTAGGGTTGGGCCAGGGTAGGCGGGTAAGTAAATTGGGTGCAAGCACGGGACCCAAAGCTTCAATTTGTTCGCCCCGCGCTAAATGCGCTGAACTGGGCGCAAAAATATCTCGTCCGTGAAAGGTGCTGCTTATAACCGGCAGGTGAAATTGACCGTTCTCGAGCGACACTACGGTGGCAACCTCCACGTCACCTATTGCTAATACCCCAGTAACCAGCCCGTTATCTGGACCAACAAATGTATAACTGCGCTCGTGATAGCGCACGCGCACGGCAACAGCGCGCCGGTCACTGCCAACACCGGGGTCAATCACACAGCAAAACACCGTGCCAGACGGAAAGTATTCAAAACTTAACGTAAGCATAAACGCGGCTTCGCGGATGTCTCCGGGTTGAATCTGGTGGGAAATATCTACCAGCGGTGCGTCACTGGCAAGGCCCAGCATGACCCCTTTCATAACGCCAACGTAATTATCTTGGGTTCCTAGATCGCTAATTAAGGCAATTACCGACGCACTCATCAGGGTATCCTTTCGGGGTAAATATTGCGTTTACTAACACGTAGTGAGTGTTTGGAGCAAGCTATAAAGAAATACATAGCTTTGCTAACGTCGTTTCACTAAGGTGCTGAAATTATGTTACTAACTCAAAGACTGAATGATGCTAAGTACCTCCAAGTTGAAAAGTAACACTTATACCAAATTGACTCTTGAATGTCATCGTCTGAATTATCTAAGGGTACGCTCTCACGAGCGATTTTGATGCCGCAAAGCGACATCAAAACATCACTTTAGTATTACCAAACTCAGCAGCGCCCATCCTTAACCGCTAAACGCTAGCTGAAAACTGCGGTTTCCAGCTAGGAGGTACTTAATAAGTTCCCCCAGCATCCAAGATAAGAGTCAATTTGCTAATGCACACTACCGCTGTCAAGCTAAGTTTGTAGGGTTTAAAGCAAAGTTATTCTATGCTGAATGAGACGGAGATATCTTATAACAGCTAACGTGGCACGTCTTACGCGTTGCCCCGTCAAACTTGGGTGATGCAGTCAAGCCG
>CAZMCW010000224.1:1485-7979 GCA_964564405.1 uncultured bacterium
TGTTTGGGGAGCATACGGCTGCGGTTGGCAACATAACTTTCTAGCCGGCCTACTTCAAAACGGCTGCTGAGTTCGCGCGCAAGCGCTTGCCAGTCTAGGTATTTACGCGAAAACACAACCAAGCTAAGGGTGGCACAAGCTGGAAACGCATGAATAATGACGTGGGATTCGTTGAGGCGCGCGCCAACACTCAGGCCTCGAGCCACACCTTCATCGTGAGCGGCCGTGTGCAAGTCAAGCTTGGCGTGTTGCTCGAGCCTTGACGCTACACCTTCTACAAAGTCGCATAAGCTGGGTTCATCTAAATGTGTAGCATGTAGCTCAAAGCCATCAATGACAACCTGAGTGCCAAAGCCTAGAATGTCACCAGGAATCATCATGGGACTGGGGTTCATTTGGCCTGCTTAGCTTGCAATTTAGCCCAGCTGTCTTTTAGTCCAATTGTGCGGTTGAGGACTAACATGTCTCTACTACTGTCCGTATTGCTATCTGGGTCAATACTAAAATACCCTTGGCGCATGAGTTGGTAATGGTCGTAGGGTTGGGCTGAGGCAAGGCTGGGCTCGAGCTTCACACCAGTAAGCACTGTAAGACTAGCCGGATTAATGTTGTCGGTAAAATCTTGACCTTCAGGAACATCATTCGGGTCTTCAGTCAAAAACAAGTGGTCATAGCTTCGTACCTGTGCGTCAATGGCATGTTTAGCAGAAAGCCAGTGCAGTGTGCCTTTGACTTTGCGTCCATCCGGTGAATCTCCGCCTTTAGTTGCTGGGTCGTAGCTGCAGTGAAGCGCCGTAATATGGCCCTCAGCATCTTTAATGACGTCATTACAGGTGATGTAATACGCATGCATAAGCCGTACTTCGCGCCCCGGTACTAGCCTAAAAAATTTTCTAGGTGCGTCTTCCATAAAGTCGGCACGTTCAATGTATAACTCGTTGGAAAACGGTAACTTGCGGGTCCCTGCCGTGGGGTCTTCGGGATTGTTGACGGCCGTAAGCCACTCTTCTTCACCCTCTGGATAATTAGTAATAATCACTTTGAGTGGGTCTAACACGCCCATAACGCGCAAGGACGTTTGGTTGAGGTCTTGGCGCACAAAGTGCTCCAAAAGTTGGTACTCCACTGTGCTGTCGCGCCTATCTACGCCTACGCGCTCAATAAAATTCCGAATGGCATTGGGCGTGTAGCCGCGCCTACGCATGCCTGCCAAGCTAGGCATACGGGGGTCGTCCCAACCAGATACGTGGCCTTCTTCCACTAGGCGAATGAGCTTACGTTTACTCAGTAGGGTATGAGTAATTTTAAGCCGCGCAAACTCAGTTTGCTCTGTGCGCGGTTTGGCAACACCAATAGCATCTAAAAACCATTCATAAAGTGGCTTGTGATGGCTAAATTCAATACTACACAGCGAATGGGTCACGCCTTCAAGGGCGTCACTTTGCCCGTGGGCCCAGTCATACATAGGGTAGATGTGCCACCTGTCACCCGTACGCTGGTGGTGTGCGTGCAAAATGCGGTACATTACCGGATCCCGAAAGTTCATGTTACCCGAACTCATGTCAATCTTGGCGCGCAGCACGTGCTCGCCTTCGGCAAACTCGCCAGCTTTCATGCGTGTAAACAAGTCTAGATTTTCTTCAACAGGGCGGTTGCGGTAAGGACTTTCAACGCCGGGCTGGGTGAGTGTGCCACGGTTCTCTCGAATTTGTTCTGGCGTTTGGCTATCTACATAGGCTTTACCCTCATTAATGAGCTTAACTGCCCAGTCATACAGTTGTTCAAAGTAGTCTGAGGCGTGAAACAAGCGCTCACCCCAGTCGTAGCCAAGCCAGTTGATGTCTTGTTTGATGGCTTCAACGTAAACATCATCTTCTTTACTAGGATTGGTGTCGTCAAAGCGTAAACTGCATGCACCGCCAAAAGTCTCCGCTAGTCCAAAGTTCAGTACAATGGGCTTGGCGTGACCAATATGTAAAAAGCCGTTGGGTTCCGGGGGAAAGCGGGTGATAACGTCACCTTTGTGCTTACCTGAAGCAATGTCTGCCTCAATTAGTTTTTGTATAAAGTTATTGCCAGCGTCTTCGCTCATGCTTCATCCTCTGTGTTTAACGTATGGATACTTTTACTGGTACGAGCCTCACTGAAAGAGGCGATAAGCTTTGAATGTGTTGTTGGTCCTTTGGCAAGTTGCGCAGCTAGCATTTATTAAGTTGATGTTTGAAGAATTATCCAAGTGTCGTATAAGCGTGCAAACGCCAACGGCCTTAGCGCATCATAACGCAGACGATTTGCAAGGAAGGTCAACGCTTAACAGAATGAACCGATAAATCTCCAAGTAGATTGACGATAAAAACCTCGGCTAAATATCTAACCGAGGTTCTAAATACGTGCCTAGTATGTTTTAAGCTTCTTGATAGTTGACAAACAATGTACCATCACGGACGTCTGTTTGGTACAAGCGCATTTTTTTGATCGCTGGCACGGTAGCTTTGCCAGTTTCTAAATCAAACGTAGCACCGTGATACAAGCACTTAACTTTGCCATCTAAAAGCTCACCATCATCTAGTGGGTATTCAGCATGGGTGCACTCGTTGGGTAGGGCATAAAACTTACCCTCTTGATGGACAATGAGCACCTCGTCGCCATCAATCTCAATAGCGCGCATGTCACCTTCTGGAAATTCAGAGGTGGCCCCTACGGCCACCATGTTTTCGGTCACAGTTAGCGTGCCCTAAAGTTTTTCGGTGACGCCAGGTACGCCAAGCTTGGCTTGCACCACGCGCTCAACGTACTCGGCAACTTTGGGTAAGGTTACCCGGCTAGCAACTTCGTGCAGGAAGCCTGTGACAAGCACGTGTTCGGCTACCTCGGGACGTAGACCGCGGCTCATCAAATAAAAGCGTTGGTCTTCAGGTACGGGGCTGGTGGTTGAACCATGGGAACAGCGCACGTCATTAGCACCAATCTCGAGCTGTGGAATGCTCACGGCATCCGACTGGCTATCTAAGAGCAAGTTGCGATTGGTTTGATAGGCGTCTGTTTTTTGTGCGCCTTCATCCACTTGAATAATGCCAGAGTAAACAGCCTCAGAACCGTCACGCAGTGCACCCTTGAAAAGCAAGTCGCTAAACGCATGATCTGACTGGTGGTGCTGCAAGGTGTATTGGTTGTAGTGTTGGCCCTTGTCAGCGAAGTAAAGACCAAGCATTTCTGACTCGGCCCCGCGCCCGGCTAAGGTACTTTCAACTTCTGCCCTAGCAGCATCTGCACCGAGGCTAACGGTAAGGGCCTCGAGCCGACTATCTTTGGCGACATGGGCTTTAATCCGGTCAATGTGCGCGACTGTGCGGCTCCAGTTTTGCAAGCTCACATAGCGCAACTTGGCACCGTCAGCTAGGATTATCTCAGTACTGCCAGAGACAAACAAGCGCTCGCCAAATTCTTCGCTGGTGTATTCATCAACAAAGGTGGCTTTGGCGTTGGCCTCGAGCACAATGAGGGTACGTGGCAGAATAATGCCACCTGTGTCTGCACTGTGAAACGCACCTAGCGGCAACTCGACCTCAACGTTTTTGGGTACATAAATAAACGTGCCATTGTGCCACAAGGCGGCGTTTAATGCGGTGTATTTGCTTTGGGTGGCATTCACAACCTTATACAAATTGGCTTTAACAAGGTCTTCGTGCTCAGCTATAGCTGTACGCAAATCTGTAAAGATAACGCCTTGCTCAGCTAGAGCTTCACTGCGATTACTGCGGTGCACAACTTGGTTGCCTTTATGCACCATAATGCTCTGCGCGTCGGAGTCAGTAATGCGCATCTGAATGCGCTCAGAGACGTCCGTACTTTTAGGGCCTTCCACAAAATCAAGGCCGTGTAGCGCAAATCTGTCTAGTTTGGTATAACGCCAGACTTCGTCGCGCCGGGTGGGGAAAGGGATACTGTCGTAGCTACGTAGAGCGGCTTGCCGTTCGGTACGTAACCAATCAGGTTCACTATGCTTGTCTGAAAGTGCGTTAACGGCACTTTCAGCAATAGCGGGGTTGTCTTTGAGCTTGGGCATGTTTTTGCTTAGCCTACGCTTCCTTCCATCTCGAGCTCAATGAGGCGGTTAAGCTCCACAGCGTACTCGAGCGGCAACTCTTTAGCAACTGGTTCTAAAAACCCGCGTACAATCAGCGCAGCAGCTTCGTCTTCAGCTAAGCCGCGTGATTGCAAGTAAAAAATTTGCTCGTCGTTGAGCTTACTTACACTTGCTTCGTGACCAACATGGGCGGTTTTTTCATTGATTTGAATATAAGGGTAGGTGTCGGTTTTGGCCGTGTCATCTAGCAACAGGGCGTCACACTCAACGTTGGAGCGGGCGTTGCGCGCACCTTCGTGAATATCCACTAGACCCCGGTAAGAACTGCGTCCGGTGCCTTTAGAGATTGACTTGGAGACAATACTGCTGCTGGTGTTGGGTGCTGCGTGAACGACTTTAGCACCAGCGTCTTGGTGCTGGCCGTCGGTAGCAAACGCAATGGACAAGACTTCACCGCGCGCACCTTCTTCCATAAGGTAACAACTAGGATATTTCATGGTGACTTTTGAGCCTAAGTTGCCATCTAACCAGCCCATGCTGGCATTTTTATAGACCATGGCCCGCTGGGTCACCAAGTTATAGACGTTATGCGACCAATTCTGGATAGTCGTATAACGTACTCGGCTATCTTCTTTACAGATGATTTCAATCACACCGCTGTGGAATGACTCGGTGTTGTAAGCAGGTGCGGTGCAGCCTTCAATATAGTGAAACTTCGAGCCCGGTTCACCAATGATGAGCGTACGCTCAAATTGCCCAATGCTCTGCGCGTTTAACAAAAAGTAAGCTTGCAGCGGTACGTCAATCTCAACGCCAGCAGGGACATAAACAAACGAGCCACCTGACCAAACAGCGCTGTTGACTGCTGCAAAGTAGTTGTCTTCGGGTGGAATAATGGTTGCAAAGTGCTCTTTAAAAATCTCTGGGTATTCTTTGAGTCCGGTGTCGGTATCTAAAAAGATCACGCCTTGCTTTTCCCACTCTTCTTTAAGTGAGTGGTAGACCATTTCACTTTCGTACTGCGCGCCTACACCAGCTAAAATACGCTGCTCAGCCTCTGGTACACCCAAACGCCGGTAGGTTTCACGAACCTCTTCGGGGATGTCGTCCCAACTATCGGTTGTGCCACTTTTTTCGTTGGGGCGAACGTAAAAGTAAATTTCATCAAAGTTAAGCTTGGAAAGGTCGGGTCCCCACTTAGGGCGGCCTTTTTTCTCGGCAATTTCAAGCGCGCGCAAGCGGAACTCGAGCATCCACTCAGGCTCGTCTTTCATGTGGCTGATTTCTTCTACAACACGCTTGGTGAGGCCTTTTTCAGAGCGGTATGCGTAGTTTTCAGGGAGTGAAAACTGGTACTGCTTTTCATGCTCCATGGCCTCCAAAACGGCGGCATCGGAGCTAGTATCGTGAGCTAAAGCGTCAGACATGGTTATCCTTTCTTAACGGGAAATCACAAACGCGAGGGCGGACCCGTCAGGGCTTACGGCTAAGCGGTTAAGGCCAGTTACATCGGTATCACTAAAATCTAGGTAAGGGTTCCAATTACCGTCTTGCCACATGTAAATAACGTTGTCTTGGGCAGCAATGAGTGACCCATCTGGCAGCCAGGTATGAGCGTCAACCCCCTCGAGCGTCTGTACGCCGGCCATGGTTGTACCGTTTTCAGCATCGTAGATAGATATAACAGACGTGCCGTCCTCGAGCCTCTCTACATAACTCACAGCATTGCCATCCGGGACTTTTTGCACGCCCACACCCACGTTGGGCGAAATGATCTCGGTTTCACCCGTGTTGAGGTCAGCAGCTACTAAACTTAAAGGAAGGCCGTCTTCACTATCAGCCACCACAATCATCACAACTGTGTCTGCATTAGGGTAGTGGTAATAGCCAACGCGGTAGACATCTTCTGGATAAGGCGTTTGATTTTCGCCCATGAGGTCATAACGCCACAAGCGCTGGGTTGTGCCATCATCCTCAATTTGCACGGCTGTAATGTGCTGGCCGTCAGGCGTCATTCTAGGTGAAAACTCGCTGGCGACGGTATCGGTGAGTTGGGTGATGTCACCACTTGCCATGTCGTAGCTGTAAATATTGGTAGCTTCAATCTCATCCTCAGACACAAAGAGAAGGGCACTACCATCAGCTGTGAACGAAGGCTGATTGTCATAACGGTCATTGGCTGCAACCGTCATAATGTCATCAGCAGCGATCACGATAGCCTCACTCATGGCATCAGCTGATGTTTCTGGCAGCATCACCATAAAAACATCGGTAACAGGATATTGTGCAAGCGAAGCACTTGCTACTAAACCAAATAGCAATGTGATGAGGTTGCGCTTCAACACTGAGATGGACATTAACACTGGAATAGACATTAACACTGGAATAGACATTAACACTGGAATAG
>CAZMCW010000225.1:0-7940 GCA_964564405.1 uncultured bacterium
AAAGTGTTCCGCCAGTGTCACCGTCGTCATCTGCTCTTGACCACGTAAGACATCCACCAGCGCAAAAAGCCTGTCGGTTAAACCTGTCATCTTGTTAGGCCTGTCATCCTTTGCATCATACGCAAAGATGCTTTTAAAACTGGTCAGTTCGTGTCCAGTTTTGTGTTTATGCTCAGACTCGAGGGTCAACCTCAAAAGGAGTCTAAGATGACCACAGAAGCTTTCCAGATGGACATTCCCCAAACGAGGAAATCAATACTTAACTCAATCGAGTCTGATTCAACCGAGTCTAATTCAACCGAGTTTAATCCAAGCGAGTTTCCCGAGCCCACGCTTATTGCAGTCAACGGTATCGAACTCGAGGTCTTTGAAGCAGGTCAAGAACACAAGGGAAACCCTATCGTACTCTGTCACGGCTGGCCAGAGCATGCCTTTTCTTGGCGGCATCAAATACCCGCTCTTGCTGCAGCGGGCTACCATGTCATCGTCCCAAACCAACGGGGTTATGGTCATTCATCTCGCCCAGTCGAAGTAGCTGACTATGACATTGAACACTTAACAGGTGATCTCGCAGCACTTCTCGATCACTACGGATACGAAGATGCTACCTTTGTCGGTCATGATTGGGGTGCAAATGTCGTTTGGAGTTTGACGTTATTGCATCCAGAACGAGTAAACAAAGTGATCAACCTTGCCTTACCTTATCAAGAACGTGGAGAAAGACCTTGGCTCGAGTTCATGGAAGAATTTTTTGGTGGCGACAACTATTTTGTCCACTTTAATCGACAGCCAGGTGTTGCGGACGCAGTGTTAGACGAAAATGCCCACCAATTCCTTCGCAATATATTCTGCAAGAACATGCCCCCCGCAGCACCTGAGCCAGGCATGATGATGATCAACCTCGCCAGAGCAGAAACACCACGCGGCGAACCCATCATGAGTGATGGCGAACTGACCGTTGTCACCTCCGCCTTTGAAGCATCAGGATTCACAGGCAGTATCAATTGGTACAGAAACCTTGATCGCAACTGGCACATCTTGGCAGATGTCGACCCAATCATCCAACAGCCTACACTCATGATCTATGGCGACCAGGATGTAATCCCGAAGTTTGACAGACTAACCGAGTTTGTGCCCAAAGCAGAAGTGGTCAGTCTGGATTGCGGTCATTGGATTCAGCAAGAAAAACCAGAAGAAACAACCCAAATGATTTTAAAATGGCTGGCACAGCACTCTAACCACTTATCTTAAAACAACTGTTTTTAAAACGCTCCTTTTTGGAACATCGAACATCTCAAAACGGGTGTATCCCAAAAACGTCAGGTGTATCGTAAATTGGAGATTGACTCATAGTAAAGACACCTCCCCTAGCCTCGAGCTTCGCTGGACTTCGTGAACCTGTGAGGAGGGGAACACAAACAAAAGTCCCCCTGTTAGGGGGACTTAGGGGGTTTTTGCATCAGCAACAGCTTTATGACATCGTATGTGATGTTCTACCTGTCGAAAATGGGACACACCCTCCACAAAAGGCATTCTTTTTGTTCAAACAAACCCGATCATGTCATAGATTTTGGCGCGAGAAGCAAGAGGAAACCGTTGTGACACTTGACATGACGAACAGCTTTGATGAATATCTTGATTGTAAACAGGCTTCTTTAATAACTCAGGGTGGGATTCAAGGTAATGCTGGATGAGTGTAGTTGCTTCCTCAAAGGCCTGCGCTAGATGAGCTTTGCGGTAATCTTTCCAAATGGCATCTATAGTGCTGGTGTTGGCGAGAGGCTTGAGCATTTTAAAGCTTTCAACATACTTAGGGTCAATAGGTTCATGTTGCAACACAGCCCCAATAACCGCTAAGAGTCGGGCGGCAAGGTCTTCGACTGATACGAGCTTACAAAGCCTATCCCCAAGGGTGACGTCAACTAATCTTGTGTCTAACGTTGTTGAGAAAGGCGTAAAGACATCAACCCGCAACGCAGACGTTTTTTCCACAAGTTGTAAAAGCATGCGTCCTGGTTGACTGAGAGGGTGGAAATGAGCTACCAGAAAATCTTGATTTAAAGATTCCGGCAGGCAGGAGGCGTTTGCTACAAGAATATCGAGATCAGTCAGTGCTACTTTTTTCTGGCGGATCCCATAATCCAAAAGATGACATTTTAGAGCGGTGCTGCCTGTTAGGTTTAAAGGTGTTTGGAAGCAACTAGCTAGTTTTGCGATTACGTCACGATAGATACGAGCATCTTCTTTGGCAGAGAATAGCTCATGAAGCGCAATAACCTTATGGTTGGTAGACGGTTTGATAATTACAAGTATAAGCCAGATCAAAACAACGTACTGATTTAGAATTGTCCTGAACTACGCGCCTCCACACTCAAACGAAAACATCTCAAATCCCTCATTTGTTGGTTGCGCAAGTTAGGAAACCTACTGCTAGGATGGGTAAAAAAGCTGGTCTCCCCTTCTTACACGGATTCTGATTGAACACTGCATAAACTCTGGCATATTGATTCGGCATGCGACAGACCTCAAGTTAGCTAATGATGCGCGTAATACCGTAGAGTGGCGCAATCCGCAAGCATATTGGCACAATGTGCTAGTGAATTTCGAGTTGCAAGGTCTTAAACTCTCCTTAATCTAGTTGACCCATTGATTTAGGAGGAAACAAATTGTGTCATCAATCGTCATCACAGGGGCAAGTTCAGGTATTGGTAAAGCCACCGCCAAACACTTTGCAGAACAAGGCTGGCACGTCGCAGCCACTATGCGAACGCCCAAAAAAGAAACTGAACTAACTAGCGTTGACAATGTTTCTATCTATCAACTTGATGTAAGTGACCCTGCATCCATCACAAATGCAGCACAACAAATCATTGCCGATTTTGGCAACGTTGATGCCTTACTCAACAATGCAGGCTATGGTTCTTATGGGATTCTCGAGGCCACACCCGAGGAGAAAATCCGCCGCCAGTTCAATGTCAATGTGATCGGCTTGCTGCTGGTCACCCAAGCATTCTTACCCAACATGCGTGAACATGGTGCGGGGGTCATTGTGAATGTATCCTCCGTGGGAGGAAAAGTCGCTTTCCCACTTGGGACGCTCTACCACGGTACAAAGTGGGCAGTTGAGGGCCTGTCAGAGGCACTATCCTTCGAGCTGGCCACCGTAGGTATTCGCGTAAAAATTGTTGAACCCGGTGGTGTCAAAACAAACTTCGGAACGACATCCTTTGACCTAAATGTTGAAGGCAGCCCTGAAGCATATGGGCCCTTAGTTGAGAAGTTCGTAGCTGGGGTCGGGGCGGTTGATATCCCCTCAGAGGCTAGCGACATCGCCGAGGTGATCTACAAAGCCGTTACAGACGGAACCGATCAGCTCCGTTACATTGCTGGTTCTGATGCTGAGCAGTTGATTGGTACCAGAAAACAGATGGCTGATCCTGACTTTATTGCCTTAATCAAGCAACAACTGGGCCTGTAGGACTAAGAAGAACCCAACCCAAATCACCCCAAGACAAAACACAGGAGATAAAATGAACAAGTCAAAAGTCATTAAGAGGCATGCACCTTACAAACTTCCTGAGAAGAAGGTCCTGTACATTGTATCTAACCCAGCAACACTCATGGGAGTACCCGTAGGCTTTTTTGCAGAAGAGCTTACACGCCCATTCTTTGATTTCGTCCAGGCCGGATATAAGGTGGACCTGGCCTCTCCAAAAGGTGGCAAAGTTGAGTTTGATAGTTTCTCAGACCCTGAAAATGCTAGCACCGCTTATCCTGATGATCTAATCAGCATTGGATTCAAAAAGCATAAGGAATTTGGCAAGCTAATGGAAAACACAACGTCCATTGATGAAGTCAACATCAGCGACTACGATGCGGTCTGCGTGGCTGGCGGTGGCGGCCCAATGATCACATTTGAAAACGATGTAAATCTACATAAGTTCATTGCTGATTTTTATGAACAGAGCAAGGTAGTTGGAATGCTCTGTCATGGCACCAGCCTGCTGCTATGGACGCACTTAAGTGATGGCACACTATTGGCTGATGGCAAGACCTGGACTGGTTACTGTGATGCCGAAGAAGCCATAACCAACGAAGCCGCAGGTATGACAATATTCGAAAATACCATCGAGTCAGAAGCTCGTAAAAATCCCAACACCACGTATGAGGCTGCGGGACCGCTCGAGCCATTCGCGATACGAGATGGCAGATTGATCACTGGTCAACAACAGCACAGCTCTGCACTTTTCGCACAGTTGGTAATCGAAGCCTTGTCCGAGGCGGATGCTCAGTAATCCGCACTTAGACTGCTGTCACCAGAAGTTTCAAACTAAACCTATCCAGAGTACAAATTGCGAAAGGCGATCCTAATGAAGCTGATTATTGTTTTTCCACCACCGACGGATGTTGAGAAGTTCGAAGCAGACTATGCTGAACACCTTCAGATGTTTCACGAAAAGATGGGCGTTCCTAGTTGGGCAAAGCCATATACGATCACGAAGTTCGCACCAGAGACACCGCTGGGGCCATCTCCTTACTATCATATGTTTGTCCTGCCTTTTGAGTCGGCAGAAGAACTGAATGCAGTATTGACATCCCCAGAAATGCAAGAAGTGGCCCAACATGCGGCTGAAATTTCCACTGGTGGTATGCCGGTCACGTTGCTAGGTCAGTAAGCTTGGTCAGTAAGCTTGGCAAGACCTCCATACTTTTCTACCTGCCTTCCCACCGTTGGAAGGCGGGTGTCCTTTATCAGATTAGATCACCAACACAGGGACAAAGTACACACATAATGAGTGGCGATATGAGTCATACCAAGTCCGACAAAACACACCATAAACTCTTACAGAGTTTATTACGTTCCAGTCAGACTTGGTATCGGTTTCTGCTCGCTCCGCTCGGGTTACTTTGTTACCAAAATAACCGGAAAGGGTATCAATCGAGCAATGTGCCATCGACCGAGTCGCAGCTTGCAGCGCCACAATTAATTCCTTGGCGGTATGCGTTCATAGTGACGGGTGGTTTGGCTGTAGCATCTGCACTTGGAATATTCGTGGCGGCGGCAGCCGGAGCGCTCGCTGCCGGAGCTAGCTATATGATCGGCACATACGCTTCCATGAATGGGGGCTACCGTAAAGCTATGGCAGTTGGCGCGATCGTTGCACTAGCAGGGGGAGCGAGTCTACAGTTTGACAGTATGCTAACGATCATCCTGACTAGTCTTCTCCTCTTGGCCCTTGCATCATAGGAATCAGTACAGGTTGGCTCACGAGATTTTGTCATGGGATTGCTCGCATACCTGATGTTTGCCGTCGGGATTGACTTTGGAAGCGATTGGAGCAACATCATGACATCGATTGTCATCAGAACCCCAACCCTTAGAAGAGCGCACGCACGTTTACAGTTAATGTGGTGACATAGCAAGTGATTAGTTGATCTATAAAGAAGGACAGTTCCTCATGGATAATCGTAAATACCCTATCGAGATAGGGTGGCAGGCGCTCTTCAAAGATTTAAACATCTCATCACAAGATGTTTTGCGTCATGCTGGCTTGCCTCTCGATTTACTATCTCGTAAATCACCTATGATTACTAGTTCAGACTATTTCAAAATATGGAACGGACTTGCCACGGTTTTGCGCGATAATCCTACGTTCCCACTAGACTTTGCAATGAGCACCACACCAGAAACCTTTAGTCCGCCAGTATTTGCTTGTTTCTGTAGCCCGAACCTTAATGTTGCTGCAACGCGCATCACCCATTACAAGCCCTTGGTTGGTCCCATTCGCCTGACCGTTGAGGCAAATAATCAAGAAACCACCCTAAAAATCGGGGCGATACCAGCCTATACTAACTTGCCACCAAGTTTGATTGCGACGGAATTAGTGTGGTGGGTGCATATGCCGCGCTTGGCCACGCGTGAACGTCTTGTGCCTCTAAGTGTCTACACAACTGTGGATATTCCTGAAAAAGCGGTGTATGAAGACTACTTTGGAGTGCGCCTCAGTAAGTCCGACGTCAACGGCGTAACATACTCAGCACAAGATGCAGCGCGTCCCTTCCTCACTGCGAACAACGCGATGTGGTCGATCTTCGAGCCAGAACTCAACCAACGAATGCAGGACTTAACGAAGGATGCAACCTACACTGAAAAAGTTCGAGCTTGTTTAATGGAAATTATGGCAAGCGGGCAGTATAAAGTTGGCGATGTTGCCTCACGGTTAGCCGTTAGTCCACGAAGCTTACAGCGCCATCTACGTAATGAAGGCTCGAGCTTTCAACACGTACTGGACAGCCTACGCGAAGAATTAGCGCGACATTATTTAGCCACATCAGACTACAGCAGTGGGCAGATTGCCTTTTTGTTGGGATATGAAGACCCAAATTCTTTCTACCGCGCTTTTCGTGCTTGGACGGGACAAACACCAGAGGTTGTTCGGACAAGCCTTTGATGCCTAGTCAAAAATGACTTGAATTAAGCTCGCCAAAGAAATATTTCACAATTAACTTGCTCGTGATATTTGTATCTCAATCTCAAAAAACATAAGTAACCAATACCTTCAAGCTACCACCACATCCTCAACCTTCAAGCTTAAATGCTCGTTTGAGATCTTCAATAGCAGCGTCATCAATAGGCAACAGATCACCTAGTTTGCTGCTGTCAATCAATGCTTTGGCACTGTACTCTGCAACCTCCAAACGGTCAAAAGCATTGAGCAAGCTCGACCCAACAACCAAAACACCATCGTTTTCAACAAGGGCAACGGGACGCTTAAGGGATATATGGTTTGCAACGGCATCGTAGTTGGTGTAGCAGGTTCTAAAGGGAATTTTGAGTACATCGCGCAATAAGATATAACTCTCTGGAATGGTGTGGGAATCAAACGCTTGCTCGAGCACTGCATAAGCAGTTGCTGCTGGCGGTTGCGCGCTAATTATGCAGTGGACATCTTTGTGTGTGTCATAAATAGCTTGATGGAGCCGCGTCGCCCTACTTGGCTGCTTACCTTCTTCAGCGCGGCCTTGGTCAATGAGCACATAGTCTTGTACACCGATAGCAGCACGATCCTGCGCAGTTGGTGTTATTAAAAACCGCATGTCATCCAAGCGCACGGAGGCAACGCCTTCTGTGCTCATCATCAAATAGCGCTTAACCGCACGGTGAACGGTGCTCACCAGTTGCTGGCGTAAATCTCGCTCGAGGCTAGTAGCAACACCCGGCGTAAACGTTGCCAATTGGGTTGCCCGCATATGAAATAAGGCAAGGTCATCCTCCTGTAAACGCTGAGGCTGTCCTAATGTAGTGGCAGCAAGTTGAATACGCGCGCAAAAGTCAAGCGTCTCGAGGCGCTGAAACGCGTCCACCAGGGTTTCCCCAAGTGCTGCCATGCCGTGATTTTCTAAAATAATAATATCGTGCCCTTCGGCAAAGGTGTCCGCAATGACTGTACCCAGTGCCTCGCTACCGGGTAGCGCGTAAGGTGCATAGCCAACTGAACCACAGATGTTATGTGCTTGCGGAATGAGGCGCGTGTCTGGGCACTTTCCCACAATACTGAAACTCACTAGGGCTGGTGGATGGGCGTGAACGACGGCCTCTGCATCCGGCCGCTGTTCATAAATAGCTCGGTGAAAGGGCAGTTCCGACGAGGGTTGATGCGGTCCAATTACCTCACCTGAAGGCCTCACTTGGATGATGTCGTCAGCACGCAAGGTGCCTTTATCAACACCTGCTGGCGTAATCCAAATATCACCACTCACGTCTTTAATAGACAAGTTGCCACCACTTAGGGTTGTCATGCCGTTGTGGTAGATACGGTTCATCACAGCAACTAACTGATCACGGGGATGTGTAAGTTGGGTATCCATAAGGTCCTTAGTTTATTAGCAGTTCCAGAATTGGTTCCCCCACACTGAGTGGGTCAATTTCTACTCCCCTA
>CAZMCW010000226.1:0-1753 GCA_964564405.1 uncultured bacterium
TGCGCAAGCTCAGAGACATGCCGTGCAGAGAGCGGCTGAGCATATCGCGCCCTAGAATGTCAGTGCCAAGCAGGTGGGCGGCTTCACCTGTGGGTAGCCACGCAGGTGGGCGAAGGCGTTTGAGCAAGTTTGCGTCGTCGGGTGCGTAGGGTGCGATGACTGGTGCAAAGAGTGCAAGCACCACAAAGGTGATGAGTAAGAGTGCGCCAATAACCGCTAATGGACTCCGCAAAAACGCACTGCGCCAACGCTTAGACATCGCTCAATTCCTGTAGATAAAGATGATGTTGGTAGTTGCTATCGTCATGGTTGAGGTTGTTGAGGAAAGTGCTCGAGCCAACATCAGCAACACTGACATTACGAAGCTGACATCCAAAGCTGTGCTTATAGTCATCACCTAGATATGTAAGTTGATGATATTTACGACGCGCTACCCTCATCAACTGTAGGTAATCCTCGGGTCAATAAGCGCGTAACAAACATCCACTAGAACGTTTACCAGCATGACGATGAGCGATGCAACGATGACGACAGTTTGCACCACGGCCATATCCCTCGAGGCAATCGCTTGAACCGTAAGCAAGCCAATCCCCGGCCAGGCAAACACTTGCTCGGTTACAACTGCACCTGCCATGAGCCCAGCAAAATTCAGCCCCAACACGGTGATGTACGAAAGCATAGCGTTGCGCAGCGCGTGTTTGTTGAGGACGCGCAGGGCTTGTAAACCTTTGGCTTTCGCGGTGCGAACGTAGTCTTGGTTGAGGACTTCAAGGAGGCTCGAGCGCATCAACCTCATAAGCAAGGCCGCGAGGGATGTTCCCAACGCTAGCGCCGGCAAAATCACCGACGTTACGCCGCCCCTGCCAGACGCAGGCAACCAACGTAAACGTTCGGCAAACAGCAAAATGAGCATGATTCCGACCCAAAAATTGGGCATGGCTTGACCCAAAACTGAAAATGCCGTGGCAACTTGATCCGGCCAGCGGTTGCGGTAGACCGCTGCAATGATGCCTGTAGGTAACGACATCAGCACGGCTACAACCAACGCCGCCCCCGTAAGTTGCAAAGTGGCGGGCAAACGCTCAATGACAATCTCAAAAGCATCTTGATTGCGGTAGCGCAAAGACGTACCAAAATCCCCGCGTAACAAATCACGCATGTAGAGCGCATATTGCTCGTAAACAGGACGGTCTAAGCCGAGGCTTTCTCGCAAGCGGATGACTTGCTCTTCGCTAGCATCAATGGGTAATAGAAGCCGCACAGGGTCGCCGGTTGCGCGCAGTAGCACAAAGACAATGAGCGTGATGCCCACGATGATGGGAATCATCTGGAGGATGCGGCGGAATAGATAAGCAGTCATAAGATTATGGGTTAATAATATTAAGTTTACGAGATACTTCTGAAGATCAGGTGTCTTGTTTTGGAAAGGGTGAAGGGGAGAACGGAGGATAGGGAGACTTCATCAGAGACTGTGGGTGTTAGTATATTGTGGGTTTGTTATAAATTCAAGATTATTGTGAATAAGTAAAAAATGTTAAGGAATTTGTTAGTGGAAACGGGAAGCTGTGAAAATAGTGTGCTCAATTAGTCAAATAAACTTAAGGGCGCTAACAAATATCATCAGGAAAGTGCGTTTGATTAAGAATATCAAGATGTTAACAGTAGTTTAGCAAGCTGATCATGGTGATAAACTGCTTTGTATAGCAATTCCAAGATTAGTTCCCCCACACTAAGTGGGTCGATTTTTACTCCC
>CAZMCW010000226.1:1763-4678 GCA_964564405.1 uncultured bacterium
TGGGTCGCACGCGCAACTGCCTGTGGCAGTTACTCGTGGAAACGCTAGTAAATGGCGTCTCACAAGAATGAGGCCCGTCAAAACGTTCCACGGGCCTCACGTCTCATAAATTTAATTACTGAGGTTGCGCGTCAAACATCCACAAAAGTTCGTCTGGGCGGGGTGTCCAGCTCACGTTATTAGCAACACCAGCGAGGTTTTGCAGTTGGTGCATGAAGATCATGGGGCGCTCTTCCGCCACAATGTAATAGGCTTCGTTCAACATTTCTGCGCGCATGTCCAGGTCAAGTTCAACGGCGGAACCGTTCACAAGCTCGGTAAAGCGCTCGTTACACCAGTTGGTGCTTTCTGACCACGCACCTTCACATACAATTTGCCGTTGCGCGTTCCAACCATCAAACATGGAATTGGCTAGCGCAATAAACCCCATATCGTCAATTGCGCGCGGTGTCCACACTTGGTCGAGGTAGGCACTCCACTCGAGAATCTCTACTTCGGCGTTAATGCCAACTTCCTCGAGCAAGACCGCAATCACCTCAACCATTTCGGCATCTTGTGGATAGCGTCCAGTAGGACCTTGAAGTTTGATGGTAAGTTCGCCGGGACCATAACCAGCTTCTGCTAGCAGCTCACGGGCGCGTTCAGGGTCGGCGTTGGACTGACCGTAGAGTTCAACTGGTGCGGCGTTAATACCCGGTGTGACCCGTCCTAAGGTAGGTGTGCCAAAACCACCAAACAAACTGTCGATAATAAGTTGCTCGTCGATGGCGTAGTCAACAGCTTCACGTACGAGCGGGTCGCTCATAACAGAATCTTCACCTGTGTTAACCAAAAACAGGTACACACGTGGCGTTGGCGTGGGCAAAATTTCAATGCCACCGGCTGACTCAATGCGAGGTACGTCGATGGCAGGCACACCCATGGCAATGTCTACGCCGCCAGAGATAAGCTCACTCACTCGAGTTGAATCTTCGGGAATGGCTCTAAACACCACGCGCTCGTAGGCAGGTGCGCCGCGCCAGTGGTCAGCGTAAGCTTCGAGTACCACGCGGTCATCGCGAATCCACTCCACAAAGCTGTAAGGCCCAGTGCCAATGGGATTGACTGAAAATTCTTCGATGCCAACGTCGTTAATGTAGTGCTCGGGTAACATGCTAGCACCCAAACGGCTCAAACGGCTGAGCATAAGGGGGTCAGGTTCTGCTGTGCGGATGACGACCTCAAAGTCACTGACAATATCCACGCCGGCAATCGTTGTGAATTCTTCGTGGAGGACCAGTTCTTCATCGGTGGCAACGCGCTCGAGCGTATACTTCACATCCTCGGCATTGAAAGCTTCACCATCGTGCCAGGTGACGCCCTCGCGCAACACAATGCGCCATGTCGTATCGTCAACAGGCTCCCACGAGGTGGCAAGCGCAGGTTGCAACACACCGTCACCATCACGGAAAATAAGATAGTCAAAAATATTGGTGAGCACGGCCTCAACTGCGGTGGTGGAGTGCTGGTGCACGTCAAAGGTGGGCACGTCTACACCTTGCGCGATGACAATCTCACCTTCTTGGGCTAGGGCAATACCCATCACCCCAATCAGAACGAGTAAAACCTTAAGTGACTTAAGCATACGAAACTTCCTCCTTTTCAACTTGAACGGTGTCCTTACCGAACGTGTAACCGTGAAATAAATATTTGTCGGGCGGGCCAATGGCCACCCACAAAGTGCGCTGGCTAGGTTGGGCAATCATGGCGGTAATGGTGCTAGTTGTGCCGGGACCTTCACCGGGGTGGCGGCAGAGGGCGTCTGGCACGGTGTCGCGGTTGCGCATAATCGCCATGAGTTTATCCAACGTGAGGTTGCCCCGGTTTGCCTCGAGCAACTTGCGCATTGTTTGAACCCGCACTCGCGAGTTGTCGAATTCGCTGGGTTTAGCGCGTTCAAAGCGTTTAAGATCCGGCGCTAAAAAGTGGTTGGAATGGGCAATAATGTTATCTTCTGGCTGAAGTTTACCGGTTGTGCTAGGAATGGTTTCAACGTCTAGCGCGTGACCTTGCGGGTCAATCATAATAATGTTGCGAGATGAGGCTCGAGGCAAACTGTCGAGTAGCGCAGCCGCATCTTCGGTCGTTTTACAAGTTAACACCATGCGGCTAAGCAAATAGCGCGGAAACCCTGTTGTCCAACCGTCGCAGGTGAGGTAGTTAGCGCCCACTGCGAACCCGTGCTCGTTCATGCCAATATACGAAATTTGCCCGGCTGGCGTGACCATAATGACATTGGGGTGGTCGGGCGCGTCTATGTCAATAACGACGCCAATATCAGCATAAAACGGCGGTAGGTCAGCGTTTTGTCCTAAAAAGCTTTCACCATGTGCACTAGCAGCAGGCTCAACAGCATAGGTAGTGCATTCGTCACCAGGTTGATCTTTAAGTTCTGCAGGTGTTTTAAGCACTTCAGCGCGCAATTGAAGTACGTAAGCTTGCGCTAGACTCAATGCCGCACCTTCGGCGAGGCCGACAATTTCTTCATCTAAAAAAGGTGCGTGTTTTTGGACAAACGGGCGGTAGCGCAAAGCCCTGTTAAGAGCTTCTTCTGCGTGCACGCCGCGCTGTTGCAAATTGTTGAGAGCAAGCCCCAAATGCTCAATGATACGGTCTTTAAAATGCTCACCGTACTGTCTGCCAATGTCGAGATGGCTACCACTGAGTTTGACGCGTGGAAATGCCTTATTGGAACGGGCCATAGTTCATCCTTTCAACGAGGATTGTTGGCGTGGGCGAAGGTCTGAAGGAGTACTTTCGTTTACAAGTGAATCAAGACTAGCCGCAAGAGGTACTACTACCAAATAGATGAGGTTAGACGAAATAGATGAGGTTAGACGAAATAGATGAGGTTAGACGAAATAGATGAGGTTAGA
>CAZMCW010000226.1:4778-7939 GCA_964564405.1 uncultured bacterium
CGAAGAGAAGATGGCTTGACTAGGACTAAATTCGACGTACTTGGTACCGAACGTGATTAAAAACCCAAACAGACGGATAAACTCTCATTACTATAACCTACAAAACCCTATGGTTGTCAATGTATACATAGAAAACCAACTTGTCAAGCGTGCTAAACTCAGATCTCGAGGTTGGTTATCTCATGAATATCACCGCTTGAATATCACCGCTTGAATATTACCGCTTGAATATTACCGCTTGAATATCACCGCTTGAATATCATTGCTAAGACGCCTTGCTAGAGAAAGTACATCTATTTTAGTCAAGAACTTAAGTTGTTGATGACAGAGCTAGACTTGCATCACTATTTGTCATTGTGGGATGGTTGTAAAGTGCTAAGTTGTGCCAAGTTATAAAACGCACCCCATCATCAAACGAAACAGCAGCAAATAAATACAGCATCGAATGAATGAGGTTGAGGTAAACGGTGAACGCAGTAGACACGCTCAAAGCGCTTAAAGCCAATCACAGTTCGCGTGGGTCGGTGGTAGAAATTGCCTACTGGACACTGCGCGAAGCTATTCGTGAAGGGCGTATGCAAGCCGGCGAACGGCTCATGGAAGTGCCCATTGCTGAGGCTTTGGACATGAGCCGCACGCCCGTTCGCGAAGCACTAAGGCGCTTAGAAACTGAACAACTTATCAAAAACGTACCTCGGCGAGGCTTGATTGTACCCGAGATGACGCTCGAGGACCTCATGGAAATTTTTAGCATTCGTGAATACCTCGAGGGACTAGCTGCGCGCCTGGCCACCGACCACATGAGCCGGGTAGAAGTAGACGCGCTCGAGCAAATTGTGATTCAAACTGAGGCTGCCATGCACGCAGGTGACCTGGTGTTACTTGCTAAAACCAGCAGCGCGTTTCATCAACAAATTTTACAAGGTGCTCGTAACTCGAGGCTCCCCAAACTCGTTTCCCTTTTATATGACGCGCACCGCTCAACTGGTTTACACCAACTTCAAGACGAGCGCCAAGAGCGTGCAGTTATGGAACATCAGCGTATTTTTGAAGCTATTCGCATAGGTGACGGCATGCAAGCTGAGCAGATCATGCGCGCGCATATCCATGCAGCGTTTCAGCATCAGGTCAGGATGTTGCCTGTGGGGTGAGGGTGGCGCTGAGGTGTGACCAATGTTGTGTTGGAGTCTGGGAAGAAGGGGAGAACGGGGGAAAGGGAAAAGAAGGCGAAGCAAATTTTGGGTAAAAGTAAAATTAAATTATCTATAAAAATAATGACTAATTTTTTGAAGTAAAGTTATACTTAAACAGATATGTGCGTTACAGATTATGTGTGTTACAGATATAGAAGACTCGAGTTACTAAGGGGTTGCCTGTGAGAGACACGGTATTTATCAACGGGGACATCATCACCATGCAGCAAGAAGGACACAGCTGTGAGGCACTTGCGGTGCGCGCGGGTGTCATTTTGGCAGTCGGCAGTGAAAACGAGGTGCGCGCCCAACTTGCGCCCAATCCAGAGGTCATTGACTTACAGAGTGCGTGCTTGCTACCCGGGTTTCACGACAGCCACGTGCACTTGACGCGGCACGGGTTTGAGTTAGATCAGTTGCGGCTTGATGACGCGCCCACGCTTGAGCACGCCCAGCAGATGGTAAAAGAACGCCTCGAGCAAACCCCAGCAGGCACGTGGATACTCGGTTCCGGGTTTGCTACCCGCCGTTGGGGGCTTACAACCCTCACGCGGCAACAGCTAGATATGGTTGCACCAAATCACCCGGTGGCGCTCGAGTCCCAAGACCACCACAGCGCCTGGCTCAACACCGCTGCGTTGCGCGAACTTGGCATCGACGCGTCTACTCCAGACCCCGAACACGGCACCATTGTTCACGAGGATGACGGGCAGCCAAGCGGGATGTTGCTCGAGCGCGCTATGTATCTTGTGCGAGCAGGCCTAGACACGCCAAGTGACGACGTTATTCGTGACGCCCTGGTGAACGCGGCTAGCGACCTTGCGCGTTACGGCATTACCAGCGTGCACCACATGGCCGCCGAACCCAACCACTACTGGCGGCAGCACGGGCTCATGGCCGCCCAACCCGACTATGCGTTGCGCGTGTGGTCGTGCATTCCGCAAGAAGATGCCGACGGCGCACGTACTGTAGGTCTAGCAACTGGCCAAGGCGGTGACCGCTTTCAAGTTGGCGGAGCCAAGTTTTTTGCTGACGGCGCGTTGGGTACGCAAACTGCGTTTATGCTAGCGCCCTACGTAGGCAGTGATGACATTGGCACGGTCGTTCACAGTGAAGCCTTTATGCGCGAGCGCTTTCCGTTGGTCATTGAAGCCGGCCTCACCCCGGTGATTCACGCCATTGGAGATGCAGCTAACCGGATGACACTGGATGTGCTCGAGGCTACCGCCCCGCTATGGCAAGCTAAAAACATGCGCCCGCGCATTGAACACGCTCAACACCTGAACCCAGACGACCTTAGCCGCTTTGCTAGCCTTGGCGTAATTGCCTCCGTGCAACCCATTCATATGGTCTTTGACGCGCCCACCATGTCCAGCATTTTAGGCACGCGCAGTGAAGACGCGTATCGTTTTAAGTCTTTGCTAGATAGCGGCGCACATTTGGCGATGGGGTCAGACACACCAATTGCTAGCCCGGACATCATTGCCGGTATTCGGGCGGCTGTGACCCGCAAAGATAACCAAGGCAACACGTTTTATCCAGATGAGGTTTTGAGTGTCTACGAGGTTTTGTCTGGCTACACTAAAGATGCCGCCTATGCGATTCACCGTGAACACAGGTCAGGGCAGCTTAAGCCAGGGTTTGATGCTGATTTGGTGATGCTGTCGCACAGTCCGTTTGTGAGTTTGGCGGGGGCGTGGACGTGGCAAGGTTAAGGTAGATTTTATTGGGTTTAACGAGCATTAAATTTTATAAGTAAAGCTAAAAATAAAAAACGCCATCCTAGCTAGTGGATGGCGTTTTTGTGTGGCTTTGGCGGTAGGTTTTAAGCGTTCAATCCCCTTCAGAGCGGGGCACAATCTAAGTTTTCTTAGTAGGAAACCTTCTGCCTGGTCTGACAGCAGTTTCAATCCCCTTCAGAGCGGGGCACAATCTAAGTTTGTTAGTAAGTCTGCTAGTGATGTTACT
>CAZMCW010000227.1:0-2145 GCA_964564405.1 uncultured bacterium
ATAACACCTTCTTGACTTGCTGTAGGTGCGTAGGCCTCAGGCCACATAAAAACATCCTGAGCTGAAGCTAGTGTTAGTAAAGTTACGACTAGCAAACTAATCCATCGTTTCATACATGATCCTCCTTAAGGTTGGTTTTTACAAGCTTACGCTATGGCGTTTGTTCTAACAAGGTACTTAGTACACTAGGTAATCATGGTACGTTCACTGAAAATGTATACGACTAACTGTATACGGTTATATTTTAGTAAATATAGGGTGTGTCCTGCAAGATGCCGTTTCTTTTCTAACACGCTGTTTCTCTTCTAACACAAGCATGTACATGTCGCGAGCCTTTTCAAGATTAATAGCATTTCTACGAGTAACTGCCACAAGCAGTTGCGCGTGCGACCTAGGGGAATAGAAATCGATCCACCCAGTGTGGGGGAACCAATCCTGGAACTGCTATAAGTTACAAACCCTTGAACATGATAGTCCAGAGCTAGCTCGAGCCCATTTTGCTGTGCTAAACTCGGGCACGTGAGCACAATTCAAGCCCCCCTTCCCCCTGCTGACCTAGGCCGCCAAGACCTTGTGCAGGAGGCACTAACACGTACCCGCGAACGCTTGCGTCAATATCAATTTGACAGTGACCAAACTTACTACACGTTTGCAGATAAAACCATCGTCCCTACGTTTTTAACGTCGCTTACCTCGCGTAGTCAGGTAAAAACAGAGGCAGATTACGCTGGTTTGCACGGTGCGTTAACGTGTTTTCCAGCTTTGGGAGCGTCTATGTCTTATATGCGTAGCCGCTTTGCTAAAGATCTGGCCGAAGCTGGTGGTTTGCATGTTTTGCCCCGGGTCGGGTTAGATCCTAACTCGAGGCTGGCAGACGTTAACCGCTGTGACGGTGCGCCAGTTGGGGTGTCGATTGGTTTAAAAGACAGTCAACACTTTTTAGCTCAGTTAGTTGCTCAACCTAACGTGCACTTACTATCAATTGATATTGCCCATGGTGCGAACGCTGCTATTGTCCCGTTACTGGCCCGAATTCGTGAACTTGGCGTTGACCAAGGTGTCATGTTGGGTAATATTGGCTCAGTTGAGGGATTTGTGTTTGGCTATCATTTAATGCGCCTAGCAGGTTTTCGCAAAATAATGCTCAAAGTCGGTATTGGCCCGGGGTCGGTGTGTACCACGCGTTTAAATACTGGCGTGGGGGTAGGGCAATTTACGCTGCTCGAGGAACTCAGCTGCGTAAAAAACGACTTACTAGCAGATGACCCAAGCCTAGACATAACAGTTATTAGCGATGGCGGCATCAACACCTCAGGGGACTTTGCTAAAGCTGTGGCACTTAGCGATGGTGTGATGATGGGCAAATTTTTTGCAAGCGGGAGCCTCGAGGACGACGTGCTTGTTCACGATGAGCACGGCAAGTTAGTAGGCGTTACGATGTTTGGCATGGCCTCAGCTTATGTGCCCGACAAAAGCCGCTACGTAGAAGGCGGCATGCAAACCGTGCAAGATGTTCATGCCAACGCCCAAGCTGCAGTAGCGCGCTTGCGCGACGGCTTGCGCAGTGCGATGACCTATGTAGACGCACACGACCTTCCCACATTCAAACAAAACGTGCGCTTTGCAACAAATTCTGCTGGGACACGGGTGGAAAACGGGATTCACTAAAGTTACAGATGAACTAAAGCGTCAATTATCACCTGAATTTTGCAATGAGATTATCGTTTCCGCTGACGCTCGTTACCCCGCTTAAAATTGCCTGTAACGCGTTGCAGTAAATACTGAACTTCGTCATCGCTAGCGTCTGCCAAGGCCTCAACGAGGTCGGCAGCTTTATCTCCGCCCAGCGTCATAATGCAGCGCCCTTGCCAAAAAATGCGCAAGGTGCCTGCTTTGGTGTGTTGGTAGCTAAACGTTGTATCTGACATATGACGACTAAATTTCCTCAGTGTTTTTGGAGCTTGATTTGCTTTTACTAGCGTTTCCACGAGTAACTGCCACAAGCAGTTGCGCGTGCGACCTAGGGGAGTAGGAAGCGATCCACTCAGTGCGGGGCAACTAATCCTGGAACTGCTATACGTTCAGAGTTCATCCTAGAATTTGTTAGGGCATAGGTTTACCAAGACAGGAAGTTCATCACGATAA
>CAZMCW010000227.1:2155-6615 GCA_964564405.1 uncultured bacterium
TAGACATCGAACCACTCAGTGCGGGGGAACCAATCCTGGAACTGCTAGGTATAGGGCTTACCAGAACAGGAAGTTCATCATGATAGAGGTGTACGACAAAACAGTCGATTGCTTGCAAATTTCTTTGTTTGTGACATTATCTTTTACACTTTTTGAACTTATTACGCAGAACATCTGCTAATGTTACGGGGCTCGAGCGTCCTCATCTTCGAAACCTTCAGAAAAATCATCTTCTGCAAACGCCTCATTATCTTCGGGGTAATCGTTGGTAATGGCATCCTCAGCTAGATTGTCAACACTGACAGCCTCTTCGCTAACAGCCTCTTCGCTAATTTTAGCTTCGTCTACACGGTCAACATCGTTAACACTACTTTTGCCGATGCCACTGTAGGTCAGGTAGCCGTCCTCAGCCAAAATATCCGGGCGTACCGACAGCACAATTTTGCCGATGTTGCGGTTATCTAGCATGTGGGCGTGGGCTTGCTCAGCGTCTTGAATGGTGAACACACTGTCGAGAACTGGATAAATAGCACCTTGCTCAACAAGTCGCCAAAAGCGTTTCATAAACTGTTCTTTAAGGCTGATCTTTTCGTAGAGAGGGCGGCTACGTAAAGTTGAACCTTTAATTGACAAGCGTTTGCTCATCATAGTTCTGAGGTTCAACTCAGCTTGACTCCCGCCCAAGGTGGCAATGACGACCAAGCGGCCGTTAGGTCGTAAAACGTCTAGGTGTTTGCCAAGGTAAGACCCGCCCACCATGTCGAGGACGACATCTACCCCGCCTAGATCGGTGACAACCTCAGCAAAATCTTGTTCGTGGTAGTTGATGGTGACATCGGCACCGAGGTCACTGCACACAGCTAGTTTAGCTTCGCTACTTGCCGTAACCATAACCGTGCTACCAGCTTGTTTGGCAAGTTGAATGGCGGCGGTACCTACGCCACTCGCACCGCCATGAATAAGCACGCGCTCGCCTTTGTCTAGCTTGGCTTCAATAAACAAATTAAGAAACGCGGTAAAAAAGACTTCTGGTAGCGCAGCAGCTTGTACAAAGTTCCAATTGCTAGGTAGCGGCATGAGCAAATCGTGGTGAATAATGGCTTGCTCAGCGTACCCCCCACCAGGTAAAAGCGTACATACGGCGTCACCAACGCGCCAGTTATCTACTTCCCAACCAACTTTGCGGATGATGCCAGCAGCTTCCAAACCTAAAATATCACTCGCACCCGCAGGCGGCGGGTAGAGACCGCGGCGTTGCGCGAGGTCAGCGCGGTTAACAGCGGTTGCATAGACGTCTATCAAGACTTCATCACGGCCGATGCTCGAGACGGTAGCTTCTTGCCATGTGAGGCTCGAGTCAGGTTGTACCAAAATGGCATGCATGGTTTCTGCCATATCTTAGCTTACCTAACAAAGCTGTGTTCTTGCTAGCAGTCACTGATAGTTTTGGGGTCAAACCACCCTAAGATCAAAAATCTTACAGACCCAGATGACAAGTATGAGAAATCTAGCCACAAGTTGCGCTAGTTAACACCTACAATAAACCTTAGTTGAGCGGTTTTGCTACAGCTAAAAAGCTGATTGACATAGCATTTCCACGAGTAACTGCCACAGGCAGTTGCACGTGCGACCTAGGGAAGTAGAAATCGACCCACTTAGTGTGGGGAGAACCAATCTTGGAACTGCTAACACATAGTTAGTCATACGTTGCCGCTGTTAATACGTTGCCGCTGTTAATACGTTGCCGCTGTTAATACGTTGCCGCTATCAATACATTGCCGCTATTAGTAAGTAGTAAGGTTAGCGAGATTATTTTATGATGAGCTTGCCTACCGACGATAACCATGAGCTACTCGCCAGTTTACAAAACACATTGCAACTTACTTTGTCTACAGCTATCTCAATAACGAACAGATTTGACCAACTCAAAAGTAGTCATTAAATAGATTTAATACCATTTCCGGTTATTTTGGTAACAAAGTAACCCAAGCGGCTCCGAGCGTTGCGCGAGACAACTCGCGAGTAGAAACAGATACCAAGTCCGTGTCAGACAGAATGAATCCCGCAGGGATTTATGATGTGTTTTTTCGGACTTGGTATAACATAAGAAGCAACCCCAAAAGTTGATGCTGCATTTTGTTTAGCTAAGTATTTAAACAGCATTTAAACGTTCAACCAGTACTTGAGTATAAGATAGCGTTCAAACGTACCCGATTTACGAGGAAGGTCCGCATGCCATCACAATACATTGTTCACGCGCGCATTCCCGAGGGGGCTGACCCTAGCACCTTGATTGCTAGTTTTGGGAATATGTTCAAGGTGAGTGATAGCAAAGCTAGGGCGCTGATTAGTAAACTTCCAGGTAAAGTGAGTAAACCTGTCACCGAGCGTGAAGCGCGCCGCCTCGCCAAACGCTTTGAGCGCATTGGTCTGTTAGTAGATATTGTAGACAGTGACCCAGGTGAGGTTGTGGCGTCGCTAGCAGCATCAGCAAGCGCGACGCCAAGTAGTTCTGTAGAACAACCGCCTGTAGAACAGTCTGTAGGACAACTAGGAGGGTTTGGCTCGAGCGCGCCTGACCCCGCGCGCGGGCATTACACACCCTTGGCAACATCTGAAGCCCTGCAACCTACTGCCAATACGGCAAGCGCAGACAACATAGCGCTAGTACCTAGAGACATTCCTGCCTTGCAGCATAGGCCCTTGCCTGCTAACAAATCCGTAAGTGATGCAGCCACGCGGGAAGCCAAAAAAGAAGCAGCTACTCAAGCATTAGCAGCCTCCATTTCCCAAACAGTGGTTGTAGAAGACCCAGCCAAAGCTGGGTTAGACCCAGAACGCGACCCGCCGCCCCTACCAAAGCATGTAGTAGCTAACCAGCCAGAAACAAATACACGTGCCCAACCAACCAAGCCATTTAGTTTGCGCAGAAAGTTTGCACTGACAGCAGGCATAGCAGGATTGCTCGTGGTGTTAACCAATGTAATTGTGAGCACTGTGCTGGTGCCACGCATTTTGCAACAAGAGCAACGTGCTAAAACAGAAGGTATTGCCACAACCTTGGCAACTAGCATAGCCGCGCTCATTGCTAGACCCCTAGACGACCCAGCTAGTAGGAACGTGTTGCAACAGTGGCTCGAGCAAACCCAGCCTTTTTTAGCAGCTGACGACGTGGCCATGATAGTTGTCACCGACAGCAGTGCCCAAGTGCTAGCAGGGTGGCGCGACGCCCGCCTTAGCTCAAGTACTGATGCTTTAGCAGCAAATACGTCACCGAATACTTTAACCGACAGCAACTTATCAGCACCTTTACAAGCGCTTATTGCCGACGAAGTAACGCGGGCAAGTGGCCTGTTCGCTCAACAACAAACCACTTTGCGCTTAGGAGACCGCTTACTTAGCCCGTTTAGGTTGCCAGCAGATGGAGTCACCCTGCGGACAAGCGCACACATGATCGTACAAACCAGTGAGCAAGGTCCCAACCCGGTGGGTACAGTGGTCGTGGGTACGTTTGCGCAAACAGCTGGTCGGGCAACGCGCAGATTACTTGTTTGGCTTATCGCGTTAAGTTTGTTGCCCCTTGTGCTAGGGATAGCTAGCGCGCTAGTTTTGGCACGCCGTATGCAGCGTAACGTAGCATTATTGGTAGAACAAGCGAGCAACCTTGAAACGCGCACAACGCCCGTAACCCTAAGTAGCGGAGACGAACTTGAACACCTAGCAACAAGCCTCGAGCACGTTCGCACGCGGGTGCAACCTAGCTCGAGTACCAGCACTGGAGAATCAACTCAGGTCTTTTAGTGAAACACGTTCTAAGACAGCACCTAGCCGTCCAGAACATCTAGTTGAAATACTGATTCACACCACTAGCAGCAAGATACCGCCACCAGTTGAGGTTAAAGTGATACCACCAGCAGCAGTGCCATCACCATTAGTGCCATCAGCAGCAGTGCCACCAGCAGCAGTGCCATCACCATTAGTGCCATCAGCAGCAGTGCCATCAGCACCGTTAACAGCATCAGCTTCAAAAACGGTTAAGCTGCGGATGCGTTGGGGGTTGATAAGTACGCTAGTTTTGGGCGTACTTGTAATGCTAGCTTTAGCGGGCCGAGGTGTATTGCTTGCCGGTCACGTGCGCGGTCAGACGGTAGATATTCCCCAACTGAACATTGCCTGTGGAGTAAATCCGCGTGACCTCGAGATCTGCCGCCGGTTGGTTAGTGGGTTCACAGCTAACCATCCAGACCCAGTTGAGGTCATTGTTCACGACGTGCCAGACGACCCTAAACTGTACGCAGCTATGCTTACCGTACTGCTCGAGACGGGTTCACCCAACCTAGACGTGATGATGCTCGAGCCCAGTCAGCTGGGTCACTTAGGACCTAATTTACAAAACCTCAACGCCCAAACTGATGACCTCACAGCAGACATGTTTGCGCAACTTGTGCGCGCAGGGCAGT
>CAZMCW010000227.1:6625-7930 GCA_964564405.1 uncultured bacterium
CCTTACGCACCTGAACTGGGCGTGCTGTACTACCGCCGCGATTTGCTAGATAAGTACGGTTATTTGTCTGCGCCTATGAGCTGGCAAGAACTAGAAGCCCTTGCGTTTGAAATTCAGCGCGGTGAACGGGCTATTGGCAGGCCTAATTTTTGGGGTTATGTGTGGCAAGGTGCGCGCCAAGCCGATTTAATTGACAATGTGCTCGAGTGGTTCGTAGCCCAAGGTGCGCCGCCGTTCGTAGCAGAAGGTAACACCGTTGTCCTAAGTGACCCTAATGCAGCTCGAGCTTTAAGTTACGCCCAACGCTGGGTTGGTGGCGTTTCGCCAGAAGCTGTCTTAAACTATGACGAAGCTGCTGCGGTAGACGCGTGGTTGAGCGGGCAAGTTGCATTTTTGCGAGCAGGTACAGGCGCACTTAGCCGCATTCAACAAAGCCCGTTGCAAGATGTTGTTGGTGTTGCCCGCTTACCAAGTGGGCGCAGTAGCAGTGTGGCTGGGTTGTCAGGGTGGTACTTGGCAATCCATGATACAACGCCTCACCCAGATGAAGCCACTGCGCTCATTGCATTTATGACCCAAGCGTCTTTTGACACATGGCGCGCCGAGGTAGGCTACCTGCCTGTACACGAAAGTAGTTATAGCAACCCAGAAATTTTGGCGCAGCACCCTTACTACCGCTTGGTACCGACCACTTTAGATGCCATTGTAAGTCCGCCAGTTGATCAATTGGGACGCAACTATGCAGCGGTAAGTAGCGCGTTAATCCACGGAATTCACGATATTATTGCAACCAAAAACATGCGCCCCGAACTCGCTTTGGAGCGGCTCGAGGCACACATTAACAGCCTCTACTAAAACAGCCTCTACTAAAATAGCCTCTACTAAAATAACCTCTACTAATTTGTCGATCTAATGACCATTGTCAACCATTGTCAACCATTGAGGTTAGCTAACGTCAGTCGTGTTGCCAGTCTTGAGCATCTGCTGATAAAGAGCGTGTCGGCAACCTCTAGCTAATGACCAAGTTGAATGTCACACCTCGAGGCGATAAGGCAATAGGGCAGTAGGGCAGTAGGACAACAGCTAACGACCCCACAACATCGTGACATATGCGTTGACACGAGCATAAAGTGTGCTTGATGAAATCCCCCTCCTCCCTTTCACCCCTTCTCCCTTTTCTTATCAATCACCTGTAACAAAATTCCATACAATTGCCAACAGAAAAAGCAGCACCGAAACAAGTCTCGAGCCCCATCAACCCTGGAGCATTAAATACTGATTTAGGGCATTGGATACCGGCCAGCT
>CAZMCW010000228.1:0-1000 GCA_964564405.1 uncultured bacterium
ATAATGGCGTGCATCTGCCAGAGATTTACGGGTTAGCGGTTGGGTGAGCACCATCTCTAAAGACTCTGCGTCTGAGGACGTTACCTCTTGTCGCACAAGGTCTTGAGATGATGAAGGTTTGGGGGTCACAAATATTCCTTCCTGAACTTCCTAAGTATACCGAGTAAAGCGCAGTCTGAGAAAGCTGGCAGGTACGAATATCTTGGGCACGTCTTAGCTCTGCGTTAATGCTCGAGCTAGCTCGAGCCCCGACAAATACGCATCTTCCAACTTGCTACCCCCGCACCAATCTCCACAAAAAAAGAGATTATTCACCTGAACAAACGGCGCATCGTGTGAGGTTTGTGCTTGTGCGTAGCGCCAACGTTGGCTGTCTGTCCAAAGTGGCTCTGCTAACCAAGGTTCCAACTCACTTGCTGTCATCAGTAACTCGCGGATGAGTCCATCGCGGTCAGTGTCATAACGGCTGTAGTTTTCTTGGCTAAACTCGGGACTAGCATGAATGACAATTACTGTGTGAGCCGGGTCAGTACGTTTACTGCTGTCGTGCGCAATCCAACTGATACCATTTAGCGCGTCATCTTTTACGCGAACGCCGTGCCAGTCAGGTTTGTGGTTGAGGTCGTAGCCCGCAAGTAGAGCAATACAGGGGTTGAGGTAGATGTGCTCGAGCTTCTCCTTCGCCTCACCCAAATCCAATGCTTCACACAATGCTAACGCTTGCTCCGCAGGCGTATTGACAATCACTTGCGCAGCTAAAAACGTCTCACCTGCTTCTGTAATGACCTCATAATGACTGTCTTGCTGAATGATTTGACTAGCCCTCGTTTCCCGCTTCACGGTGACATCCTCAGCTAAAGCTTTGCCAATGCCGTTCATGCCGTTTGGGAAGATATATCTTGGATAGCTCGGTTGACCCGCACTTAGACCGTCTGCATTCAACGTATGGAGTGCTTGGGTCCAAATTTGTACAATGCCAGCCTCGAGCCACGCATCAACT
>CAZMCW010000228.1:1010-7867 GCA_964564405.1 uncultured bacterium
CGGTGAAGTACTGCGCGCCGTGGTCAATGCGGTTGCCGTGGCGGGTACGGGTGGCTGCGCGGCCGCCAAAACCACGACTTTTCTCGAGCACTACAACCTCTTGCCCTGCTTGTTGTAATGCTCTTGCCACCGTGAGGCCAGCAACACCAGCCCCAATGACAACTGTATCTAAACTCTGACTCATAACATCCATAATGCGTGATGTGGGCAGGTTGTTTACCTCATTTGCACACAGTTGGCGTGTGTTTTTTGTTATGTCAATGGTTAAGTGAGACTCAGATTGTGATAGTGCTTGCACTCGAGCCTCGTCTTCACCTGTGAGACTGAGAGTGTCACATCATCTCAGATTAAAAAGGAAACAATATGACCAAAATTACCGTACTCGGCGCAGGCGTCATGGGCACTGCGTTTTGTGTGCCACTGGTTGATAACGGGCACGATGTTCATTTGGTAGGCACGCACTTAGACCAGGACATCATCACCACAATACAAGCGGGTAAGCCACATCCACGCTTAGGTGTACACATTCCCAACTTGTCGCTATATCAGCATGAAGATTTAGCTGAAGCACTCAGGGGAGCTGACTTACTTGTGTTGGGTGTAAGTTCAGCAGGCATCGGCTGGGCAACTGAACAACTTGCTGCCCATCTCACACAGGCCCTGCCGATTGCCGCACTTACCAAAGGACTGTCTGCAGACTTACAGGTGTTACCAAAAGTCTTGAAAGACGGCTTGCCAGCAAGTTACCGCGATCAGGTACAACTTTTAGCGATTACAGGGCCGTGCATTGCCGGGGAGTTGGCAGTACGGCGTGACTCGAGCGTCATACTTGCAGGTGATGATCTAGCCACAGTGAGTAAGGTGCGGGGTTGGCTCGAGACCAATTATTATCATGTCTGGCCAAGTTACGACCTAGTTGGCTGCGAAGCTTGCGCCGCCCTCAAAAACCTCTACGCGCTAGTGATTGGCACGGCCAAAGGCAAACTAGAACAAGTCGGTGAGGCTGGTAATGGCGCGCTCATGCACAACTTGGCGTCGTCTATGTTTGCTCAAGCCCTCGCGGAAATGCGCGTGCTCATTAGCTATATGGGCGGTGACGCTGTCAGCGTGGACGGCTTACCGGGCGCAGGCGACCTCTATGTGACCTGTCAAGCGGGGCGCAACGGACGCATGGGGCGACTTTTAGGCCTCGGACTACCCTTTAGCCGCGCCAAAGCAGAACAAATGGCAGAAGACACCGTCGAGGGTGCTGAACTCGCTAAAACCATTGCTACAGAGGTTCTTGCTGCATGCGAGCAAGGCAAGTTAGATGCTGGTAAGCTACCGCTACTTCACTTAGCCATTGCGATGGTCACGCAAGATGCGCCCGCAGAGATACCTTGGAAGCAGTTTTTTAAAGCTTGATGATGGGTAGGGCTCGAGCTTCCTAGAACACATCCATTTCGAGCAATATAAGCACGTGCCACTTTGTCATACGTCACACGTTGCTAAAGTACACAAAGATCAACAATGGTTTATACAAGTTTACAGATGTAGGTGGCTTTAATGCCACTACAAGTGCTATGCAGTGTTGTAGCAACAGGTAATATACAAGCGTTAGCCACCTTCAGGAGAAGATATGTTCTCTTTGTGCCATAAAGATGTAGCAAGTTGCCACCATCTTATATACAGTGGTGATGTGTTAACTCAACACGTCATTTGTGAACTAGGCTGTACAGATTACACATTGTTGACTTAACCATTGCTCTCGTGACGCCTTGTTTAGGTATGTCCGTAGAAAGGGCTTTTTATGCAACAATCGACCTCTAGGCCAATAGGCTCGAGGCTCAATATCAAACAACTGCTTGCCAACAACGCAATTGTGTTGGCATTTATTGTGCTGTGTTTAGCGCTTTATTTTGCAAATAACAACTTTCTTGATCCCATCAACATTCGCAACGTTTTGCGGCAAACCTCAATTAATGCCATCTTGGCAACCGGCATGACCTTTGTAATCTTGACGGGTGGCATTGACTTATCTGTAGGGTCAGTGCTGGCGTTTGGCGGCATCATCGCCTCAATTTTAAGCAGTTCGTCCATTGGTCCGGTGTTGCCGATTTTTATTGCGTTGCCCCTAGGGTTACTGGCAGGTTTAGCGCTAGGACTTGTTAACGGCGCACTTACAGCGTATTTACGGATTCCTGCGTTTGTGGTGACGCTAGGCATGCTCAGCATGGCCCGCGGGCTTACGCTCATTGCCAGTAACGGCATGCCTATCTCGAGACTCTCTCCCAGTTACATTGCCGTCGGGCAAGGCATGGTGGGCAGTGTGCCCGTTCCCGTCATCATCATGTTTGGCGTTTACGCACTAGCGTGGTTTTTGCTCTACAAAACAACCTTTGGGCGCTACGTCTACGCGGTCGGTGGCAACGTCAGCGCGGCGCAGATTTCTGGCGTCAAAGTGCGCTTGGTCAAGTTAAGTGTGTTTGGCATCAGTGGGCTTTTGGCAGCGCTAGGCGGCATTATTTTGAGCGCCCGCACCACCGCAGGTTTGCCCCAAGCAGGCACAACCTACGAGCTAGATGCTATCGCCGCTGTAGTTATTGGCGGCACCAGTTTGTTTGGCGGGCAAGGC
Organism: uncultured bacterium; assembly: GCA_964564405.1. GTDB lineage: Bacteria > Deinococcota > Deinococci > Deinococcales > Trueperaceae > JBCCBI01. Next base: position 3,625 of record CAZMCW010000228.1, read on the forward strand.
ACGCTTTTTGGGTCGCTCATCGGCGCGCTGATTATTGGCGTGGTCAACAACGGCCTCGACCTGCTAGGCGTATCTGCTTATTATCAGCTTGTGTTCAAAGGTGCCATCATTATCGCGGCAGTTCTGCTGGATTCACTCCGGAGACGCTAGATGGCATTAAAGCAAAAGAGACAATCTCATTTTGATATTTCCAACGCTATTTCCTCGCGCGTTATTGATGTGAGAAACGCGTTTGCTACTACTGTCAACCCACCCTGCGTGTCTTCAAAGGAGGTACATTTTCGTTAATCTCAGATAACAGTTACCCGTACAACCTAAAGTCGCTCAACCTTGTTCCAGCTAAAACTTTTCGACTTGATGATTAAATTTTGTGTCACAGACGTGACAATTACGAAAGGATTGAACATGAAACGAGTTTTATTAGTAGTTTTTCTAGCTTTTGGGCTGTTTGCTAGCGCGCAGGACGAGCCTATTCGCATTGGCGCTGCCGTCTACGGCTTACAAGCTGAGTACATGCAATTGTGGACAACGGCATTAGAGCGTCACCCAGCCGTGCTCGACGGCACCGTGGAACTGACAGTTTTTGATGGTCGCTACGACGCATCTGTGCAATTTGGTCAGTTTGAAACGATGGTGTCACAAGACTTTGACGGCATCATTTTTGTGCCTATTGACATTGAGGCTGGTGCTGCTGCCGTAGACGCTGCGGTGGCTGCTGGGATTCCCGTAGTAGGCTCCAACACGCGGGTCAATAGCGATCAACTGCTGTCTTATGTTGGCTCAAATGACGTGCTGGCTGGGCGCTTACAAGCTGAAGGCGTGATTGAGCTTATGGGCGGGTCAGGCAATGTTGTTATTTTGGAAGGTCCGCTAGGTCAATCTGCGCAGATTGAGCGCCGCGAAGGCAACCTCGAGGCCATTGAAGCCGCCGAAGGCATCAATATTTTGGAAATGCAAACCGCCAACTGGTCACGGGCTGAGTCACTTGACCGTATGGAAAACTGGTTAGTTGCCCACGGTGAAGAGATCGATGGCGTGATTGGTCAAAACGACGAAATGGCCCTTGGTGCCATTCAAGCGCTACAAGCACGCGGCATGGACCCCGCCATGATGCCAACATCTGGCATTGACGGCATTAGTGACGCGCTACTGGCTGTCAAAGACGGCTCACTGAACTTTAGCTTGTTGCAAGATGCGCGCGGTCAAGCTGAGGGTTCCCTGGACGTGCTTTTGCGCGGCATCATCGGCGAAAGTTACGAACCCCAAGGACAACTTTGGACCCAGTATGAAGACCTCGACTGGGCTGACGGTAGTGAAGCTGTCTACAACGTACCGTGGACGTTTATCACCCCAGAAAATGTTGACGCGCTGCTCGAGGAACGCGACGCCCTCACCCGCCGTTAAGCTTTGATCTTTTAGATGACGTAGTAAACACTGCAGCGCTTCTCACCTGAGCGGCGCTGCTTTATTGCTTTTTGTAGGCGGTCACTCAAGCATCAACTAGGTGACGTTCAAGCTGTCAGCCACAACACTTATACGTATCTTTAGTTTTGAAAGTGCAAAAAAATATCAACCTCAAACTTAAAATATGCCTACTAAATTACCTCTCTGAAAATGTAATACGTGTTTTGGCGTGAGCATAGGTTGCTTCTGATGAAATCTCCCTTTCCCCCTGCTCTTTTTCCAGCATTTAACAGTCGTCATCTGTAACCGTACGTCGTACACCACCTAATTGATGAAGATAACCTCCATACGTAAATTAAAAATCGCCGAAAGGATCAACCCGTGACAGCTCAGTTACTCGAAATTCGCAACGTTAGCAAAAGCTTTTTTGGCGTGCCAGCGCTTAAAAACGTGTCTCTTACAGTCCAAGCAGGTACGGTACATGCATTACTAGGCGAAAATGGCGCGGGTAAGTCCACGCTAATGAACTTGCTGGTCGGCATTCACAGCCGTGACAGCGGCGAGATTCGTCTGCGCGGGCAGTCGGTTAATTTTCATCGCCCTGAACAAGCACTTCACGCAGGTATCTCGATCATTCAGCAAGAACTTAGCCACGTACCCGACATGACCGTTGCCGAAAACATCTTTTTAGGGCGTGAACCGGTCAACTTAGGCTTTATGGTGGATTACCGCACGCTTAATAAGCAAGCAACGGACGTGCTCGAGCGGCTCAATCTGAGCATCAACCCAAAACGTGCCATGAAAAGTTTGAGCTTGGCTGAGATGCAACTGGTGGAAATTACCAAAGCCATTTCTTATAACTCAGACATTATAATTATGGACGAACCAACCTCTGCGTTGGGAGATAAAGAGATTGAGGGCTTGCTCGAGGTCATCCGGGTGCTTAAAACTCAAGGCAAAGGCATCATTTACATTTCCCACAAATTTGGCGAGATTTTTGAGATTGCTGACGATGCCACCGTACTGCGCGATGGCAGTTTAATTGCCACATTGCCCGTTGCCGAGACACATCAGGATGAACTTGTGCAGCTCATGACGGGTAAAGCGGTGCAAGCGTTTCCCAAAAGCAACAAACCAGCAGATGAGGTCTTGCTCGAGGTTCGCAACCTCAGCTGCGAACCGTACAGCCACAACCTGTCGTTCGACCTGCACAAAGGTGAGATTTTGGGTGTGTTTGGGCTTATGGGGGCAGGTAAATCCGAGTTACTACAAGACCTCTTTGGACTTGCCAACGCAACTGGCACGCTCACGCTAGACGGTAAACCTATTCGTTGCCACAGCCCGGCGGCTGCCATGGCTCACGGCTTTGCACTGGTGACCGAGGACCGCAAACAAAGCGGGTTACTGTCACCCCTGTCGGTCAAAGATAACGTCACAATTGCGTCGTTACCGCGTTTGAACCGTGCTGGGGTGGTGCTCGAGCGCAACGTCAAACAAGAAGTCAGCACAGTAACCCAAGATTTAGACGTGCGCATGGCTTCACCCCGACAACTTGTGAAGTATCTAAGTGGTGGCAACCAGCAAAAGGTCATCTTAGCGCGTTGGCTGCTGACTGGGCCGCGCATTTTGCTGTTAGACGAACCTACACGCGGCATTGATATCGGTGCCAAAAGCGAAATCTACAAATTTATGTCTGCGTTTGCGAGTGCTAGCAAGGGCATCATTTTGGTATCGTCTGAATTACCCGAGGTTTTAGGCATGAGCGACCGCATTTTGGTGCTTAAAAATGGGCGTATTACTGCAGATTTGGCTCGAGCCGATGCCAGCGAAGCCAAGTTGATGCAGTTTGCAACTTGATTAATATCCTTCTGTGTCAAGTTAGACCAATTTGGATGTCAAATCTAGTCAATGTTGAATTGCGTGCAAAAGCACCCTCACCTGATGATCTTGTCAGTAGCAACCTCACAATGTTGTGACACACACGTCTAGGATGTCATTGCTGAAGTCTCCCTATCCCCCTTTCACCCCTTCTCCCTTTCCTCAAATACACCACTAACATTGATCATTTATAACAGAACTTCGTACACCTGCTTATGTGATAAATTTGTAAATCGACTAGTCAGACTAGTTAGACTAGTTAGAAAGGAAAATGCTATAAGCCTATGAAAGATATTGTCATTGGCATTGACTCGAGCACGACGGCCACCAAAGCTATTGCCTGGGACAGCAAGGGAACGCCACTCGCTGAGGGTCGCAGCAGCTTAGACATGCAGAATCCGCGCCCGGATTGGCTCGAGCAACACCCCAACGACTGGTGGACGTCCACTTGTGAGGCCTTGCAACAACTCTGGCAGCATATTGATGCCAATAGAGTTGCCGCTCTCGCCATTTCCAACCAACGCGAAACCGTTGCCGCCCTGAACAGTCGCGGTGAGCCGGTACGTCCGGCTATTTTATGGCTCGACGGCCGCTGTGCCAACGAGGTGGACTGGCTTAGCGAGCAACTTGGTGAGGCAACCTTACACACCATCACGGGACGCCCACCGGATATGACAACCTCGGTTTACAGCCTCGCGTGGATGCTGCGCCACGAACCTGAACACTACCGCCAAACGGCACGTTTTGTAGAGGTTCACGGCTACTTGGTCGAAAAACTTACCGAAGACGCCAAAACCAGTTGGGCCAGTGCAGACCCCTTAGGCGTGTTTGATATTCATAAACACAGCTACGCTGAACCTATTTTGGATTTTTTGCAACTTGCAGAACATCAGTTTATGCCTGCCTACGCCACCACGACCCCATTGGGAACGGTGACAAAGGCTGCGGCTGAAGCAACTGG
>CAZMCW010000229.1:0-7850 GCA_964564405.1 uncultured bacterium
CGTGTAGCTAGCACCTCATGTTTGGACATCACACTGCTTGCTCTGAGACTCGCCTTAGTCATGTTACTTACATCTGCGTTATCGACGTTGCTGACTGTAGGTTAATGACGCTTACAGTCACAGTTTTGCATAGGCATCTTAACGTAAAAATCCAGAGACAGACCGCCTTTATATTGCGCTCGTAAGCCGTCTTGTTCATTCTTAAAGCTGATGACATCACTCAGCATCATTATGTAAGCCCGCTTGCCCCACACAAAAACGGTTGTAGGTAGTCTAGGAAAGTCCAAGTTCAACGTGGCGACATGCCACAGCAACTAGCATTTGATCTGAGATTAGGATGTATACGGTCGTTGTACTGATGTGTTGTCTTGATATATCTCTGGTTAGTCGTTAGATGATGTAACTCTGTCTAACCAAAAGATATCTGGTTAGTAGTTGATGCTAACAGACTCATCGCCCCACAACACACGCCTCTCAATCAATGCGTCTTTCAGAAAGGCAGGTTTCATAATGGCACGACCTGTAACACTTTTTACCGGACAATGGGCTGACTTACCCATTAAAGAGCTGGCACCACTTGCTAAAAGCATGGGCTACGACGGGCTCGAGCTCGCTTGTTGGGGCGACCACTTTGAAGTCCAGCGGGCACTTACCGAAGATGATTACATTGATAATCACAAAGCACTGCTCGAGCAACATGGACTAGCCTACTTCGCGGTTGGCAACCACTTGGTAGGTCAAGCTGTCTGCGATCACATCGACACCCGCCACAAAGATATTTTGCCCGAACACATCTGGGGCGACGGCGACCCTGAAGGTGTGCGCCAGCGGGCAGCAACCGAACTAGCGGATACCGCTAAAGCTGCCGCCAAGCTGGGCGTGAAAGTCGTAACTGGGTTTACGGGGTCATCTATTTGGCATTCACTTTATGCCTTCCCACCTACTAGCCAAGACTACTGGGAAGCTGGCTTTATGGATTTTGGCACCCGTTTCAAGCCTATTTTGGATGTCTTTGACGAGGTTGACGTTAACTTTGCGTTGGAAGTTCACCCAACTGAAATTGCCTTTGACATTGCGTCATCGGAACGGGCACTCGCTGCGGTTGACCAACACCCCCGCTTTGGCTTCAACTACGACCCCTCGCACCTCGCGTATCAAGGCGTGGACTACGTGAGATTTATTCGCACCTTTGGCGAGCGCATGTTCCACGCCCACATGAAAGACGTCTGGTGGGGACACGGTAACGGTGATGTGGGTGTGTTTGGCGGACATACTTCATTTGGAGACGCACGTCGTTTCTGGGATTTTCGCTCGGTAGGGCGCGGTGACGTGCGTTTTGAAGACATCATCGTGGCCTTAAACGACATCAACTACACGGGACCGCTAAGCGTGGAATGGGAAGACGGCCGCATGGACCGCGTCCATGGCGCTACCGAGTCCGCCGCGTTTGTCAAAAACCTCGACTTTAAACCTTCCGATATTGCCTTTGACGCTGCGTTTGAGAAGTAAACTGAAGGTAATATGCACTCACTAAGAATTATCGACCACATCACTGTTGAGGAATACCTCGAGGATGAGCGTGACGCAGATATGCGCCACGAATACGTGTACGGCGAAGTTCATGCGATGTCAGGTGGATCTATCCAGCATAGTATTATTACCGGAAATATAGGAAGGATTATAGGCAATGCCCTAGAGGCAACCTCCTGTCGTATACACACAAATGATGTGAAATTACGTGTGAACGACGCCGTCTTCTACTACCCTGATGTTATGTTGGTATGTACTCCCCCTGTCGATGATTATTACGAAACAGAACCCTGCGTACTTGTAGAAGTCCTAAGTAAAACAACCTCACGCACAGATTTATCTGAAAAACGGTTTGCATACATGGAACTTGCATCTTTACAGCTTTACTTGACCGTCGACAGCCGCAAGCGTAAAGTCACTGGCTACTACAAAGTCGCCGAAGGCTGGGAAGAACGCACCTTTAACAAAGATGACCTGATTGATGTTCCATGCGTCAACATGCAATTAACATTTGAGCAAATTTATACAAGATCAGGGCGCTGAGTGTATTTCGCGTCTGTACAACACAATTCTAAACTGCTGAAACCTGAAAGGACAACATGGCACAAAAACTAAAAGCTGGCATGGTTGGCGGCGGACGCGACGCGTTTATTGGTGCAGTTCACCGTCACGCAATGGCGCTGGACGGGCAGATTGACTTTGTGGCTGGCGCGTTGTCATCTAACCCAGACAAAGCCAAAGCATCTGGGCAAGACTTAGGGCTTGCAGATGACCGCAATTACGGCACGTGGGAAGAGATGCTCGAACGTGAATCTGCCCTACCCGAAGGTGAGCGCATCGACTTTGTGTCCATCGTGACGCCAAATCACGTGCACTTCCCAGTTGCTCAAGCTTTTGCTGAGGCTGGCTTTCATGTAGTCTGCGACAAACCGCTGGTGCACACTTCTGAACAAGCACAAACCTTGGTAGATACCGTCAAAGCTAAAGACGTTGTGTTTGCCGTGACCTACAATTACACGGGCTACCCTATGGTCAAACAAGCGCGTTATATGGTGGCGAGCGGCAAACTTGGAAACATCCGCAAAGTGATTGTCGAGTACAACCAAGGTTGGCTGGCGACCAAATTAGAAGAAAGTGGCCTTAAACAAGCTGAGTGGCGCACCGATCCCGCGCGTTCGGGTGCTGCAGGATGTATTGGTGACATTGGCTCGCACGCAGAAAACTTGGTGAGTACAGTGACAGGCTTAGAGCTCGAGGCTATCTGCGCTGACCTCACCACGTTTGTGGACGGCCGCCAGCTAGATGACGACGGTAATCTGCTATTGCGCTTTACCAATGGTGCACGGGGCGTCTTAATCTCGTCGCAGATTTCGATTAGTGGTGAAAATGACTTGCGTTTACGGGTACACGGCACCGAAGGTAGCCTCACCTGGCACCAAGAGTATCCCAATGATTTGTATGTAACTATGCTGGGGCAACCAACTCAGATATACCGGCGCGGTAACGACTACTTGTGTGATGCCGCGCAAAAAGCCAACCGTATTCCTGCCGGCCACCCGGAAGCGTTTTTGGAGGCTTTTGCCAACGTCTACCTAGGCGCTGCTGAGGCCATTCGCGCCAAGAAAAACGGCACAGCACTAGGCGAGCTAGAAGGTGACTTCCCGACTGTACTCGACGGCGCACGCGGCGTGAAGTTCATCGAAAAAACGGTCGAAAGTAGCCAGACAGATACTAAGTGGTTGCCATTTAGCTGAGGTCATATCATTTCCGGTTGTTTTGGTACCATATCAACATCTACAATTAACGAAAATGCCACCTCGAGTCCATCAAGGTGGCATTAACATTGCTTGAGTTGTGAATTTGCGTCTAAGCTTGACTGTACTGCAAGTGAAACGCATCTGCTGCGCTTTGAATGTCTCTGGGAAATGCACTGGTAATGCGCTCGAGCGTCCGCTGAGCTGTGTAGTGAATCATCTTGCTGAGTGCTTTACCGCCCCATTTGTCAGCTTCGGGCAAGTCCAAGTGAATCGTAATGTCAAACGTGTAGGTGATGTTGCTACCTTGTGGGAGGGGTTGCACTAAGGCTGTACCGGACACTTCTGCCCAACCCAGCTTGGGTTCCGAAAACGGCAGGGCCTCGAGCCGCGCCCCTTTAGCAGTTGGGCGCACAAAGCTTTGAAAGCTCAACGCGCGCTCACCAAAAAGCGCGGCGTTTACCACAATACTTGCCTCAACTTGCTGCATGGCTGAAAGGTCATTAGCAGGCTGAGCTGACTGAACCGCAATGTCGCTAAGGGTATCCTCAAAGGGATCGTTAGGAACATCGCTCACTTGTAAATCGCTCAAAAATGACGCATGAGCAAGACTCTTGCGAACGTCGCGCACAAAGTCGAGTGAGCGCGCTTGGTCAAGCGTGAGGTGAATATCAAACGTGACTGTGTTGGTAATTTTCATGACGTGGTTTCACCGTATGAAGGTGCTGGTTTTGAACTCCTTTTGAACTAGACCCATGATGCCACCTGTAAAGCTGACATCAAAATATGTAGCTTACGTATAAATTTAGCTTAGCAGGTCACTTACGGCGTCACAATGGTCATGTATCCAATAACCAACAGGTGGTTTCATCGCCGCAGTTGGGCCTTATGTACTTTATTAAGGTGTGTACGCTATTTAAGGGTGTGTTTGGTATAAACATACACTGTGCTTAGGGTTGGTGGTACTTGCAGTAACCATCTTACTGTAATTACGACTACTAAGCACTATAGCGAATCTTAGCCAGCGTAACGTCACTTAGTGTACGGACACTAGATGTACAGACGTTGGAGAATCTGTGAAGATTGTCCTCTCAGTGTAGGGTTATAGATTATAGCGTTAGCCGTAAGTATGGAGCTAGCTCCATACTTACCGAGCTAGGCGAGTACCAATAGACCCGCTCCGTTTACAGCCCAATGTTTATGCATATCGCTATAGTTGATGACCGTGCTAGCTGATGTAAGTTTGCGCTTACACAATCAAGAGTTTAAGAAGGACTGACCCACTCAACACGGAGGTTACCTTCTTTAAGAGCTACCTCGAGGTCTTGATCTGAAGCATTTTTGAGTTTGGGCAAGCCTGCAAAGTGACTTGTTGTGGTCGCAAAACCCACCCTAACGATTACACGTCCGTCATCATCGCGTTGTCCAATACGCCAAACAAGTTGCGACGAAAGCGCGTCGAACATCTCTTCGGTGACGTTTAACTCTGCAAGTAAGCTATCTAGGTCAGGCCCTAAGCTCATGTGTTTTACTCCTTTGAAACTACCAATATCTTTTTGCGTTGATTGCTCGAGCAATCAATTCACCTGGCTTCTGAGCATCAGTAAGACAGCCCTTATACAGAAACAAGCTATGTTTTAGAAACAGCTAACGATTCTGATGGGACGGCATCAAGCCTACAGGGGCGTACATAGAAATGCTGAATCGATATGAGAGGTCACTTTTAAGCTTCTTCAGCTGTTTCTGCTTCGGAAGCAACGTTGCGTTCGCCGTAGTTAGGACGTGCTTGTGTGCGCAACTGCTGCCAGTCGGTTGCCCGGTAATTTTTGAGGGTAAATCCTGTTTGGGCGTCAAACGCAGCTGGATTAAACGAAAACACTAACGGCCGGTAGTCGACCTTCCAACTCTTAAGGTATTGACTCTCAAACAAAGCTTGCTGCTCATCTTGAGTTTCCACATAAAAAATGATGCTCCCACCCGGTTGTCCAATAAAGTGATCGTGCCATAATGCAAGCGGCAAGTGTAGGTCAGCTGTCATCTCGTTGATAATGCGGTTGGCATCTGACGCCTGCACGCCTTGAGGAGCAAGTGCGTACACCAAATAACAGCGAGGTTTTTTAGTTGGAATGGCACAAATTGTGTCACCAGACATATCACGTACTCCTTTAGGTTGGTGTTTAGATGCTTCCTATAATATTGCTCGAGGTTTATATTGACACGCACTTGTCACGTTGGGCGGATAATCTTATTAGTGTAGAGCTTTGCTTACTGCTATCACGGTTAGTCTGTGCCAAGCTATAACGAGTTTAATGACGGTGCCGATACTGGCTAAGTGTTGCTGTTCATATCTGATTCACCCTCAATACTAGCTTTATCTTAGCCAAGCAGTCAGCAGATTGATGTCAGGGAAGTACCCTTAGCTACCACTTATAAACGCTAGATGCTACACGCGCTCATGCTCCCACCATGCTTGATGGACATTTTTATAAACCATGTCGTTAGCTTTTACCCTGAACCTTTACCCAGATACAAGCTTTTACCCAGATACAAGCTTTTACCCAGATACAAGCTTTTACCCAGAATAGTATGGAGTTACCTCATGTCCAGACCATCTTCAGTACCTTCAGCAGATACAGTTCCAGCGGCTACAACCTCACCCCTAGAAGAAGAGATAGTAACGCCATCACCTGAGCAGCCAGCAACTAGAACCGCCACCGATTATGCTGTGCTACTCCTTAAAGGCATGCTCATGGGCAGTGCAGATGTGATTCCAGGGGTGTCTGGTGGCACCGTGGCGCTCCTCGTTGGCATTTACGAAGAGCTGATTGATGGGATTAGCGCGCTCACCCGCCCCATGCTTTGGCGAGCGATTTGGCAACGCCACTGGCAACGCGCCATAGCCTTAATCCCGTGGCGTTTTTTGGGGACTTTAGGGCTGGGTATTGGGCTTGCTATTGTGGTATTAGCACGGGTGCTCGAGCAACTCCTCGAGCACTATCCCGTCGCCATTTGGAGTGTTTTCTTTGGCCTAATTGCGGCCTCGGTGGTAACGGTTCGCAAGCGCGTGAGCCGCTGGCACCCACCCACCTACGCTATGTTTGCACTTGGCACAGTCATTGCCTTTGGGCTGGTTGGCTTAACCCCAGCAGCTACCCCAACAGGTTTGTGGTTTTTGTTTTTGAGCGGCTTTATTGCCGTGTGCGCGCTTATTTTGCCAGGTATTTCTGGCGCGTTCATTTTGGTGCTGTTAGGTAAATACCAACTTATTTTGGCAGCCGTCAATCAATTTGATTTTGCGGTGATTGCTACAGTAGGACTTGGAGCTGTGAGCGGGCTACTCAGTGTTGCACGGGTGTTACGTTGGACACTTGCGCGCTATCACGATGTGACCATTGCGCTTTTGTGCGGGTTTATGTTGGGGAGTCTGCGCAAAGTCTGGCCTTGGCAACAACTTCGAGAAGATGTACTTGTCAACGTCTTGCCTACGTCATTAGGTGAAGCTGTAGGTGCGTTTGGGCTAGCAGCGTTTGCGTTTGTGGTTGTTGTAGGACTTGAAAGTTGGTCAGCAAAGCGGGCAGCTCGAGCTTGAAGATAGGAACATCTTTAAAGCTAGGGTCGTTTAAAGCTAGGGTCATTTAAAGCTAGGGTCATTAAAATAAGGCCATCAAGTCTTAAGTGCAGATTCACAGACTTAAGTGTTGATTCACACGCACCTTACTCTGTGCTTTCAAAGCTTGCTCTAGACGTAACAACACGCTCTAATAAAACCATTACATCACATGTGCGTCTAACCTGTGATGGAGTCAGCCCCAATCTTAGATATATGGGATGTACACGTCTCAATATGACTTGATGATTTTCTCATAAGATTTTCATCAAATATGCTTAATTTAGACGCAAGGTATGTAGCTACAGTTTTATCAAGGGAACTATAGGAGTTTCGTTGATACAAGCTTAGATAAGCCTAGGATGCATTTGACTGTGATCCTTTACTTGCAGTGGAATGCACACAAGACTATCGAAAGGATTATTTGATTTATGAAGCAAGCTAGCAATACCTACGCTCGGAATATTCTTCTCACGCTCATGCTTAGCGTGGCGGCGTTTGTGGTTGTATTGACAACCTCACCTAATGTAGCTGCCCAGCAAACCATCACGCCCATTGACGAAGGTCGTGCTTTTCTCGAGGACGAGCAAAACACCATCGACGTGATTGAAACTTACGGCGCAAGCGTGGTGGCAATTACCGTAGAAGTGCAAGGTGAGCGGCAAAACCCTAGCGATTTTTTAGAGCAAATCCCCGAGCAGTTCCGCGACTTTTTTAATTTACCCGAAGACTTTGACCCGGAAGAGTTCGACAATATGCCACTTCCACCTAGCCAAGGCTCTGGTAGCGGGTTTGTCGTTGGCGACAACGGGCAAATTATCACCAACTATCATGTGGTTCGTCGGGCGCTCGAGGACCGCAGTATCACTATGCTCGAGGGTGCCGAGATTCGCGTGATCTTCCCCGGTAACGACGAAGACGTGCCTGTGCGCGTCGTCGGTGCCAATGCCCTCTATGAC
>CAZMCW010000230.1:0-7847 GCA_964564405.1 uncultured bacterium
CGATCCCTCTCTCCTACAACAGGCTTTGGACGTTTTGTCGTGTACTTAGGTCTCTGACACATATCACGATGCAGCTATAAAGACCACCAGCCTTTGAATGAACATCATTTAGGCTACATAGGCCATTTTTGTCGTGTTTCAGAACGTAATTTCTCTCATACTTCCACAAGACGTGTCTCTGACGTAAATTAACTCCGAGTTCAGGTTGGCCGAGTGAAAGTATCTTGAATTTAATCTAAGGATGGTACTAATATTCATTCGATAAGGTTATGTGAGAATTTTGGTTAACCGTTCTGGAATATCACTTAATTTGCTGTGCAGTGCCACCAAAATGAGCACATTACCTTCAAACACAACACAGGTGTCGTTGTGCTTGGTGTCCCACTGCTCGCGTGCATTAAAGGTTTGCTGTCCTTGCAAACGTTCAATATAGGTTTGCGCAACCATCAGATTAGGCACGACGGTGAGGCCTTTGGCGTCCGTATTAATAGGTTGATGGTCGTCTTCAAGTCGAATGCGTTCTGTTTCAACTGTTTCATCGGTGACCCGGGCAGCCTCGAGCAAAACCGTCATAGGGTCAAGATCCAATGTGGGGTTGGGGAGTTTGGCAGCTGGTTCAAAGCGGAAGCCACCGTGTTCGCGGCAAAAGACCTTAGCCACAGCTTCTTCAGCGGTAAGCCCTTCTTCGTGGTAGCTAATGCCAATAACTCGTCCTTGGTCAAAATACACCACTACCCCGTCATCAAAGATAAGTGCGCCTTTGGGGTGAACAAGCGCAACAATCTGCACAGCAGCCCCAGCCCCGCCGATGAGCTCGAGCCGGCCTTTGAGGCCACTCGAGCGGGTGCTGCGCCGCAACAGGGCGTCAATGCGGGCCACAAATTCACGCTTTTCAAAGGGTTTGCTTAGATAGTCATCAGCAACTTGCAGACCGCGCACACGGCTGTCAACATCGTTTAATGCCGTTAGCATCAAAATGGGAATATCTGCTAGAGCAACATCTCCACGCATTAATTCAGCAATTTCAAAGCCGCTCATGTCAGGTAGGCCAACATCTAGCACAAGTAGATCAGGTGAGGCTTCCCGCATAGCTAGCAGCCCACTTGCACCATCTGAATACACCGACACGCGGTGCTGTTGAGACTCGAGAATGGCCTCAATAAGAAATACAATGGTTTTGTTATCTTCTATTACTGTAACGTTAGCCATGACCTAGCACTTATTGTACGATGAACCTTTAACCTTATATGTGCTATTCGTTCCTGCCGTTTGTGCATGTTGCGCGCCAGATATTTACTTTAATAGCATTTCCACGAGTAATTGCCACAGGCAATTGCGCGTGCGACCTAGGGGAGTAGAAATCGACCCACTCAGTGTGGGGGAACCAATCTTGGAACTGCTATAAATATGTAATTTTATTCTGGATGCCGTTAAAGAACCAAAACTAAAGAACCATAACCAACGTCTAAAGGATTACAGCGTGCAAAACGCTGGTCATAGCTCTTCGTAGTTAATCCTAAGTTGTACCTGAAAGTAACAAACGCGCCAACCGCTCACCACCAACTAGTTCTGCAAGGTGATGCAACTGATTGTTTTCATAAGCTTGATTAAAAATAGCAACGTCTAGCGATAACACTTTGAGGAAGGCAGCTTTAGCTGCTTCAGGGTCATCACTTGTGGCTGTAACCTCGAGCCCATGTTGACTAATAATGTCTAACATCGCTAGCGGGTAGCGCACAGGCAAGCCAATACGCACGTGAATCTCGCCAATTTCAATACGCTTTTTTACGTAGCTCGTGTCGTAGTCACCGCTAAACAGTTCGGTAAACCAGTCCGCAATCATAGTTTGCAGACGCTCCATAGAAGCACCTTCAAAATATTCTTTGGTGTTGTCATGGGCAAAAAGGCGCTCGTAAAACGCTTTGACCATGATAGGAGCTTGCGCGCTAGCAGCATCTTGCATGGCAACGAGCAAGGCTTTTTCACTGTCTTCTAAATGGACGAGCTCGAGCAAGTCCTGTTGAATTGCTTCTCCTTTGACACTCCAACTTTTTCGTTCTTCCATGATTTTTCTCCTTTAACAGCAAGCGCAGGTCGTTAGTGAGACATCTAGCAAGCAGATACTACTTGTCTTAGATAACCTCGGCAATCTTCTTGGCGGCGTCGCGCGCTTCTAAGTGAATAAGCCCCACGTTAGCGTCTGCCCCGGCAATAACCGAAAGCACACCCTCAGTTCCTGCTGCGTACAAAAAGACCTGACCATCTGCGCCCGTTACCGTTGTTTCTGAAAGCGTGCCCACCCCCAAAGTATTGGTAATGCGCTTACCAAGACCCAGCGCCGTTGCAGCCATAGCCGCCACCCTATTAGGGTCGCCACTACTGAGTGAATGCACGATAGCAAGGCCGTCCGTTGAGGCGATAATTGCCCCCTTAACTTCGGGAATGGCCGCACGTACTTCTTCTAAAATGCTCTGTAGTTGTTCCTGTTTACTCATTGCTTATCCTCCTATGACTATCCTGTTTACAACTGCTGCAAACAGGTTTCTGCCTATAGTTCATCAACTCCAGCTTAAACACAGACAAATAGTTGTGCTTCAACTTTGCTACAGTAAAACCTGCAAATCAAAGACCTTCAAACATAGCTAATACAGCACGTCTGTGCAAGCGGGACCACATTAAGAAGTATTGTAAGGGCAATGTTGTGGCATGACGACCTCCTAGTTGAAGTCGGGAGTATCTATAGCTAAGCTTGTAGCTTCAAGCTGACTTACTACAGGCGCGGTTCATAGTCGTACTGATGAATCAACCGCAGTAGCGCAATCAGGGCAAGTACTGCTCCTGTAGGACTAGTTGCGTTCAGACCTACAACTTGCTGAGGTTCTAAGCCAAAATAGTCAGCAATGTCTTCAGGATCCCAAACTTTAGGCAAATCTTGACGGGTTACACCTACAATAAACGGTACTGGCACGCGACTGGTAACAAATTCCAAAATGTTACGCGCGTGCGGTAAATCTTTGGGTTTGTCCCCAGCGACAAGCAAAATCATGCCAAGCGCACCTTCACACAGAATTTCCCACATAAAATCAAAGCGATCCTGACCGGGCGTACCAAATAGATACAGCGGAATACCATCCAGAGTTAGCGTGCCAAAATCTAGCGCAACAGTGGTACGGTCTTTACCTATATCTTCAGAAGCAACCTCGTCCGTTTCGACGACCTCAGTTTCAGATAAGCTTTGCACAAACGATGTTTTGCCAGCGCCTACAGGTCCAGATACAACTAATTTGAGCGGTTGAATCATGCTGGTAGCTACTATTTCCATTGGCTCACTATCTGTCAGTTCATTGTCTGTTGGCATGTTATTTGTAGACACATTGGTACTATCTGACCATAAAGTATCATTTACGCTTTGATCGGGATTGTTGATATCGTTATTCATATCGCTCATGAGCGCTTTCCAAAAGATAAAGCTCGAAGCATGCGTTGAATCATCGTTTCCTGCCTATCAGAATGCTGAGATGGTGCGGTTTGCTGGTTATCAACTTGCTGGCTATCAACTTGCTGGCTATCAACTTGAAGACGAGGTTGGTAGCGTGGAGACTGCTCAGCGGAAACTACAGATGCAGGCTGAGGCGCACTGGCGGGTTCAGCCTGTACCAACAGCGGGTTGGGAGGTGGGGTTGACTTTTGATCAAGCTCATCTGCCCAAGCGATTAAATCGGCAAATTCATCGGTTAGATCAGTCATCTTATCTGCTGGCGTTTTATTTACTGACGATTTATCTGGTGGCAGGTGTGTTGATGCTTGGATAGTTGCTAACTGTGAAGGTTGATGTTTTGTACTTGGATGAGGCATAGGCTGCTGAGGTTGAGACGTCCGTTGAGCTGAACGCTGGGCGGCTCGGCGGCGTTGCTGCGCGCGCTGCCGAAACTCTTGAACAGGCGCAACGACCCCGAGCGTGCGCAACTTATATAAGCAGAGTTGCACATCTTCCAAACTCAATCCCAGGCTCAGTGCTAACTCTTTGGCGCTAGCACCTTGTACAAGTGCCGTCTGCCCATGTTGCCAAAAATGTTGCAGATGATGATCTGCCCACGTGTCTAAATTGCCAACAACCGAAAATCGTGTTCTAGCGTCTGCAAAATGGTGACGGTAAAGGTTGATCTCATCAATTGCAGTAGACGCACTCAACAACAATAAGTGCATTGGTCTGTCAAAGTCAGTTGCCAATTCGCTAGAAGCACAGCGCTCAAATTCAAACTTACCCTGACTCGCTTGCATCATACTTATAATAGTTTCACGCAACTCAAACATGTCGCGGAACCAAGTTGTGTCTACCTGCAAAGCTTGCAACCTTCCTTTGTTAAGGTGCAAAGTATAGCGCTTACCCTCAGACACGTTCCAAACGCGTAGGTGACCCACACGACGCTCGAGCATACTAACAACATCTGGAAAAGGTAATTCATCAAAAGAGCCAAAAATTGACACAACTCAAACCTCACGTAAACGCTGGACTATGCCGACTAGATTGTTAAGATATCGTGCTAAGAAAATGTCATCCATCAGGATTGCTTGAAGTTACATGAAAAGACACATAGCCCGCGCGCTTTCAAGAGTGTAGCACAGGCTGCTATCGTATATTGCGATAATGATTTTGTCGCCACTTATTTGTGTTTGTGTTTCTGCATGAGCAGTTTAATAAGGGGTTTGCGTTGTCATCTGAAAAATAATCACAACGCTTGCACTGTTACTACCCTTTTGTGTTAACCTAAATCAATGCATCAGGTACTGACGACTGGACCTTCACGACCTTGCGGCGGCGGGGACGTATGCCCAACATAGGGACTGGTCTGTCAATTTTTTGCCCTTGACAATCTAGGGAGTACCTTTCATGCAGTACTTTTTTATGCGCATGTCGCGCTATTATACCGCCTCTTCACATGTTTTATTCAAAACTCAACAGTTTTTTGTTTGTTTAACAACCTTCTTTCTTTTAGGTCTTCAATCTGGTGCATGGGTCGTTTTGCTTGCCGACCTAACAAACGCACTTGGCGTGGACTCAGCCCAGCTTGGTGTGGCACTCACAAGTATGGCTGGTGCAGGTGTTATTACACTTGTCTTCGGCGGTAAGCTTGCTGACTTATTTCATCGCCGCGTTATAATAATTTTCTCACTTGTTGGTACAACACTATTCTTCGGTTTACTCTCCATCATCCAAACCTACTCACAGCTCTTGGTAGCTTTCGCTATCGGCGGTTTGGCTATCAGCTTTTTTGACCTCATCGCCAATACGATTGGTGGGGATTTCGAGCGACAACATAGCAGCCAAAGTCTTACCTTTATGCATGCAAGCTGGAGCCTCGGTGCGTCAATAGGCGCGCTCTTTTCAGGTATTGCGCTTTGGATGGGCTCAAGCTATGTGACAACATATCTAGCTTTAGCAATAATTTTAGTAATAGGTGCAGTTGCGGCGGTAATTGCACCACTTCCAGCGCAATCACTTCCCAAAGCAGCTAAGATCCCCAAAGGTCGTGTTCTAGAAAATCGCGGTGTGCTACTAGCAGCACTTTTAATCATCTCAACTTTTTCGGTAGATGCTGGGCTCGAGGGTTATGTCTCACTCTACCTACGCCGTTTTATCGGCAGTGGTGCGTTAGCAGGTGGTGTAAGTGTCGCTTTACTTTATGGTGCAGCGGTTGTAGGCCGCTTGGTGAGTGGTATTGCCTTACGACGCTTCGGTGAACAACGCGTGGTGCTAACCTCAGGACTTTTGACACTAACAGGATTATTGTTGGTAACAGTATTCACTACAACCTTGCCTGTAGCTTTTGGTCTGCTACTGGTGGGGTTGGCACTATCTCCCTTGGCACCAGTGGCATATTCGCAAGCCGCACACGCAATTCCAGAGCGAGCAGGACAGGCTGCGTCAGCGGTGACGGTGTTTGGCTATACGGCGTTCTTAGTCGTTCCGGTTATTGTGGGCAGTGTGGCCGAAGCTGCATCCTTACGACTGGCCTTTACACTGCTACTTATTCCAGTGCTAGGCATTATCATCGTATCAAGGTTGGATAGACACTAGGTGTAGAAACCGATATCCTACTACTCTGACAAAGACATGATGCTGCTTTTGATGAGTTGCACCATCTAAAATCCAGTGCTAGCCCGCACTGGATTTTCATTTATCTGGATCCTCGAGCACATACACATGGTCAGGGTGGGTATAGCCTTCATACATCACATTTTGTTCGTAAACCATGCCCGCTTTTTGCGCCACCCGAACCGAGGCAACATTATTCGGGTCAATGGTTGCCACAATGCGCCGAAGACCAAGCACATTAAACCCGTAGTTCAGCGTTGCTGTGACTGCTTCGGAAGCATAACCCTGCCCCCAAGTTGCTCGAGCCAGACGGTAACCAAGGGTCACTTCAGGCTGCCCACATACGTCGCTAGCGTATTCCAAACCGCAATAACCAAGCAAGGCAGCATCAGTTTACCGAACAACCGCCCACTTGCCGTAACCGAATTGATGGTAATGCTGTTGTGTGTGTTGAATCCAGTCTTCTATCCAAGCTAAATCTTTGACGCCGTCACTGTAGTGCATGACCTCTTTGTCAGCAAAAATATTTAGGAAAGCCGTGCTGTCTTGCCTATCAACCTGCCTCAGTACAAGGCGATGTGTTGTGAGGATGGTTGTGGGTTGAGCTTGCATGATGTGAATCTAGATCAGTTGGGTGGCGTGTCGGTGCTTAGCTCGAGCCATGCCCGTTCTGCCTCAGATAGCTCGAGCGTACTCGCTTCCATATTCGCCGCAAACTCCGCTTTGTTGCTACAACCTACCAACGCATGAATGTTGAGCGGTTGGCTAAGCACATAGGCAAGCGCAAGTTGCGGCAGAGAAACACCTTTACGCTTTGCTAGGTCTTCAGCACGATCAAGGCGCTTAAAGTTGTCCTCAACGCAGTAAGAACTTACGCAAAGCGTATCGAAATAGTCTTCAAAGCTGTCAAGATTATCGCGGCGAAACCGACCTGAGAAAAAGCCACCCGCCAAACTTGACCAGGTAAACAGGGGCATCTGCTGCTGGGCGTACCACGTTCTAGCTGCCTCACCTTTGGGGCCGCTAATGCTCACACACCCTGGCCACGGTTCTTGAACTTGCTCAGCAAGGCTAAAGTTAGGGCTACTGACTTGAAAGGGGGTTAACCCGGCCTGCTCAGCGTAGCTATTGGCTTCAGCAATGCGCGTATGGGTCCAGTTAGACGCACCAAATGCACTTATTTTGCCTGCACGTTGATGCTCGTTGAGGACATCAATAATTGGCTCTACAGGCACACTGGGGTCATCTCGGTGGAGGATGTACAGGTCGATATGCTCAATACCAAAACGCGCTAAAGAGTCGTGTAAGTCTGCGCTAATGTCGAAGGGTGTCACCCGCTTGCGGTCAGCGTTGTGGTGAGCACCTTTACCAAGAATGACAACTTTGTCCCGCACGCCTCGTGAGCTTAGCCAACGCCCGAACATGCGTTCATTTTCACCGTTACCGTAGACGTGGGCAGTGT
Organism: uncultured bacterium; assembly: GCA_964564405.1. Taxonomy (GTDB): domain Bacteria; phylum Deinococcota; class Deinococci; order Deinococcales; family Trueperaceae; genus JBCCBI01. Next base: position 7,560 of record CAZMCW010000230.1, read on the forward strand.
CAAACGTGGTACAGCCAAGCTCAAAGACGTCATCTAACAACTTAAACGACGCAGCTTCATCTTTGGAACTAATCATGACTGTACCTTGTACCAACCTCGAGACAGGCTTGTTAATACCTTTGAGCTGACCGTAATCCATAGTATCCTCCAGAGAGTTCAACGCGCAGATGGGTAAATAGCTGAGGCTGTTAAGCTTAACCTTGCCTTAGAAAGGGTGATGTGATGCTCGAGCAAGACCACCTTGCAACATTTAACGACCTTGGCTTTGTAGTTGTGCCCAAGCTATTT
>CAZMCW010000231.1:0-7810 GCA_964564405.1 uncultured bacterium
CTTACCGATGTGTAATGCCGCGTTGAGGCATGGGAGATGGGGAGAACGGGGGAAAGGGAGATGGCTATTAGATACTACGTATGTGTCACAAGTTGTTACAACCATCGCCCTTTGTCCATGAAACTCAGGACGTGTTGGCTTATTACGCAATGGCTACTCAAAGGCACACAGCAGCGATGACCTACCAACTATGACTTATCAACTATGACTTATCAACTATGACAACCTACATTATTCGCCGTGTCTTGCAAGGTTTGGTTGTGGTGTGGCTTGTGTCTGTCTTGACGTTTTTCCTCATTAACCTTGCGCCGGGTGGACCGTCATCACTAGTGGATATGAACACCACATCGGCCCAGCGCGAGGCTCGTTTGCGGCAGTATGGGCTGGATAAACCTGTCGTGATTCGCTATCGAGATTGGTTGATTGGGACGGTGCAAGGTGATTTGGGTACGTCGATAAATGGGGGGCTCGAGGTCAGCCAACTGTTGCGCGAACGCCTCGGCAGAACCCTCGTTTTAGGCTTAAGTGCCCTCGTGTTAGCGGCTGTGCTAGGTGTCTTACTTGGCGTAGCTGCTGCTCTCAACGCGAACCGCATCCTCGATCATGTCGTCTCGCTCATTTCAACGTTGGGGATGTCCATCCCCAATTTTTGGCTCGGAATTTTGCTCATCATCATTTTTTCGGTGACCTTGGGAAGTTTACCTGCAACAGGCATGCCCTCTTCGAGGGATGCGTCGTGGCTCACCTGGATACGGCATCTTATTTTGCCTGTATCCGTACTGGCATTTAGTTTGCTCCCGAACGTGGTGCGCATTACGCGGGCGTCATTTTTGGAAGTGCTCAGCAGCGACTACATTCGCACCGCCAGTGCCAAGGGCCTACGGCGGCAACTTGTGCTCACCAAGCACGCCATGAAAAATGCACTCGTCCCTGTGATTGCCATTCTGGGGCTCATCAGCGCGGTGCTGCTATCTGGCTCTGTGGTGATTGAAAACGTGTTTGGCTATGCGGGTTTAGGACGGTTAGCGGTAGATGCTGCTCGAGGCCGCGATTACCCCGTCATTATGGGGGTCACCTTGCTCGCAGGCACCGTCGTTGTCATCGTCAACTTACTCACAGATGTTCTTTATGCCGTCATTGACCCAAGGATTCGCCATGACCACTAGCGCCCAAGCAGTTGTCCAACAGCAAGAAGCAGCTCCCAAACAACGCCGCCGCATCTGGGCAAAACTGGGGCGACAACCCTTGGGATTTGCTGCGTTTGTGCTCCTCACATTACTGATTCTCACCGTGTTAGTTGCGCCGCTGCTGTATCCACATGAACCTGCTCGAGCCAATCCACTAAGTACCTTTGCTGAACCTAGTACTGAACACTGGCTGGGTACCGATGAACTTGGGCGGGATGTGTTTGCACGCTTACTAGCAGGTGGGCGGGTGTCGCTAGCGGTAGGGTTGTTGTCGATGCTCGTGGGATTATCAATTGGCACGCTGGTTGGCGGGTTAGCTGGCTATTTTGGGGGGACGCTCGAGGCCGTCCTCATGCGCCTCGTGGACGTCTTCATGGCCATCCCCAACTTCTTTTTAATTTTGGTTATCGTTACGTCGTTTGGCAACCACCCGGCAGTCATTATTGTGACTGTAGGCATTGGTTTTTGGGCCCAGATGGCAAGGGTTGTTTATGCCGAAGCCCGCAAGGTCAAAGTCAACGACTTTATTGAAGCCTCTCACGCACTTGGTGGCTCACACCGTCGCATTTTGGCACGCCACGTGCTCCCGCAAGTTTTACCGCAAGCAACCGTATTAGCCACGCTGGGCGTGGGTTGGGCCATCCTCACTGAGGCAGGTCTTTCTTATCTTGGTTTGGGCATTCAACCACCGCTGGCGTCGTGGGGCAACATGTTACAAAACGCCCAAGGCAACATTTGGCTGGCACCCATGTTAGCGGTTTATCCGGGCGTGGCTATCGCCATCACTGTGTTGGCATTTAACTTGCTAGGCAATAGTCTTCGCGATCTTCTTGATCCGCGTAGCTCATAAGTGAAATGCAAGTAGATACTTGATGTGCTCTCGAGCATCTGTTAAGCATTATCAGCATGTGAACTTAGAAACATCATCAGGTTGGGCTTTATCAACACTTTGATCTGATGTTTGAATAAGCAAGTTAGCTTGAACAGGACTTCTTTATGTAAGTAGAACTGCTGGTATCAGCATGTCATATCACATGAATATTGCTCATTTTAAGGAGAGAAAGTATGCAAAAAAAGCGCTATAACGGCTACAAAGCTTATCAGTATTTAGAAGCCGGTACGGACTACAAAGCTTTTGAGCTTGATAAAGAAGTTGACCGCGTACCCAGCCAAGCTGTTGAGGTGAGTGAGGCTGAGGAGGCACGAGTAAAAAAGCTGTTTGAGGAGAATATTGTCATTTCATTGCATGACCACTGTTTTGTCGCCCCTAAAGACTTAAACGAGTTTATGGAATTTCGCCGCTGGGGACGCGATTACACAGGTTACGAAGGCTTAAGCGTCAGCGGCCTCGACTGCGTGTTTGACAACATGATGGACGGTACCGCCATGATTACCTCACGGGGTGGCTGGAAGTGGGACGATGTCATTTTTGATATTGGCATGCGTCTGTCTGACATTGCCCATCAAGACATGGTTGTGCTGGCCACAACCACCGAAGACATCCTCCGGGCCAAAGCGCAAGGGCAAGTGGCCTTTGTGATTTCGCTCGAGGGTGCCGCCATGATCGAAAACGAGCTTGACCGCATTGATGTGCTCTACGGGTTGGGCGTGCGCTGCTTGGGCATCGCTTACAGCGAAGGGAACGCCCTTGGCTGCGGTTTGCGCGAACCCAATGACGGCGGCCTCACTATGTTCGGGCGGCAAGCCGTCAAACGCATGAACAAACTTGGCATGGCCATCGACATTTCCCACTCTGGCGATCAAACCTCTATGGACACCATTGAAACCAGCGACCAGCCTATTTTTATTACCCACGCGGGTGCGCGCAGTTTGTGGGACACCAAACGCCTCAAGACAGACGACACAATTAAAGCCTGTGCGGACAAAGGCGGCGTGATTGGCATTGAAGCCGCACCGCACACGACCATCACCGAAAAACAACAACGCCACAACATCGACTCGTTTATGGAGCACTTTGAGTACTGCGTGAACTTGGTCGGCATGGACCACGTGACCTTTGGGCCGGATGTACTTTTTGGCGACCACGTGGGGCTTCATAAAACCCTCAGTGCGGCCTTGAGTTTAAGTGCGTCCAAAGGCAACAAACCCTTTCCACGAGTGGACTGGGTCGATGGCATCGAAAACCCGGCTGAAGCGTTTCCAAATATTGTCCGTTGGCTCGTCAAACACGGCTACAGCGATGAGGACATCGCCAAAGTGATTGGTGGCAACACCATGCGCGTGCTCAAAGAGGTTTGGTGCCGCTAGTCCATGTTCATCACCATTAATGGTGCCAAGCTTTGGGTAGATATACAGGGTGTGGATGTGCAAGGTGACGAGAACAAGCCAACGATTATTGTACATCACGGTGGCCCCGGCATGGGGTCACACGCAAGTCCTAAAAAAGCGTTCGCGCCACTCGCAAATGACTACCGCGTCATTACCTTTGATGCTCGAGGCTCAGGTCAATCTGAAGGAATTCCGCCCTACAGCCACACGCAGTGGGTGGCAGATTTGGACGGCTTGCGTGAGCACTTTGGCTTGGACAAATTTATCCTCACAGGTGGGTCGTATGGGGGATACATTGCGCTCGAGTACATCCTCACCCATCCCGACCGCGTCTCCCACTTGATGCTGCGGGATACTGCACCCTCTAATCGCTACGAAGCCCAAGCCAAACAAAACGCCTTAAACAGAGCAAGCGAGTTTCCAGACATTAATGAGGCTGACCTCGAGCGTATCTTCGCTGGCCAAATGCGCGACGACAACGACTTTCGAGATGTATTCGCTATGATTGCGCCACTTTACAACGCCAACTACGACCCAGACGCCACCGCTAAGCTAGTTGATAATATTCGCTTTCGCGCAGATACACATAACGCAGCCTTTTCAACTGCCAAAAATCATTACGACGTAACTGACCGGCTTCATACCATCAACGTGCCTACTCTGGTGATGGTGGGTCGGCACGACTGGATTACGCCGCTAGCAGCTTCTGAAGAACTTGCCAAGAAAATTCCGAAGGCAGAGCTAGTGATTTTTGAAAACTCGGGGCATTCGCCGCAGCTCGAGGAAAACGACCGCTTTATTCAGGTTGTTAGAGATTTTTTGGCACGTCATAGCTAGCTCGTCGATGGTGTCCTTGGTTATCCAATCAACTAACGTTGTTCACATCAGGCTTAAGCTGCGTCAGACTTCATAAAATGTGAGGTACACACGGGTTGAAACGCCACACTTTGGTCACCAGATTACACGATGACCCTTCCGAAAGGATGACCAAGATGACGCACCGAAAGGATGACCAAGATGACGCAGCTTCAGGCATTACGACGGTTATCAGGCACGGTTGCTAGGCGATGACTAACGTTGTTGTTGTCGTCGGCAGTCTCAATATGGACTTGGTTGTGCAAGTACCGTACTTTCCCATTCCGGGCGAAACCTTGTTGGGCGGTGAGTATCACCAGCATCCTGGTGGCAAAGGGGCAAACCAAGCGGTGGCAGCAGCACGCGCAGGTAGTGACGTTACCATGATTGGCCGGGTGGGGCAGGACGGCTTTGGGGACGACTTGCGCAAGCACCTCACAGTTGATGGGATTGATATACGTTGGCTCGAGTCCCTAGCTGACGCTCCTACAGGCGTTGCGTTCATCACCGTGGACGACAGCGCCCAAAACTGCATCATTGTGTCGTCTGGAGCAAACACGAAGTTAATGCCAGACGACCTTCCGGAAGCTGTCATTCAAGCTGCTGATGTCTTAGTCTTACAACTTGAAGTCCCCTTGCCTACTGTCCTACACGCTGCCCAACTCGCGCAGCAAGCCGGCACCAAGGTCATCCTCAACTTAGCTCCGGCCCAAGCGCTTACTCCAGAACAGTTGCGCCATATTGATGTACTTGTAGTCAATGAAAGCGAAGCCGCTTTGCTAGCAGATGAAGACGTGGCAGACGTGAGTTTGAATCCTGAAACAACGGCACGGGCCCTCGCTGAACAAGTCCCCACGGTAATTTTGACGTTAGGTGCCGCTGGTGTGGTTTGGTGCCACGATAAAACAACCCACAGACTGCCTAGTTTTGCAGTTGAAGCAGTTGATACAACCGCAGCTGGCGATGGCTTTGTAGGCGCGCTGGCGGTTGCCTATGACGGTCCTGAATCACTTATCGAGGCGGTTCGCTTTGCGAGTGCCACAGGCGCACTAGCCGTCACCCAAGCAGGTGCCCAGCCATCTTTACCCAGCCGAGCAGCTATTGATGCATTCCTTGCGGAGCACAGCTAGTGGGACGGTCTTACCTGTGAGCTTGCTGCAGATGGAAAGCATCACCAAACGGTTTGGCGCGGTGACAGTACTAGAGGATGTCTCCTTTGACCTACAAGCTGGCGAGGTTCACGCGCTGGTAGGAGAAAACGGCGCAGGCAAATCCACCCTCATGAAAATCCTCGCGGGCGTGCAACCTTACGATACTGGCACCATGACGCTCGCTGACCAAGCTGTTGAGTTTAATAGCGTGACAGACGCCCGCGAGCACGGTGTGGTGATGGTCTACCAAGAACTCGCCTTGGTGCCAAGTTTATCCGTTGCTGAAAATTTGTTTTTAGGCGACCTAAGCCCGCTGGTGAATTACCGCAAGCTCTACGCCACCGCGCATGACCGGTTAGCTGAGGTTGAACTCGAGGTTGACCCCAAAACAGAACTTTCACAGCTGAGCATTGGCGAGCAGCAACTTGTTGAAATTGCCAAAGCCCTTGCGCTTAATGGGCGTATTTTGATTTTAGATGAACCTACCGCAGCGCTGTCTGCCGCTGAAACTGAGCGGCTGTTTGAACTTATTGCCAAAGTTAAAGCAACTGGCGTGAGTATGGTGTACATAAGTCATCGGCTCGAGGAAGTCTTTCAGATTGCTGACCGCGTCACGGTTTTGCGAGATGGTAAATACATTGACACACGCACAATTCAAGATATAACGCCCACTGAAGTTGTCCAGCTTATGGTGGGTCGGTCCGTTGAACACACACCCCATAAACCTCAGTTGGACCCTGAACCCTTGGCAGATATACACCTGAATCACGATAAGCTCGAGCCCCTGACCCTCACCCTTCACACCGGTGAAGTCATTGGCTTAGCCGGTGTGATTGGCTCTGGCCGCGAGCGCGTCTTGCCGACACTTTTTGGCCTGGAAGGTGAGGCTCAAATAAATAAATTAAGTGACCAGGTCACCACCATCCACTCGCCTAGACAGGCCATCCGTGCAGGATTGATGCTTGTACCCAGTGACCGCAAAGCTCAAGGCTTAGTCCAAGCACTAGTTGTACGCGAAAACATCTCGCTCGCTACCTTAACCCGCTTACAACGCTTGGGGTTTATGCAAGCTAGTAGGGAACGCCAGCAAAGTAACTACTGGATCAAGCGTTTATCGCTGCGCCCAGCCGACCCCAACAAACACGTCTCCGACTTGTCTGGCGGCAACCAACAAAAAGTGGTCATTGCCAAAGCGCTAGCCACCCAACCAGATATACTTTTGTTAGATGAACCAACTAGGGGCGTGGACGTGGGCGCGCGTTCAGAACTTTACAGTGTTATTGAAGACTTTTCTGCGCAAGGTTTAGGCATGATTGTGGCCTCGAGCGATACCGAAGAACTCATCACCTTAGCTGACCGTATTTTAGTTTTTCGTGAAGGTCGGGTAAGTGCTACCCTGCGCGCGCCCTTTCGCTACGAGGAGGTTGTTGCTCATGTCACTGGTGCCGCGCGTGCGTAACACGTGGCGTGATTTACTCGCCCGCTTTGGCTTGGTGCTCGCGCTAGGTGCGCTCGTTCTCGCGCTAAGCCTTCTTTCAGAACGCTTTTTAACTACGTCTAATATCATCAACGTATTGCGGCAAATTTCTATTAACGCCATTATCGCGTTCGGCATGACCGTAATTATCATCGGCAGTGGTATTGATTTGTCTGTTGGATCCCTGGTAGCACTTACTGGCGTTGTCGGTGCTAGCTTAGCGGTCAACGGCGTGTCTGCACTACTAGCTGTCTTTATCGCTATTGCGCTTGGGATAGCTTTAGGTGCGTTTAATGGTTCATTTGTAGCGTTTGCTGGCATTGCACCGTTTATTGTGACGCTTGCAGGCCTCACTATTTTTCGGGGTGCCGCACTAGCGTTTACAGATGGCCGCCCTGTAAGCGGGCTGCCCAGTTTGTTTATGACCTTGGGCTACGGTACGTGGCTAAGCATACCGGTAGGTAACAGCACGTGGCTAGGCATTCCTGTACCCATTTGGGTGATGCTAGCCGTGCTTATCATCACCCACATACTTTTGCGATTTACAGCACTGGGCCGGGCTATCTACGCTATCGGCGGCAATGAAGAAGCTGCCCGCTTGTCAGGTATTCCGGTCAAACGCGTGTTGTTGTTTAGCTACGCTTACTCAGGACTCACCGCAGCCATTGCCGCGATGGTCCTTACTGGACGCCTCAACTCGGCCCAACCCTCTGCTGGTGCTGCTTTCGAGCTAGATGCCATTGCCGCCGTAGTCGTTGGTGGGACATCACTTTTTGGTGGGCGCGGTGGCGTGTTTGGTACGCTCATTGGCGCGCTGATTATTGGCGTGATTAACAACGGCATGAACTTAC
>CAZMCW010000232.1:0-7778 GCA_964564405.1 uncultured bacterium
CAAAACAATTAGAAATACGTCTCTGACGCATATCATAAGATGGTTGTGAAAACTTTCAGTCATCGAACGGGACTCATTCAGGCTGTACAGCTCATATTTGATGTGCCTGAGAACATAATTTCTCTAGTATTCATACAAGATGCGCCTCTGACGTAAATTAACTCCGAACTCAGGTTATTTACAGTCAAATCAAACATGGTGAAAGGCTCGAGGTACGTGCTCGAGCCTTTCACTTTGCCACTCAATTTTGCAGGGTCAATTTTGCAGGGTCAATTTTGGCAGGGTCAATTAACGCAAAGCGTCTTGTACCCTCGCCCGCTTAGCATCGATACGTTGACTTTGGGGTTCGATATCCTCATCGTTCTCAAAGCCTTCGTCCTCAATGGTGAGTGCCTCGAGGCGCACATCGATATTTTCGAGGTCTTGACCCTCAGCTAGTTCGATTGGATCGGTAAAACCAAACGGTTCGTCATCGTCCACTTCTTCATCTTGGTCGATGTCCTGCCAACCGACGATTTCGTACGTACCTGCTCGAAGGTTTTCAAAGATGTACGGTACAGCATCACCGGTCGTTTCCACTTCAATTGCAGGCGAAATATCAAGATCGAAATCTACTTCTTCGCATTCACTATCTAGGCAGAAGAATGCATCTACAAAGGTAGGCACACGTGTGGTATTCAGCGCAGTTAGCGGTGCAAAGCTGGGCGTTTGATCATCTTCAAGTATGGTTAGTGCTGCAGCGGCATCCACCAACCCTGCACCACACTCATTACCTTGTGGGCGATTACAGGCTTCGGCGTCCATTGGACGGGCAGCGTTGATAATACGGCTGCGCACTTCTGCCGCCGTAACATCAGGGTTTTGAGAAAACATAAGCGCCGCAAGACCAGCAATATGCGGTGATGCCATCGACGTACCATCGTAAAACTTATAGGTAAAGCCACCGTTGCCGTCACCCGTTGTACTGAGCACAGCACCTGTAATCTGCCGGCCACCACGATTCAGAATTTCGTTTGTGTCACCACCGGGTGCCATCACATCGAGTGTGGTGCCGTAGTTGGAATAAGGTGCGCGTCGATTGTCAGGTCCGGTTGCCCCTACAGAGAACACACTATTGCAATTGGCAGGCGCACTATTTGTCACATTCCGATTTTCGTTGCCCGCTGCCGCTACTATGAATACACCTGCTTGACTAAGCCCAGCAAACACCCTTTCTTCCATTTGAGAGCAAGGCGTTGGATCATCCGTACCCAGACTCATATTGATGACTTTGGCAGGGTTGGGGTTTTCAGGTATGCCAGCAGTGCCCAGCGGATTGCCCGCTGCCCATTCAGCACCACGGATAGTCCCTTCAGTGGTACCACCCTGTGCGCCAAGTACACGTACGTGAATGACCTTTGCCCCCCAACTAACGCCTGCAACGCCCCTCATGTTGTTGGTCGTTGCGGCAATTGTACCTGCTACGTGCTCACCGTGAAAGCCACTGCCCCTGAGGTTGGCTGCCGTATTTGGCTCACTTGGATCAGGACCCTCTTCACCATCAACAAAGTTATAACCAGGTAGCAAGTTATCCACTAGGTCTGGGTGCTGCACAGTGCCTGTATCAAGTACAGCTACCACGACCTCATTGCTTGTACCGTCTTCAATTTGCCATGCCCGGGGCAAGTTAAAGGCTTCGTAGTGCCACATCAAATTGTATTGAGTATCGTTGGGCGTTTTGCCCTCGTTGCCGTTACCACCGTCACCGGGAGGGTCACCACCATCACCCGGAGGATCGCCACCACCGTCATCGGGAGGGTCACCGCCGCTGTCACCGGGTTCGCCACCAGCATCACTGGGAAAATCAGCACAGAATTCGGTGTCGTCGAATAGTGCTAGGCACTCTTCTCGAGTAAAGACACCATCTTCACAGCCGGGGTCTTCAGGAAAGTCAGTGCAGTATTCATCAGGTTCCTGCATCACCCGATAAATGCGGTTAGGAATCGCTTCAGAAACCATGGGGTCAGCTTGGAGACGGGCAATAAGTTGCCACGTTTTGGCGACTGAAATCCCATGTGCCCGGTACAAGCCTATGGTGTTGCCACCAAGGGTACGCGCCAAGCTAAATGAGGTGTCAGCCACTTGCAGACTGTTGATGCTTTGGGTTTGAATATCTGCATTGCCCGCAAAGCTCACCAACACTTCGCCAGGGACAATATCACCGCTAGTATTACTGGTAATGCCTTCGACAAACCCAGGAAAGAGAAGCCTGCCGCTAATAGATGCAGTTGCTTCACCGCCGCCATTACCATCGTCACCGCCATCATCGGGTGGATCGTCGCTACCGCCACCACAGGCTACCAACAAGACAACAAGCAGCAGTGCCAGACACCATTTTACACGTTTCACAGATCTCTCCTTAACCCCTAAAAATGCACCCTATAGCTGCGGCTCAAGCCACCTAGTCAACACCTTATTGAGATGGGAGTACAAAATTAGCCATAAGTGTGATATTTCATAAATAACACAACTCTTTTAATTATCGCTGCATAATGCTTAGTAAAAATATGCAGCGCTGTCATACTACACAAGCCACGAAGAGCCCAAGTTATTGCGTCTGTGAAATATCTTATTAGTATCGTAACACCCACATCAATTCTTTGACAAGCATCGACATTCTCTAGTTCAAAGAGATTGTCTAGTGTGAGGCTCGAGCCCCTTCACTACCTCCATAGCATCTGTCAGCCAATCAATATAAAGTTGCTCTGAACGCAGTCCAAAATCTAACGTCAACCACATCAAGGTTTGGCGGCGGTGGGCAGGTGTGCCTTCCGGATCGCAAAATACTCGGATTTGTTGTAATTCTTTTAAACGTGCTTCGTGTCCCTCACGCTGATGTTTGAGTAATGCCAAAATCTCGTCTTCGTTTAATTCAGCAGCAAAGAACAGTTGAATCAAAAACGCTTCGCGGTGGTTGGCGAGGGGCTGCTGTTCAGCCAGCCAGCGCTTAAGTTCAGCTTGACCTGCTGGGGTAATACTGTAAATCTTGCGGTTGGGTTTGCCCGTTTGCACTTGGACTTCACTGGTGACCCAATCTTTGGCTGCCATTTTGTCTAACTCGCGGTAAATCTGCGGCAGAACTGCTGGCCAAAAGTGAGCCACCGTTTTGTCAAAGGCCATCGTTTTAAGGTCATAGCCGGTCATCGGCAGCAAGTTCACAAAGCCCAAAATTGCGTGAGGTAAAGACATCGTTTAGTGAGTATATCACAGGGGACATATATACCAAGGTATATATAAACGTAGCCGCTAGGATGACCTCAATCTCAAATGTAGTTGAGGAGTCATCATACTCAGGTGGATGTGAACGTCATTCCCATGACAAAGAAGGTTATTCTCCCGAGTCGGACTGTCGTTGTGAGTAGTTTTCGCAAACGGATTTAGAGGCGTTGCTAGAGTGGCTCGCAGCTGACTAAGGCAACTGAAAGTAACCAAGCTCATTTTAACAAGACAGCATCAATTACGTAGTGCTGCCTCAATATCTACTCGAGAAACAACACATTCAACTTACAAAACAGCAACTGTATTTCCCTCAACCGCAAAAAATTATTAACCCGATTCCGTCCAAAAATGCCCTAGCTCGTCTCTTACCTGCTGTAAGCTACAGGTACTATGGACGTAACACCCTCTTCTGACTTTCAACCAACCTCGACAAGTACAGCGACACACGCAGCAGCAGGCTGGCGCTGGGTCATGTCGTGGCAATTGGTGCTGGCAGCGTGCGCACCAGCAGTACTCATTTCGACCTATGTGTTTTTGTGGTTGCGTGACCGCTCGCCTGCCTACAGCGATTTAACGGCTGGCTATTTAATTTTTCAAGACGGCAGTAAAACTGCAGACTTTGGCTTTGTGTTAAGCCTTATTGTGAGTTTTAGCGTGATCCTGCTACTCCTAAGCGCAGTAGCGTCATTACTTCGGTGGCGGCACGGTAAAGATGTTTTAGTGCCATTTTTGGGCTTTTTGGTGATTGCTAGTTTGCCACTGGTTGCAACCTTTGCGCAACTTTTTTTGGGGGATTTGCTCGCGTTTAGCCCGTTTAACTACAGCGTTATTTTTACTGGGTTAGTCGTTGGCTTTAGCTTGCTAAGCCTGCGCAAACCGCTGGACGCGGCGCGCTACCGCGAACTGGTGGGCATGAGCGCGCTGACCAGCGTATTAAGTGGGTTTACAGGCATCGCCATTATTTTGCTGATTAACCGCATCAACCCAAACCACCCATGGGTCACAGCAGATGCCGCCCACAACGTCGCCACCTATGCCATCACCTTGGTGATACTGGCACTCGTTGCCTGCTGGCTGGGTTTGGGGCAGCAGCGCTGGCGTTTGGAAACGCGCGTTCATGCTGTCTTGGTATTTGTGCAAGCCAGTTTGCCGCTCCTCTTTGTGGTGCTTATTCCCACGCCGTGGGAGTTAAATGACGAACGCTGGTTTGGCTACCAGACAACGTTAGCGTTACCTATCTTCATCACGCTACTGATTTCGGCAGCTTATACAGAATTAGCCTTTCGGGTAAGGCGCAATGTCAAGCAACTTGGTGAGGCTACTTTTAAACCAGGTGATAGTTTGAGCATGTTGGCAACGGGATCAATTCTCATACTCATGAAGTTCTCGAGCATCGCCCTTCCCTACATAACTGGCGACGACTACCACTTTGGCGAAAACTTGCTGCCGTGGTGGACACTGCAAGATGCTGGCGCAGTGCCGTTTGTAGACTACGTACCCGCACACGGGCTCATGAATTACTTGCCGGGGCTGTTTGCCAACCTCTTTTTTGATGGTACCGCCGCCACCTACAACGCCGCGATGAGCCTAGCTGCCGCATGTTTTTTGTTAGCTGCGTATGTACTGCTGGCAAGGGCTATCGGGATATTACCTGCGTTTATGGCGCTTTTGTTAATGCCACTCGACATTGAAATTCGCCGCACGGTGCAATTTGCGTTCACCGCAACCCTCTGCCTTCTTAGTGAGCGCTGGTTACGCCACCGTCCTAGTTTGTGGTTGGTGCTATGGGGAACAAGCGGACTCATTCTATTTTTGTTTGTGTCCGGTCAAGGGGCACTCCTTATTTTGGCGACCTTGCCGCTGGCGTTGTGGATGTTTTATCAAGCGCTTCGCCAAGAACCCAAAAAACTTGGCGTTGCCGTTTTAGGCGTGGTGGTTGTTGGCGCGGGGTTACTTCTCACCACAGATTTGCTGGCGATGATCTGGGGCGCGTTACGGTATGGGCTCGAGAACTCCGCCGTGTACGAAGCCGCCTACGCCGTCCCTTGGGCTGACCGTTTTAACGACACTCGCCCGCTCAACCGTTGGCTGTGGGAAGTGTTGCGGATTTCCTGGTTGTTTGTGGCGGCACTTGCTGTGGTCATCACCGTGCGAACCTTAACAAGTCGGGACGAGGCTGTTTCCGAGGCATCAGCCCATAATCTCGATACTCAAAATACTGACGTTGAAAACACTAACGAAACCATCAACCCAAGCACGTCAGCATCACCTCAAGTCCAACTTGCTGATAAGCGAGCGGCATTACTCTTTGTCAGCATCCCGATTGCCTTGCTGTTGTTGTTACTGATTCCTTACGCGCTGGGGCGGATTGATCGAGGCTTGTCTCGAGCTGGCATCATCAGTGCGTGGAGCATGAGCACACTCTTACCCTTACTCCTCGTGCGAGCATTTCCCAAATACTTACCTACCATTTTGCTAGTTACTACGCTCACAGGTGGCTTGCTCATTCAAAGTAATTTAGGCGTGGCAACTCGGCCAGTTCGTCTCTTACGGATTGCGTCATATGCCATTGACACAGCAGAGGTCACCCTCACCGATGCCAGCGAGTTAGGCTTGCCCCGCCTGGGTACAGTGATTATGGCCGAGCGCGACCTTGCCCGCTTGCAAAACGTACACGCGACCCTAAGTCAAGTGGTGCGCCCCGGCGAAACCTACCTCGACCTGAGCAACCGCAACGCGCATTATTTTTATTTTGGGTTGTTGCCGCCCATCGAGTCTGGGGCCATCTACAACTTGCCAAACAGTGAGCAGCAAGCTCGAGCCGTTGAAGACCTGGTAGAAAATCCGCCGCCAATTGTCCTTGCCCAAGCCCGCAACATCGCTCACGATGGTGGGAGTAACGCCTTACGTGCGCACCTCATTTACCGTTTTGTGCTAGAAAACTACCTGCCGATGCAACTAGGGCAGCAAGTCTACATGGTGCACCCCGACCGCTACGCACTGCTCGAGAAATACCGCAGTGCAGGTGCAAGCGGCCTCGAGCTAGCCAACTACAACGCAACCGTGAGTGAGGATGACGACGAGGGTATCAGTTGGAAAAACGGCATTCGCATAGCAGATGATTCTGAAGCCAGTCCAGCCATAAAACTGGCAGGCGACGTGGTGACGGTGGCACCGGGGGATGTGCTTAGCTTTGCCTCGGGTGAACGCACCGTGACGCGCGTTGAGCAGCAGACGGTGTGGCTCGAGGGTGCAGCGCTCGAGCCCACTCGCGACGGGCACCCTAATTCCATCAGCGTTCAATTGCAAGAATCTTCAGATGATGCTAACTTAGCCCTGCTGGACAGCATATTTAGGCAAAGCGACCTACGGCAACTCCCCTTTGCGTGGGCAGACGCTTACGAAAGTTTGCAAGACGAACTTGTCCCTGTGCTCGACCTAGATGCTGAAGGCATTGTGCAACTACGCCCCGACACCAGTTTTTTAGCTCCCAACTTGTACCTGACCGAGGGCAGCGACCCCGGTGTGACCTATTACTTTCCAGCCCAAGATTTAGCTGCCAGAGATGCAGGGATTTTGAGCTTTAGGTTTAGTTGTTGGGCAGATCATGAGGTGGCACCCCAGCTCGAGATTTTCTTTAGTGGCGACGACATGCCCGATCCCAGACCGCAAATGCGCATTGTGACGGTTCCGCGCAACGGCACCATGTTGATTCCGCTGGACGCCTACCCGCGCTGGTTGAGGCTCGAGCACGCCAAACAAATCCGCTTTGACCTGTCGAGTCAAAGTGTTGGCACAGCATTATGTGATGGCTTTGAAATTTCCAATGTGCAACTTTATCAGCGGCGTAGTGTGGCGGAGTTAGAGGCGTTGCGCGCGCCGCTGGCTGAGGCGGGGCAAGTGAGTAGCTTACGCTAGTTTCACTGAAGTAATAAGCATGATTGAAACCTTAGGTAGACTAAAAGAGCTCACCATTACAGACTATGAATCATGGTGAGCTTTTACCAAAACTAATTCTATTGAAGAGGCGAGTCTTCAGTTCTGTACCACATAAATGTACCAGCGTCGTAATCAACTTCAAAAACGTTGACGTGAGAAGATTCACCGTCATCCATGACAACAGTTATAGGAATGCTTGGGTCAAATGATACGGGTGTAGAATTACCTTCAAATAATACAGGCTGAAAATCCCCAGATTGACGAAGTGCTGTAACATCTTCTTCAAGAAATCGGCGTTCAGCACCGTCACGAGCAATTCTGTATTCATTTGCTGAAACTAGGCCACGTTGGATGCTTAGCTCAAGTCCTGTTTCATAGTACCATTCTTCAATTGTTGGTAGGTCAAACCCAATTATGACCGGGATTTGAAAGTCATTATCTGAGGCTGCTAACCAGAAGTCTGCACGTCGGCTGCTTAGCAAATCATATATTAGATCAAACTGAGGCAGTTGAAGCTGAACTCGGTTATTTACACATGTAATCTGCACATCCTGCAATATAAAAACACCGTCACGTTGCCC
>CAZMCW010000233.1:0-1997 GCA_964564405.1 uncultured bacterium
TCCCAGAAAAGCATCTAGCTCAGCCTCAACCTGAGGACCTGTTTCAAACAACTCGGGGGCTATCTCATGCGTTTCCCAAAACAGAGCTTCCTGTTCCGGCGCTAATGCCGAAAAATCAGGTAGGTCTTGGGGATTGTGAATGGTCAACTTGTATGTTGTATCTACTTTCACAAGCGTAGTGTAGCACTGCCTGTAATCACAACGCTGAGTAGATCAAAGTGTAAAATAATAGTGTTAATAAGTTGTGTCGTTGTCGTTATTATCTCTTGATCTATCCTTTTTAGTAGGGCCAGTACGGAATGCCATGAACAGTAGTGCAAAAGCTATAGCCATCCCTATGACCCAAAATCCTTCATGTATCCAGCCTCGATCCACTGCAGTTGAGGTTCCAGCAATGGTGAACATCGCTGTGATTGCTAACATTTGAGGTTTCATGACTCCATTTTAGTATTTGACATTTTAATTAATATTCTCCATTTTGACAAACTACGGCATCTAATTTTATACATCCTAGTGATGTTCTCGCTGTCACGAACTAGGTTGGCGATGCCTAATTAAATCACTCTGTTATTGCCACCATCTAACGGCATTTGCGCACCTGTCGTTTTAGCAAAGCTATCTCCTGCAAGCGCGGCGGCTGCCAAGGCAATATCATGAGAGGTGAGTTCAACCCCTAAAAGGCTTTTGCGTTTGTACTGCTCCACGCTGATCCCGTAGCTGCTAGCGCGTTGTTGCAAGGTTTCCTCCGTCCAAAAGGCTGTGTCGTAGACGGCATCCGGGTGAAGCATATTGACGCGAATACCTTTGGACGCAAGCTCGAGCGCTGCAATGCGGCCCAATTGGGTCAGCCCAGCTTTGGCTACCGAGTAGGCAGTTGCACCGGGACCAGGCGCGGGCACGTTTTTGGAGGCCATCAAAATAACAGCAGGGTTGATGCCGCGCTCTAGGTAGGGCAAACACGCTTGTAAAACTTTGCGGTGCGAATCCAAGTTGATGCTGAGGCTGCGCTGAAAGTGGCTGTCCTCGAGCACCTCGAGGCGCTGACTCGGCGGAAAAATACCCGCATTGCTAATGACAATATCAATTCCGCCAAACGCAGCCACAGCTTGCTGCGCAGCATCTTTCAAGGCGTGGGCGTCGGTAACATCACACACAATACCGAGCATCCCTAGTTTGTTGAGGCTAGTAATGTCTGGACTAATATCAAGAGCAACTACGGCTGCACCTTGCGCGTGAAAGTGCTCAGCACAGGCCCGGCCAATGCCACTCATGGCACCGGTTACCAGCACAATTTGCCCACCAAACGGCGGGGAAGCTTTGGCACGTTTAAGTTTGGCTTGCTCTAACTCCCAGTACTCCATATCAAATAAGTCGGATTCTGGTAAAGCCTGCCAGCCACCAAGTTGCTCAGCTTGCAGGATGCTTTTAGCGGTGTGCTCAGCAATATCTTTGACGATGGTTGCGGCTTTGGCATTTTCCCCAAAACAAAGTGAGCCAATTTTTGGCAAAACAACCCAACGCGGGGCTGGGTCGAGCATGGTTTGTCCGGTTTGATGGCGCTCAAAATAAGCTTGATAACTTGCTGCGTAGCGCTCGAGGTTCATCTCAGGTTCCCGGGTGATGTCATGAACGAGCGGTATGAGCTTGGTGCGAATCACATGGTCGGGGGTGAGGGGACCTCGAGCCGCCACTTCACTCACCTGAGAATATTGTGCCAGATTCAGTGCAGCACCAGAATTATCTAAACAGGCAACAAGTGGTTTACCCGCAACGCGTGACGCTTCTTGCCGCAAGCTAGCGATGAGTTTGTAGTGGTCATCATCTAGGTTGCTGCCGTTCTCACTAGCAGTTTTGGTGTGGTGCTCGAGGTAAGCCTCAGCCCGACTCACCAACTCAATCATCATCTCGTAACTCGCTTTGGCGTCATCTTCAAAGGTAAACAGCCCATGATTGAGCAGCAAAATCCCCTGAATGCTCGTCCAGTCAATGTCCCGCGT
>CAZMCW010000233.1:2007-7699 GCA_964564405.1 uncultured bacterium
ATCATTGCCATAAACTTCTTGGATGACAGCCTCGGCATTGGGCGTGTTGGTGAGGGTGACGACGGCATCCGCGTGAGTATGGTCAACGTAGGTGTGGGGAATGACCGCGTGCAAAATAGCCTCAACTGACGGGTTAGGAGCTCTAGGATCAAGTAAACCAAGCCGCTGCTGGGTGACAATATCGCTATCGCTCAAGTTGTCGTATGTAGCTAGCCGGGTGAGCACCTCCATGCGCACCGGTGCAAACCCCGCCGCTTCGATGGTGGCTAAATCCCAACCGCTACCTTTGACATAAAGCACGTGGACGTCATCCCCAAAAAAGTCTTTAATGTGGGCTTTCACGCTGGTGTTGCCGCCACCGTGCAGCACTAAGTCTGGGTTTTGCCCGAGGAGTCTCGAGCTATACACCCGCAGTGCAAGTGGGTCGTCTGCCAAGGCTCGAGCGTCATTGTCATTCCATAAGCTGTTCAAAATTTAAACTCCTGAAGATGGTGTTGAGTAGTGGTTTGCTACAGATTGCTGAAGTGCATACTTGATGAAATTCTTTTGGAAAGGGGGAAGGGGAGCTAGGGGGAAAGGGAAAGATGGCACTCACGAGGGTATCAGAGGTTACTCAATACAGGTATATGGTGAATTAAGCGTCAGACGTACTGAGAATGACGTGTCTGGCAGCATCAGTTAGCGTGTTTACAGAGGTCACGGGCAAGCTAAGCCACTCACTGGCGATGTTTAGAACCTGTCGTTCGGCGATAACGCGGATGCTGTCGTCAGGGATGATCGAGAGTTCAAACACGCTCACAATACCCATCAACCGCCGCAACAGTTCACAACCACCGTGGCGGGCTGTGCTGGCGAGAACATCTTGCAAATAGTCGCGTCTATAACTTGCAAACGCTTCTTCGCCACCTGCAAAATCCCAATAAGATGCTGGCGATAAGTCCCCACCTGTGCCTGCCGCCGTATGATCGTGCCAAAGCTGGTCAAAGGTTTGCACGTAGTGCTGCCAAATGGGTTCAATCAAGTCTAAAAGATAGGTTTGATACTCCCGACGAGCTGTTCCATCTGATGTGTGATGCACTTGTGATGCTGCACCTAGAACGATATTAGCAAGGAGTGTCCCCACGTCATAAGCTTGGGGTCCATAAAATGCAAATTCTGGGTCGATGATTTTAAGCTCATCTCCCCGCACCATCAAGCTGCCTGTGTGTAAATCGCCGTGCAACATCGCTTGGGCGTTGGTCATGTAGTCGTATTTAGTTTGGTTAATGGTGACTTTGAGGGCTGCGTTCCCGCGTAATTTGATGATATCTGGCTCGAGCAATGGATTCCAATTATTCTCTGGAGAGGTCATAAATGGATTGGTAAACACAAAGTCTTCTTGCAGTTTGCACAGTTCAGGGTTAATAAACGCCGCTTGAGCCGCTTTTTTGTCTGCACTTGCTAGATACGCATCCGAGGTAAAAAAGTGACTGCGGGCCATAAATTCAGCAATGTTGGTTGCAAAGTTAGGAAACCGTTGTCCCTTAGTGATAGGCCCACGCATGACCTCAAACCCATCTAGATACTCCATTACCACCAGCGACATGTCCAAATCGTGATGATAAATGTCTGGCACAAGCTCCGGCATCAACTCGCTGTATTTGAGGAGTGCTTGCGTTTCAAAGCGCATACGCTCGCGGCTGAGCGGCCAACCTTCGCCCGAAACACGTAAATAAGGTAGCGCTTGCTTCACGATGATGGTTGTACTTGGCCTGTCCTGACTACCTACTGTGACAATAAACACTTGGTTGAGGTTGCCATCGCCGACTTCACGCGCATGTAGGTCACTGTCTACGCCAATCTGGCTGGCTAAATGCTCCACCTGACGTGCTGTTTGCTGTAAATAGGTAAGAACACGTTGTTCGTCAAGAGGTTGATACGACACGGTTACCTCCATCTCCACCATTTGTGTGTGAGGCTTTGTGTTCCTCAACTAAGACACGCTTTTCTGGGTAAAGTGCTAACACACTTTCGGCACTAGCAGCACACACCCCGCGCTCCGTGATGAGTCCCGTCACCAAGCGCCTTGGCGTGACATCAAACCCATAGTTTTTAGCCGGGCTTGTTTTAGGGGTGATGCGCACCTTGGTGACTTGACCTGCTGCTGGCCCAGCCTCAGCAATACCTGTCATGTGAGTCACTTCGTCAGCAGCGCGTTCTTCTATGGGCGTGCCATGAACGCCATCTTCTAGTGTCCAATCAAAGGTGGAGGAAGGCAGTGCCGCGTAAAAAGGAACGTTGTTATCTTTGGCAGCAAGGGCTTTGAGGTAAGTGCCAATTTTATTGCCGACATCGCCGGTGTAGCTGGTGCGGTCGCTGCCGACAATGACCATATCCACCAAACCGTGCTGCATAAGATGCCCGCCCACATTGTCGGCAATAATCGTGTGAGGAACGCCATGTTGCCCTAGTTCCCAGGCCGTTAAGCTGGCACCTTGGTTGCGTGGGCGCGTTTCATCTACCCAAATGTGTAACGGGATGCCAGCATTAAACGCAGCGTAGATGGGAGCGGTCGCTGAACCGTAGTCAACGAAGGCTAACCAGCCCGCGTTGCAGTGCGTCAAAATGTTGACGGTGTCACCAGACTTTTGTTGGGCGAGCTTACGGATGAGTGGAAGTCCGTGCTCACCGATGCGCTTGCAAAAGTTGGCGTCTTCATCGGCAATGGTTTGGGCGGTGGTTTTGGCGACCTCAACGAGTGCGTCCATGTCTAAGCCAGCATCAGCTTGATGGCGGATGTTGGTAAGTTGCCTCGAGCAGGCCCACGCTAAATTCACGGCCGTGGGCCGGGTAGCTTGAAGCACGCTGGCAGCCTCTTCTAGGGCTGCCAAAAACACATCTTTATTTGTCTGGGGTGCAGTTAACGCTGCCAAATACATCCCGTAACCCGCTGTTGCCCCAATGAGCCCTGCACCCCGCACATGCATGTCTTTGATGGCCCTAGCGACATCTGCTAGGGTCCTAAGTTGCATGACCTCAAACACGTGAGGGAGCTGTTGCTGGTCAATGATATGCACAAGGCTGGCGTCGTGTGCGTCCAGCCAAATAGTACGCATGGGCTTGCCGTTTACATTCATGGTTAGGATTGTCCTCCTAAAATCATCAGGCGGAATCATTAGGCGTATGTGACGTCGTCCGCCAGACATGATCGAGGGTGCTAATAAGATTCACATCTACAATTGAGATGCTACTTGAACAATACTGCACCACACGTCGATATAATTACGTTGATGCAAAACCGGAGATCGAGCAAGCAGCCTCAGCGTTTACAGGCAACATCTATACCTAGATATTTACAGCTAGATAGCTTAGATATTTACAGCTAGACAGCTTAAATCGGTAGCAAAATAATGAGGTGATTATAAGGCTTGACCTTTGTGACCACAAGTGCTACATTTGGAAACAGCACGAGACAAAAGTTCCACACCTCCTGAGCGTCTCGAGCACCAAGGCTAGTTTGACGAGCTACTTAGGTGCTCGAGGCATATTTTTGGTGCGGTGATTAGCATGGTAGGTTGCCTTAGCCTAGTGGCAGCATCAATATGCGATTAGCACGTGGTTTGTGGTCAACACATACCGCATGTTGTACAGCTAGCACCTATGCCACAAACCTTATACACTGACACATGAACGACGACAACACCGCCTCAAACGACCTTATTTTGCGTGTAGCATGGTTATATCATGTTGAAGGACTAACTCAAAGCGATATAGCCGAACTGCTCGAGATGCCCCGCTCGAGAGTCATCAAACTTTTGCGAGATGGGTTTGACAGTGGTGCCATTTCTATACAATTGTCCGATAAACGCTTCAATTGTTTAGCGCTTGAAGCCGACCTCAAACGAGAACTCGAGCTTAAAGACGCGTTTGTAATGCCTACGCCACAAGAAGCTAACCGCCTAACAGCCTTGCTAGGACAAGCGGCCGCAAACTACCTCCCCAAAATTCTAGAAGACGGCATGACCTTAGGCACCGCTTGGGGTGCCACCTTGCTGGAAGCAGCCAAACACTTTCGTGCACTCGAGCGCGACCACAGCGCCGTAGTCATGATGATGGGCGGTATTACCGACAGCTTGCCAGCTGTTAACCCCAACGACATTGCCCGCATGTTTGCTGCGCGTTTGGCTGGGCGCATGTACTACTTGTGTGCGCCCGTTTTGCTGGAAAATCCTAGTTTGCGCGACGCGCTGTTACAAGACACCAGCATTAAAACGCCTCTAGCACTGGCGAGGGCGTGCAACGTAGCACTACTGGGCGCGGGTACGGTCACGCCAGATGCCACCTTGACCACCGCTGGTATTGTGTCCGGGCCACAACTAGCTGAACTGC
The DNA here is from genome assembly GCA_964564405.1 of uncultured bacterium. Lineage (GTDB taxonomy): Bacteria > Deinococcota > Deinococci > Deinococcales > Trueperaceae > JBCCBI01. The sequence goes on from CAZMCW010000233.1 coordinate 6,376, forward strand.
GCGCCAAAGGTGCTGTGGGTGACCTACTTGCGCGCTACTATAACGCCCACGGTGAGCCTGTGCGTACCGAGTTCGATAGCCGCGTGGTGGGGTTAGAACTTGCAGATTTGCGGGCTATTGATACAACTGTGCTCGTTGCTGGCGGACTTGCCAAAGTACCTGCTATTTTGGGCGCACTGCGCGGTGGTTACATCAATACACTCATTACCGATGAAGTTACCGCGAGTAAGTTGCTCGAGTCTCACGGAGCAAGCCCTTCTTAAGGAAAATTGAACATTTAATTTATAGTATTCAAAATATATTGAAGTTAGGTCACGCTTTATTTAAAAATATTACCCAAAAATCATTAAGCCTTAAATGGTGTCGCAGTTGCGCTTTTTCTAAACAACTCACATGATATTATTCGAGAACCACATAGTTTAAGTTGCCCACCTGAGCAAACATCCAAATAGACCCAAATGATGCTACAAGCGTCACTCACGGTCTTCTTTTGGATTGCATTAATGTTGAATGTCTGTGAGAAAAGCACAGTACCTGCAGAGGCCCGAGTCACCCTTCAAAAGGTCAAGGGCTTCGAGTTTATGATATGGGGTTCACCAAATGTTAACGCTCACGTGTGCCAAGGGAGGTAAGAGTTGAGATCACTATGACCTGCTTGCAATATCACTTAGGCAAGCTTGTCGATACGGTCAAGATAAGACGTCACAAGATATCTGATTTGTATAAGGTTCACTGTTTTTCAAACAAAGTTTTTCAAGGCTGTGAGCATCACTCAAAATTAGCAACATATGCTGTGAACGCAGATGACATTTGGTCAATGTTGAGTTGATCACTTAACGATCAAGTAACAAAGATTAAGCAACGAAAGGAACATTATGAAGAAAATTTTAGCCGCATCCATCTTAGCTGCTGCTGTGCTGGCACCTGCTGCCCTTGCACAAGAAGCACGCCGTATTCCCATGATTGTGAAAGTGTCTGGGATCCAGTGGTTTGACCGCATGGAAGAAGGCATCATGCAATACGCCGAAGATACCGGCACGGATGCTTTTCAACTTGGGCCAACTCAAGCCGATGCCGCCTTACAAGTGCAAATTATTGAAGACATGATTGCCCAAGGCGTAGATGCCATTACGGTTGTGCCGTTTTCACCTGAAGCGCTCGAGCCTGTACTCGCCCGCGCCCGTGAAGAAGGCATTGTTGTTGTCACCCATGAAGCACCTAGCCAACAAAACGTCGACTACGACGTAGAAGCATTCCGCAACCGCGAGTACGGCGCATACTTGATGGACCAACTGGCAGCTTGTATGCAAGAAGAAGGCGAGTA
>CAZMCW010000234.1:0-7639 GCA_964564405.1 uncultured bacterium
AAACGGTGGTGACGTGAGCAAGGTAGCCTCCGTGGCATCCTTCTTTGTGAGCCGGGTGGACAGCGCCGTCAACAAACAACTTGATGACATCGGTAAAGATGAGGCGTTTGAGTTACGCGGCAAAATTGCCATTGACAACGCTAAGCTAGCTTACGAGCGTTTCAAAGAAACCTTTGCAGGTGACCGCTGGCAAGCACTAGCTAGCAAAGGCGCCAAAGTACAACGTCCGCTGTGGGCCAGCACTGGCACCAAAGATGACGCTTACCCAGACACGCTTTATGTGGATAGTCTGATTGGCCCGCACACGGTCAACACTGTGCCACCGCACACGCTAGATGCATTTCTTGATCACGGCACTGTAGCCGCCACCTTAGAAACAGATTTAGATGGTGCCAAAACCCGCATGGCAAAACTTGCCGACCTTGGCGTGAGTCTAGATGCCATTACCGAAAAACTCCAAGATGATGGTGTGGATTCCTTTGCCAAGTCATTTGATTCGCTCGTGGGTAGTATTGAAAGCAAACGCGAGGCACTTGTTAAGTAACTGCTTTAATGCATCTGAATATTCTAACTTGACCTGCCTTCGGGCAGGTTTTGTACTTTGGTTGAGCAGCTTGTTAGTTGCTAGTGATAAAATAAACTGTACAAAATCTTATTGTAGTACCTTAGGCAGTTAAGGCTTTTATATACGAGGATAATCATGGAACTATCAGAAGAACGCATAAGGTACATACGATCATTATCTAACGGTGAGTGGATAACACCTCCTCCTAAGGACGGTGATGAATATGATAAATGGCTTGATGATTTGGAAAAAGAAACACTCGAGTTTATCGAGAACAACACCAATCCTCTTGAGCTTCACACGTTCGCCAACACCTATAACTGGGATGATGGCGAAGAGCTCATGGTTAAAATTGCCCATCATCCCTATTGTGAAGCGGGAACGGCATTGCTTATTTATTGGGTTGGTGGTGCTGCTTGGCAATCGCAATATGCCTCAAGAGATGAAGTTAAACGGGGCGACCATGCGCTTTATGACCTTATTCATTACATCCAAGACAAATATCTAAGCGGCGGCTATCCTAAAAAGTTTGTTAACTACGACCCTGCTGATGAAAGTGATGCTACACCACCCAATCCAGAGTGGGGCGAAGGCAAGCAGGAAATACCAGCCATCATGTACGAACCTGTGGTAGTTGACTGACTTTTTCTTGGAGACTAGCCGCTGTCTTGTGTTATTTGAACGTCGTCGGTCTCAAAACCGCGCCGCTTACGCAACCACTGAGATAGTCCCAAACTTGTAATAAGCAGCAAAAACGACACCGCCAAATACGCTGGGCGAAGGCTAATGCTGCGCGCTTCAAAATCACCTTCAATGGACGCCCCAACTAGCACGACCATGAGTGCGCCGGGCGCACCGCCAATGAGAGACGCTAGCAAAAACGCACGCACGTTAATCCGCAACAGCCCGCACATATAATTGATGATGTCACCGGGAACGAACAACAAACGGGCAATGAGTACGGTTTCAAAACTGTTGCTTACTAGCCGTTTAACAAGCGCCCGCTCAGAAAGTTGATAAGCACTGCGGCTGGCTAGTGTACCAAGCCCGTAAATCACTAAAGATGACGCCAAGATAGCCACGGTAGTAAACAAGTAGCCCCCCACCGCGCCATACAAAAACCCGCATAGTAGCGTTAACAAGGTGACAGGTAACTGCACGAAGGGGCGCAGTAAATACACCGTCAACAAGATAAGCGGTCCCAACCACCCCGTTTGCATAGCACTTATAAGATTGGCAAGTTGCACAACTGGGTTGACCTCTTGCCGTTGGGCGTATATCCAAAACGCAGCAATTAAACCAAGCCAAAATACGATTGCAAGCAATTTGAGGCTGTTGGGAATTTTGGGTCCCAAGGCTGCATCAAAAGCTGTAGTGCTGGTGTCTGTAGTGGTGTCTGTAGTGGTGTCTGTAGCGGCAGCGTTTACGGCATCCTGGGGTGATTTTGTGGCAGGCATGGTTGAGTTCCAAATCTTGGTGGGACGATTTTTACAAGCTTGGGAAAAGAAAATCTATTAACTACCTTAGCGGATACACCAATGATGTAGACGTATCCACAGATGTAGATGTGATGTTATGGGGTGTATTTTAAGGTGCGCATGAGTCGAAAAGGCAGGCTCGAGCCCAAGCCAATACAAGCTCGAGCCTACCCTACACTTTCTTTACCCAAACCATTACACATGTCATAACACACCTTAAACCAAGCTTGTTATGGTGAAGCCGACGCACATCAGGTAACCCGCTTAAATGCATCAACCTTGCACCAATAAACTTACGGCGATAGATCAACGATAACAAATTAACACCATGTAAAAATTATCAGGAGGATGTTATGGACACACCTAGCCTCCCCATTTTGGACAACGCCCTACTTTCTGAAGACATCCGCACACTCATCGCTGAACGGCGTTGGACCGCGCTATCCAGTAAACGTATCGAGTGGATTGAAGCTGAACTGATTGCGCCTGAACTGGTTGAAGTACTCCTCACCCTTGGCAGTATGGACCGAGTGTTACTCTTTCGAGCGCTCCCCAAAGACCTCGCTGCCGATGTGTTTTCGTTTTTGGAATCGGACGACCGAGATGACTTGCTAGCCGCACTGACCGATCAGGAAGTTACACACCTGCTTGCAGAGCTCGAGCCAGACGAGCGCACAGACTTGCTCGAGGAACTGCCTGGTCAAGTCACCCAACGTCTGCTTAACTTTTTAAGCCCCGAAGACCTGCAAGAAGCACGTCAGCTTTTGGGCTACCCCGAAGAAAGCGTGGGGCGGCTCATGACACCGGACTACGTGGCCATTCGCCCTGAGTGGACGGTAGCTCGAGCGCTGACCCATATTCGTAACAAAGCCAAAGATAATTATGCGCTCGAGATGGTCTACGTCCACGATAAACGCTGGCAACTCATTGACGCCCTGCCCCTTAAGCGCTTTATCATCGCCGATCCAGAGCAAGTTGTTGAAGATTTACTGGATTACTCGTTTGTCGCCATCAGCGCCTACGAAGACCGCGAAGAAGCTGTCAAGCTAATTCAGCGCTATGACCGCTTGGCACTGCCCGTCGTGGACTCTGTAGGCATCTTGCTTGGCGTCGTTACGGTTGATGATGTCTTTGACGTTGCCGAAGAAGAAGTCACCGAAGACTTTCAACTTTCTGCTGCTGTGGTGCCGTTTCAAACAGGCTACTGGCAGACCAGCATTTGGCGACTTTACCGCAGCCGGGTGGGTTGGCTGGCGGCACTTGTTCTTGTGAGCCTCGTATCTTCTGGGGTGATGGCAGCCTTTGAAGACATTTTGGAGCAAGCTGTGGCGCTTAGTTTTTTTATTCCGCTCCTTATTGGGGCTGCTGGCAATACGGGTTCTCAATCTGCCACGCTTATGATTCGCGCGATTGGCACAGGCGATGTTGCCTTAGGACAGTGGTGGCGAGCGCTAGCCCGTGAGCTTGTTGTGGGACTAGCTTTGGGAACATCACTTGGTTTGTTAGCATTTACGTTAGGAATTGCCAGAGAGGGCGTCGCCATTGGCTTAATTGTGGCACTCAGCATGTTGGCGATGCTCCTCATTACCAATTTACTAGGCATGTCTTTGCCATTTTTGCTGATTCGTTGTAACCTTGACCCCGCAAGTGCAAGTGGGCCCTTGGTAGCGTCCATTGCAGATGCCATTGGCTTACTCGTTTATTTTTCAATTGCAGGACAGGTATTACAGATGTTTCAAACTGTCAGCTTACCCTGATATACTTATAAATTGCTGTGAGTTCATAAGAACTTATTTATAGATTGTGAGCTCGCTCTGAACGCACTTGACAGACTTCCCGTGCACGACCAACATCGCGACTGTCACGACACCATCAATCTTACGATGCTGATGGTCAGACCCATCATGGTGTCGGTAAGCACACCTCTAAGGAAGTTAGGGCAGTAAACACAAAGGTGTTGGCTAGTTAGCACTACCTTTTGAGCTACCCGAGTTGAGTGTTAGTTAGAAGCACATTGCTTAAGAGCCATGTTCAGAGCACATTTAGAGGAGTTGTTATGGCAGAATCTAAAACCTATGCGTATGACTTAAATGTCATCTTGGATCCCAGCCTCGACGAAAGCCGCGTTAACACTGAAAAAGACGCCATTGCCGCCCAAATTGAGCGGGTTAATGGTAGCGTGGTTGGCATCGACGAGTGGGGTAACCGCAGACTTGCCTACCCTATTCGCAAGTTAAACGACGGCTATTACATTATTTACAAGCTCGAGCTTCCTGCAAACGCACCTAGGCAGCTCGAGGACGCTCTCAAATTGCGTGACAACATCATGCGTGTGCTTGTGACCCGTGAACGCCCCGAGTGGCGTACCCGTAAAGTACGCGAACGCAGTAGCGCCAGCGCTTAGCTGTAATCCTAGAATCATCCTCAGGTAATCACGTATGATGGACACACTTACTTTATGACAATCTTTGCTTATGACGCCGCGCGTTTAGACACCCACTGTGGGGGCTATCGTGCGCATTTACTACTTAGGAGATACTGATGGCAAGAGGATTTAACAGCGTTCACCTAATTGGCACGGTCACTCAAAAACCAGAACTGCGCTACACGACCAGCGGGCTAGCTATTTTGGACATTAACCTAGCTGGCACCGACCAAGTTTTAGGCGATGACGAACAAACTCGTGAACTCACTTGGTACCACCGCACAACGGTGTTTGCTAAGCAAGCTGAGGTACTTGTGGATCGGCTCGAGGAAGGCGTCCCTATTTTTGTAGACGCCCGCCTCAACCACCGCAGTTGGGAAGATCCCAATGGTCAGCGCCGCAGCTCGTTAGATTTGCGTGCAATTCGTATTGATGTGCTAGGGTTTGGCGCACGTGGTAGTGAACCAACTATGGCGGATGCCCGCGGACAAGCGCGCCTCAAAAACGCGCTCAACAGTACCACGGTGATTGGCAATTTAACCCGTGATGCTGAACTGCGTTATACACCCAATGGTAACGCCGTCACGCGGTTAAGCATGGCCATCAACGAGCAATACCGCGACCGCAGTGGTCAAGATCAAGAAAGCACCCACTATGTAGACGTGCAAGTTTGGCGCGACCTCGCTGAAGCTTGCAGTGAACTCAAAAAAGGTGATCCTATTTTGGCAGTTGGGCGTTTTGTAACCGATAGTTGGACCGATAACGACGGTAACAAACGCTATCAAAACCGCATTGAGGGTACCCGCTTAGAGTTCTTACAGCGGGCAGATGGTGGCAGTCGCCAAGCCGCTGCACCCCAAGCTACAGCTTCACAAAGTACCGGCCCGGCAACAAGTTCCGCGCCCAGCACACCACGTCCGGCAGCAAATTTAGATATTGACGAAGAATTTCCACCGGAAGAAGATTTACCGTTTTAAGTTGAGGCGTGTTCCATCAGTAGCGCAATATCGTTAGATCAGTATGCCGCTGATGACAGCTAAAACATTTACTCCTGTGAGGATGCATAATGAATATTATTTTGTTAGAACCTGTCAGTAACCTCGGTGAGGCTGGCGATATTGTTCGGGTGAAACCCGGCTACGCCCGCAATTACCTTGTTCCTAATGGCTTTGGGCTACCTGCTACAAAAGCCAACCAAGCAGAGCTAGACGCCCGCCTCGAGCAACGCGCCCGCCAACTTGCTGAGCGCAAAACAGATGCTGAACGTCTTAAAGAAATGCTCGGTGAAGAACCTAGCGTAGAAATTACTGTACGCGCAGGTGAAGACCGTATTTACGGCTCCGTAGGTAACAAAGACGTTGCAACTGCTCTGCAGAGTGCGTTTGATATTGAAATTGACCGCCGCAAACTTGACCTTACCCACCCCATTAAAAACATTGGTGAGTACACCATCACCTACAAGCCACACCCAGATGTGCCAATTGACGTGCTTGTGAAAGTGCTTGCAGAAGCTGAGTAGGTTGAGTTGACTACTTTAATGACATAGTTTGCCTGTAGTTTATAAAGGTAATAGCGAACTCCTCGAGCCTCGAGGAGTTCTTTTTTTGGATGCCCTCGAAAGTGCAAACTTTAGGGTAGAAGGCACACGTACAACAAACTCGTGATGCTATGCCACTTGGTCATCTGATGCAATCTCCCCATCACCCTTTCTCCCTTTCGACAATACTCATACAACGTAAGATTCCTGCGAATATCAACATGTACACCTAGCAACCCACAACGGCCACGTCATATGCTTCATATGCTTCAATTGCAAGACGACATTCAATCTTGTGTGTTTGAGCCAGATACATTGAACCTCGAGATTGACATTAACGGATAATCTTGAATATTTATCTGCTAGGGGGCTGGTATGAGCAAGCGATTTGAAGGTAAGACAGCTGTGGTGACGGGCAGCGGGCGCGGTATTGGTGAGTCGATTGCAGTGCGGCTTGCGAGCGAAGGTGCCAACATTGTCGTCAACGACCTCAAATACAATGAAGATGCCGAAAAAACTATGCAGGCGATCAAAGATGTAGGTGCTCAAGCTCACTTTGTTGCAGCGGATGTTAGCAATGTTGAGCAAGTTCAGGGTGTGATTGCCGAAGGCATCGATACTTTTGGGCATCTTGATATTCTTGTGAACAACGCAGGTATCACGCGTAAAGCACCATTTTGGGAAGTCACTGAAGATCAGTACGATCTGGTTATGAGCGTCAACCTCAAAGGGGCGTTTTTTGCAGCTCAGGCGATGACCAAACATCTACTTGAAACCAAGCGCCCCGGGAGAATTATCAACATCAGCTCTGTACATGAAGATTTGCCCTTTGCTAACTTCACATCGTATTGCCTTTCTAAAGGTGGCATGCAAATGCTCACCCGTAACTTGGCAGTTGAACTTGGCAATTTTGACATCACGGTGAACGGCGTGGCACCGGGGGCGATTCGTACCCCCATCAACGATGATTTGATGGAACAACCTGAGTTGCTTAGGACATTACGCGAAAATATTTCTTTAGGGCGCATGGGGGAACCCAAAGAAGTCTCGAGCGTGGTAGCGTTTCTAGCCTCTGAAGAAGCGTCTTACGTAACTGGTGCAACCTATTTTGTAGATGGCGGCCTCACCTGGCACTATGAAGAACAGTAGGAAGAACAGTAGGAACAGTAGCTCAACATAAAGACCCTCTAAATAAAAAGTTAAGGCTAACTGATAACCAATACGCAAATGCACGCTGTCAGCAGGGTTAAGCTTGTTCTCATGTGGAATGATTCCAAATTATCCTTGGTAGTTGCTCGTCATATAGTTACTTGGAGCATCGTTGTTGTGGCGGGCGTTGTTGCGTTTGCCAATTTGCCTGCAGATGCACTTGACCCCAATCCCAATGACCTCAGCACAGCTGAAATTATGGGCAGCTGTCCAGAACGAGAAATTGATACCAGTAATTTAAGCCCGGAGCGGCTCGAGTGGCTCGAGCGCAGCAATCGCTACCGCCAAATGTTACCCCTCTACTTTGCACGCGTTTCCGAGACGCCTGAGCAAGCTCTACTCATGCCCGTCGAAGGTCGGCGGGTCAGCGAAATTGCCGATACTTACCTAGCCCCACGGGGTGGCGGTCGCCGTCATGAAGGGCA
>CAZMCW010000235.1:0-5676 GCA_964564405.1 uncultured bacterium
TTCTACTAGCAAGGACTGGGCAGGGCGTAGACGCCACCACTCGAGGTCTGTAAACACGTTGTAAAGGTGCTCGAGCTGTTTGGCTGCTGGCATAAAAAGTGCTTCACGCCAAGGTAATGGCGTGCCTGAATTCGGGTGTGCCGTGGATGGTCCCATACCATCATCCCAAGCCCAGACACCGTGCCCTCCATAAGTTACCCCCGCTGGTGGGTGCACTAACAAACTCCAGTAAAGACGCTTGCGAGTTGCATGAGCGTTAAAGGGTACTTTGCTCTGATAAGCAACGTGATTTTCGTAAGGTGGCTCAACATTGATAATAGGCAGTAAAGGATCTGTATTCCACTCGGTGGCAGGCGGACCTTCTAACAACCACTTGTCGTATTCGTCACCATCACCATGACCACTTTGGTAGCAGAGAAAGTCAATCCAACTCTCGTTTCCAAAGTTCCCAATCCACTGTTGTCCGTTCGGGTGAAGTGTTACAGGCGCATGGTTTATGTCTCCAAAAACAGCCTGTCCGATTCGCCGCCACCTGTCGGCATAGTCACCCTGATAATTTGCGTCACCAGGCAAAAACCAGATCACTGGATCAGCACCCCAACGGGCAACCATATAACGCGCTAAAAGAATCGCTTGATCTTCAGGTAAAGTAAATCCTGGATCGTTTTTGGTAGGGTCTTGATGCCACTCAATCGCCCACAGCAGCACGGGTAGAGACAGCAAACCCGCTGCAATAATGGCGTCGTGCTTTGCCTCGAGCTGCTTGAAGAACTCGAGATTGAGCGAAATACGCTCATCATTACCCTCATAGGCTTTGCTACCCGTACTGTCACCATCAGGTGCAGCTCGCCACTGGGTTGCGACCCACTGAACAGTATTGATTTTTTGCTCACGCCTCGTTTTTAAGTAGTATTGCCAATCTTCAGCGGTAGCAAGTAAAGGGCCGTTCCAACAGGTATCTGCCAAAAAGAAAAAGGGGGTGCCGTCAGCGTGTTCAAAATAGGTTCGGCTATCTGCAACCTTTAGCCTGCCATGCTTTGAAAAACTCGACTTGCCTGTTGCTTCTATGCACGAGAAACTATCTTGAAAGTAAAGGCCTTCATTGGCTTTATCTGAGCACTGTGTTTCAAAAGTCCATTTGCCCAGCTCATCGGGCGCAAAGCGCACGCACCAGCTTGTGCTGCCATCCCAAAAGCCGTATACCTTGTGTGCTTTGCCACTAGGCGCGGTAAAAACAGCGGAAAGCTGTGCGTCTTGAAGCGCGTTGTTGTAAAGTCTGTCACTTGTAAGCGTCCACTCAGCGCGTTGCCAGCAGCTTGTTTCTGAACTCATGATTATCCTTTCACTGCGCCCGAAGCCAATCCCGAAACAAAGTAGCGCTGAAATATCAAGTACACAATCACGACAGGCAAAATAGCCATGACGATAGCGGCGTTTAGTTGTGTGTAATTATTGCCGAATTGTCCCATAAAAGCTTGCAGCGCTAGGGGAATGGTCCAGGCTTCTTGCCGTTGCAAAATAACCAGCGCAATCGCAAATTCGTTCCAGGTGGAGACAAAGTCTAAAATGAAGAGAGCAGCCAGTGCGGGTAGCGCCAGCGGTAAGATGATACGCCAGTAAAGCCCAAAGGCTGAGGCACCGTCAATACGAGCAGCCTCGTCTAATTCTTTTGGAATAGTGCGAAAAAAGCCTCGCAAAATAAATATTTGATACGGCACGCCAAAGGCGATGTAAGGCAGCAAAATGCCGAGGTATTGGTTGAGTAAACCCAGTCCTAAAATCATGTGAAAAAGTGGTCCTAAGGCAACTTGTACCGGAATCATAGTGCCCATGACAATAATTAAAAAGATGACTTTTTGAAAAGGAAAGCGCATACGGGTAAGGGCAAAAGCAGCCATCGAGGAAATGAGTAGACCTAGCGGAACCTTTGTAAAAGCGATGACGAGACTGTTAAGTGCAGTTCGGGACAAGTTAGCGCGTTGCCAAGCGTTGGAAAAATTTTCCCAAGCGATAGACGTAGGTAAACCAAAGGCACCTGTTTGCATCAGATCGGGGCGCGTTTTAAGTGAGGTAAGCAAAATAAAGATGAAGGGGGCTATCCAGATAAGCGCGACAAGAACTAGTGCCAGCCACAAGCCGATCATAACGGGATCAAATTTAGTCTTCCTGATCATTCTTCCTCCTCGCTCGAGACCCAAAGCATATAAGGCACCACAATTATGAGGGTAATGACCAGCAAGACAATGGCAATTGCCATCCCGTTACCAAAATCACGTAGACCAAACGCTTGCGTGTAACTCCACAGAGCCAGTACTTGAGTCGATTGGGCGGGACCACCCGAGGTCATGCCTACGATCAAATCGAATACCTTAAGTGAGTTGATGATAGTTAGTACGCTTACGACAATAGTGGTCTGCCGTAAAGACGGCAAGGTAATATTCCAAAAGACACGCCAGCCGTTTGCTCCGTCTACGCGTGCGGCTTCTTGAAGTTCGTTGGGAATACCTTGTAAACCCGCTAAAAATAACACCATCGCCGTACCGCAGGACTGCCACACATAGGCTATAAAAATAGAGTAAAGCGCAATTCGGGGATCACCGAGCCAGTCTCTGATGAGGAACTCGAGTCCAGCCGATTTGAGCAGGCTATTGACAAGACCTAAAAACGGGTTGTACATCCAAGACCAGATGGTAGCTACTGCAACCGAAGCAATAATAGAAGGTAGGTAAAACATCGCCCGCAAAGGTGCTTGACCTAAAAGGGGTTGGTTAACTGCAACCGCTAGCGCCAAGCCTAAAGCGGTAGGAACAATAAGCGATAACACCACCCATATAAGACTGTTCCTCATCGCTGTCCAAAAGACAGGGTCTTGCGTAAAAATCTGGATATAGTTTTTGAATCCCACAAAGGTAAGGTTGTCCGTAATACCGTCCCAGTCGTAAAAACTAAGAATTAAAGAGCTAACCATCGGGTAGAGAGCAAAGACACCGTAAATGACAAGGGCAGGCAATAAAAAAAACAGCGGACTGAACGCCCTAAGCCCTTTGCGCTTTGATGTAGAATGCAGCAACTTGGCAACTTCCTTTTAGCTATTTAGAGGCTTTAGGCGGCTAAGCTTATTGCTCTAATATGACTTTAGGTGTGTCACCTCGATCTGGAAGCATAATAAAGCGACACACCTATAACTTACATGTTGTTAATTGTCTGCTTTGTAGTTATCAATGAATGTTTGCAACATAGTTGCTGCTTCGGTAGGGTCAATATCTCCTGTGAGTACACTGTTTTGCAAACGCCAAAACTCGGTATTAACCGCTAGCGGAAAAGCTTGGTCGCCCGGTTCGTACACTTCGGTCAGCTCGGCAAAAATCTCGCTCCATTCACTGTCAAGTACTCTCCGGTCAGTTCCGTAATCAATGTCTTTGTCAATGGACACCGCGCCAAACTGCCCTAAAAATTCTTGTTGAACTGCAGTGGAACTCATATAATCAAGGAATCTAACAGCAGCCTCTTTTTGAGCACTGTCTTTAGTGACGTAGTGCATTTCTGCAAAAAAGTACAGACGGTCTGTGCCCGTGGGAAAAGGGAACATACCGTAGTTCGTTAGGTCCTCACCTGCTTCGGTAAGCTGGTTGACCATCCAACCACCTTCTAGCATCATGGCTGTCTGACCTGTGAACATCAGAAAACTAGAGTCCTGGGGCGAAATGCCCATAAAGTTTTCACCTAGATAGCCTGCATTATTCCAGCGGTCAAGCTCTACAAATGCCTCAGTAGCACAGGGTTCTTCTGCCCAGTTGGCTTCGAGCGCTTTGAGCGCGTCGTGTTTGTCAGCGCCACAGGTTGTTTCCAATAAGCTGTCGAGCAAGCGCATGACGTGCCAGTTGACACTACCGCCAAAGGTAAAAGGTGTAATACCCGCTTCTAGCAGCTTATTGTTTACCTCAACTAACTCTTCGTAGGTCGCAGGTTCCGACCCAATACCTGCTTGCTCGAACAGGTCTTTGCGGTAGTACACTACCATGCCATGAACAGTATAGGGCACACCATGTTGTGACCCGTCATAAGCTGTTTTGCTAAGCGCAGGACCGACAAAACGATCATTCCAGCCAAGACTTTCGTAAGCATCATCAAGCGGTTCGCTCACGCCGAGCTTGACAAATTCTCCGCCTAGACCAAGACCCGCCCACATAAAATAAATATCGGGTGCAGCATCGCTGCCTGCCACCAGACGTAGCGCTTCTTTGTGAGCGTCAACGGCGCGCGTCTCGAGTTCGATCTCGATATCCGGGTTAGCAGCCTCGAAGCCAGCAATAACCTCGTCCCAAGCGTCTGAGACCGTGTCGCTACCAAACGTCAGCGTCCAAACATTGACGGTTTCTTGAGCAATAACTGCATTTGCAAGCATCAAAACCAGCAACAAACCAAGAACCTTAAGTAGAATCTTTTTCATAAATCTCTTCCTTTCACAATGCAAATAACCGAAACAGTTTTATGTGGACATATACAAACACCTATAAAGCTATTTTTTACCTTCCTTTCTTGTGCAGATTTTGCTTTTCTAGCACCAAAATGCTCTTAGCAAGTGCACTTACCCTTCAAAAATACTTGCAAACTTTAAATATAATAGTTCCAGGATCAGTCCCCCACACTAAGTGGGTCGATTTCTACTCCTCTAGGTCGCACGCGCAACTACCCGTGGCAGTTATTCGTGGAAACGCTTAAGAGCATCACTTAATTCTGAGCTGTTTTTATTTGCTCATCTAGCGATGACCAAGCTATAGAAAATTAAGTAAGTGTCTGAAAGCGAATTGCCATGTACGATTTAGACGGGAGTTGTAGAGTGGTTGTTCCAGACACGGCTTCGGCGATAGTTGTTATTGTCATCTCCCAGGTATCGAGCAGCTCAACCTGAAACCGCTTATCTTTCGGTAACGCAACTGTGACCTCAGCAGGTTGATAAATGCCCATGTAAAGCAAGTAAGGAACACTGTTTGTGCCAACGCAGGAATACATATAATCGGCAAGATCATCCAGCGGCTCGAGTCCACCATCAGGAGCATCTGCCAAGACATTCTTTAAGAAAGCAATACGCGGCGGGCTACCCCCAACTAGCTTGCCACCTTTTGACCACCACAGCACCTCCCCTGGATTTAGATAGGTTTCGCCATGACCAACGTAGCCGCCTCGAGTTGTCCCCTCCCAGAAGCGGTGGGTCATTTCTTGGGCTGAGATATTACCCCAGGTCTTAGGGACGTTACCTTCGTAGCGACATTCATCAAAAACGATGGGCTTGTGGTACGCGTCACGCCAGTCGCGGGTTTTATCAAGATGAGAACTTTGAATGCTAGCATGGCTTACCCAGGGTTTGCCGTGGTCGTAAAACAAACCGCCCCTACCATCCCAGTTGTGAAGTGAGCGCAAGTGCTGGTAAGGATCACTTTCCTGAACAATACGAAAAAACCTGTCCCAATCCGCCATCGTTTTGTCTTGCATAAGGTCGTATTCGTTGGCAAGCGACCACCAGATGTTGCGGTAAGCTGCCAGTCTGGCGATCACATAACGCAAATAATGGTCATCTGCTTTAGCACCCATAGTGGCAAACCCCCAACGGTCATAAGGGTGAAACAGGATAAGGTCGGCTTCGATGCCCAGATAGCGTAGGTCAGCAATACGCTT
>CAZMCW010000235.1:5686-7576 GCA_964564405.1 uncultured bacterium
TGTAATCCCAGCCAGCGTCGGTACTTCCCTCAAAAGGATAGTTCTCGGGTTCGTTTTTGTTCCAAAGGTAATCTTTGGGAAACACGCACATGCGCAGTTTGTTAAAGGGAGCTGTTTTTAAGGTCTCGAGGGTCTGCTGTTCTAATGTTTCGCCCTGCAAATTCCAGACATAACAGGTGGTACCCAGTTGATAGTAGCTGCTACCGTCAGCGTAGCTAAAATGGTAGGTATTTGCTACTGAAACAGGGCCGCGGTTACCCGCTAATGCAGCTGTACATTCAAAACTGCCAGAAATGCTGGAAAGTTCTGCTACGTTGCTGCTAGTGTTATAGCGCCACTCGCCCTCAGTGTCTGGCATAAAGCGAACTCGGTAAATCCCGTCACCATCATAAAAGCCGTCCACTGTAACCTGGCGGTGCTGGTAACTAAAGGTAGCACTGAGTTGGGTGTCTATAAACGGATTGCCTGTTGCAGGACCCGTTAGCTCGAGTTCAAAAAGTCCCCATCGTTCAATTTGGTTATCCATAGTGCTCCTTTAGTACGTGGCTTCGGTTGCTTTGCTAGCTATAAACAGCAAGTCGTTGTTGAACTGAGGCATGTTAATAACTGAAGGTTGCCCAGGTCTAATGTCTGGCGTGATGACTTGGCGTGTCGCCAAATTAATTGCAAATATATTAAAATAAGCTAAATCGAGCTCGAGGCTGATGTCGAGACTGTAGGGCGCGTAAATAGCCAATCTGGTTTGTGTGTCGTTGCAGGCTACACGTAGCTCTGGACTAGCTATCGTTAATAGGGTGTTCGCTGGCTGAAAGTCAAAAAGATCATAGCTGTCAAAAAGCCATTTGGCATAGCCAACATCCCAAGCGCCTTCAAGCCCCAATGCAACCTCCCAGTTAAACGGTTCAAAGAAGCGCTGGGTATTGAGAAACTTAAGCCCCTCACGGTGGAAACTCCAGATGCCGTGTGCGCCGTAGGTTACCCCCATGCTGGCACCTGCCAGCAGACTTTGCCAGCTTGCTTTACGAACGTCAAAAGCGCTAAAGCGCATTTGTTCGCCGATACGAGCGAGACCTTCGTAGCAGGGTTCACTGTTCAAGACGGGGCGTTTAGGGGTGTAGTTGGTAAATGACTCAGCCAGCAGGTAAGGCGTATCCTGAACATGCTGATGTCCCGACTGGTACATGTAAAAATCGACGCTGTCACGAAAGCTTTGAGGCAAGTCCCCTTGTGGATGTAAGTGCATGGTGAGCAGTGCCTCGGGACAGACAGCTTCAACTGCCTCGAGCGCTGCCTTGTAATAAGGGGCCTCATCTTCTGACTCGAAGCGGGTGTCACCGCTAATGAAAAAGATAGGGTCATAAGATTTAAAGCACGCAGCGGCATAGCTAGCATAAGGAGTAACGGCCGCTAGTGGCATAGCTGAGGCCACCGGACTATTCGCCGAGCAGCGCGTTCCCGGTACGTAATTACACCAGAGGACCCCTAAAACAGGGATAAAGCCGTAATCTACTGCGCGCGCGACCATCGTTTTTGCTTTGTCAAAATAGATGTCGTTATAGCTGCTAAAATCCCAGTTGCCCGACCCGTCTTTTAGAAACGGCTCGAGGTTGTCATCACCCATGCTGGTGTCGTGGGTAATAGGCAAGATACTTATTTGCACGGCGTTAAAACCCTGCATCTTACGGTAAGCCAAATACGTTTCCCAGTCCTCTAACGACAAGTTACTAAAGGCCATCCAAGCCGTATCGGCAAGATAAAAGAAGGGCTGTCCGTTTCTCAAAAAATGGGTTTGAGAATTTGCAAGCTCGAGCTGTGGCATCTGACATCCTCTTGAAGTTATACCAAGTCCGACAAAACACGCGATAAACTCCAGTAGGGTTCATCACGTTC
>CAZMCW010000236.1:0-2410 GCA_964564405.1 uncultured bacterium
AAAAGAACACTCGTTAGTTGAACGCTTTGTTTGTCGGCATTTTGCACGTTGCCTGCACTTGCGATCATGCCATCTGTGTTATAGCGATATACATGAACATTGAGCTGTAAACGGAGCAGGTCTATTAGTGCTCGCCTAGCTTGGTAAGTACGGAGCTAGCTCCATACTTATGGCTAACGCTATACATGTATTTTCAGCTAGAACTTATTCCCGTTCACGTAATCTTTGTCAACATGTACCAACGCCGCCAGACGACGCCCTCTTGTGACGCCGCCGGACGACGCTATGCGCGTTATCGGTCAACCTTAGGCCCTTACTCACATTTTTGGGAGGAGCAAGACATGCTTCAGATCGTTGTTAAACTGTATGAGGCAATTTTGAACGTCCTACTTGCGTTTCTCACAATCGTGTTGGTGCCACGGGTATCTCGTTATCTAGCTGAATACATAGACGCATTGCTGGCTTACATCATCGCGGTATTTTTAGGCTTTTTCATGGCTGCAGCCATTGTGGGTGCTGGCTTTCTTTTACTAAGGATGCACGAAATGATGTACAAAATGGCTAAAACGTTAGACGACAGTGGTCGTAGTTAAGTACCTCCAAGTTGAAAAGTGACACTCACTAAACTCAGTAGCGCCCATCTTTAACCGCTAGCCGCTAGCCGAAAACTGCGGTTTCCGGCTAGGAGGTACTTGTAGCGTTTCCACGAGTAACTGCCACAGGCAATTGCGCGTGCGACCTAGGGAAGTAGAAATCAACCCTCTCAGTGTAGGGGAACCAATCCTGGAACTGCTGCTAGTATCTTGCTTTTCACCGTAAGTTAACAACTTGCGGTGACTTTTTGGTATTGTCCACTTGGCATGTGCTACTGCAAAACCATCTTACTTACTGTCAAGCGTATTTTTATTTGTACCATCGGTAGCCTCGAGCCCATTCAACACCTTACCCAACAACTGCATGCTGGCAGCGTCACCTTCACCTTACGTACTGAGTTTATGTCTTTATTAACAGCAACATTGACAGTGACTCTACTGACAATTGCGTATACTCAAACGCCTCTAGGTAATGCCCAGGTGTTGACCGCCGCGCAACCTGCTGACGCGTTTGCGTTTCTTGAAGATGAAGCAGGTATTGCACTGTACATGCAGCGAGCGCATTTTGACCTAGACCGCTTGCAAGCACATTACCGCGTTTTGGAAGTTGCCACCCCAGATTATTTGTTGGGCAGTGTGCCCGTACCAGGCTACGAAGCTTTTGAAAATTACGACGCGTATGTGTACGCTCGAGCTGACGGCTGGTTGGTGGTGTATTACCCGCAGCAGTTTCCTAGCGCGTTTATTGTTGACTGGCTAGCGTATGATGCTAGCCGCACTCGAGCCACATCCGCCACCACGATGCCAACTAGCACAATTCCCACCAAGCTCGAGCGCGTTGCAGCGTTGTTTGGCGCGCGCTTTGGCAGTGCCGAAAACGACGTTCGCTTTTATGATTTTAGACGTCCTGAAGCAGATAGTTTGCTGCTCATCACAGACTATGGGGCAACGGGAAGGCTCGAGTTTTCTTATGAACTACCGCGCGGATTGAACGCTTTAGACGTTAGCTTTTCTCAAACTGCACAAGGTAATTGCCTCAACTTATTACACCTCAACGAGCAGCTTGTCTTTGACTTGATCGGGCCAGAAGAACATGCTGCTAACTTGCCACTAAGTGCTCGAGAAACAGGTGTTCGCCACCATATTACAAGTTACAACAGCGATTCTATTTGCAGTGCACCTGCTCATGCTGGCGTGGCCGTTACATCACACGCGGCAACTACAGTTAGCACCCCAAGTCAACGCGTCCGTATGCGCAGCGCCGAGCGCAGACGCAATATTGCGTTAGCTCCACTAGCGCCAGTGACCAGTCCAACCTCAGCCCCACTGTTTGAAACAACCTCACCTACAATATCTTTGATACCGTAGCCAACCCAGCTACTTTAACGCGTACACCGGATTCCCAAAGTGTGCCCACCCTGCAACTTATTGCCCCTCAAGACGGCAGTACTTGGCAAGGTGACGAGTTAGTTGTGCAGGTGTTTGTGCAAGTGCCCCGTGGACATAACGTCCGCTATGAAGCAAGGGTCAACGGAACTTTGCTAGCAACCAGCCGCAATTTGGCAGCGCGTCCTGCACGCGGTGATGACGTCGAGCTTCGCTACGTCTTACCAGCTGACCTTCAAGTTAACAGTCTTGCGAACGTTGAACTTGTTGCCATTAACACCACCACAGGTGCAATAAGTGAACCTCTTACGTTTAGCCTTGTCTACACGGCAAATGTTGCCCCGGCACGTCATGCTTTGGTTATTGGCAACAGTACTTACCAGTACGCGCTTTCTTTGCGCAATCCTGTTAATGACGCTAGGGCTATAGCG
>CAZMCW010000236.1:2461-6560 GCA_964564405.1 uncultured bacterium
CTAACACAAGTTAATTTTGCGGTAACGCTGCACGTCAATGTAACCTTAGCTGAGTTGCGTGACGCCGTACGTGACTTTCAAGCTGGTCTTAGTGAACACGCTATTGCGCTTGTTTATTACAGCGGTCACGGGGTGCAAGTTGGCGGTAGTAACTACCTTGTTCCAGTTGATGCCAACCTGACTCATACTACTAGCGCTATTCATACTGATAACATTGCCACGTCTAGTTACGCACTTACAGATATACTCGCAGCACTTGCTAGTGTGCCTACTGGGCTTAACATCATTATTTTGGATGCTTGCCGCGATAATCCTCTGGCGGCAGTACCATCTTTACCACCAGGACTCACTGCTATAACGCCCCCCGCAGAAACATTTATTGCTTATGCAACTGCGCCTAACGATGTTGCTAGCGACGGCTTGGGGCGTCACAGTCCGTTTACAGAGAGTTTGCTCGAGGTTATTCCCACACCGGGGTTAACGCTAAACGCTGTGTTTGCAGCGGTCGGGCAGCGCGTTGAAACTACCACCCAGCAACGCCAAGTACCTTGGGTTGCAGACAACCTCACCCAAGAATTTGTTTTTGTTGAGGCTAGTAGCGCGTTCCCATGAGGGATAACCCTAAATCGCGTTCCCTCATGGGATGACTTCAAATTGCATCTTCTTATGGGATGACTTCAAACGAGGTCTCCCCTGCACCATGTACAAATATGGCGTTTTGCTCAGCGTTAGTACTAGCAGCTGTTTTAAACCACAGGCTTAGGTTGGCTAGGTCAGACTTTGTGTAGCGTGCAAGTATCTCGCCACTTGTAGTCTCAGCTTGGTGTATAGGTTGCAGTGGTGCGTTTGTGACCACAGCGAGCAGATGGCTTTGCCCTAGGGGTTCAGTTGCGTATAACCTAAACTCAGCTGCACGCGGGCCGGGCACGTTCAGGGGAACATCTGCTTGAATACTGTTGTTGGTCGCTAGTTGATTTGGAAACACCAGGTAGACGCTGCCGTCTGGTGTTTGTGCAAACAAATAAACATAGCCATCTCTGGGGCTGGTCATTTGAACCACGACAGGCTCGTTGACGTTGTAGCGTGGCGTGCTCATCTGAATATCAACCCTAAACTGGCGTGACTCAAAAAGTTCGTTGAGGTAATTGTCTTGCTCGAGGCGCGACCTGCTCAACTCACGAGTAGCTGTTATAACACGATCAACTGCTATATGGTCAACCGGTACAGCCTCCAACGCACCAAAGCTAAACACATCTGCCGTTAACCACGATGACGGCCCCGCAAGTTGAGGAATGTGCGGCAGATAGCCCACCGTCCTCAGCGTTCTGGCAATGTCGTCTTCAATAAGACGTTGTAAGTCTATGAAGCTAAGCGCAAGCCCAAGTTCGTCGTAGCGCACTACGTGTTCATAAAGCGCTTGGGTAAATATACTGCCTTGGTGGGCAGCTAGCGCGTCGTAAGCCAATTCACCTGCAGCTGCAGCAGACAACTCAATAATATTTGTGGTGGCAAGCTGTCCTTGTTCCGTCTGCTCTTCACGTTCACCAACTTGCGCCACGCACCCTAGTGACCCTACTGATCGCCACGTTTTTGAACGAAGTTGCTCTACATTGGGTTGATATGAGCGCGTCATGGTGCCACTAAAACAACTGTCTACAAT
The DNA here is from genome assembly GCA_964564405.1 of uncultured bacterium. Taxonomy (GTDB): domain Bacteria; phylum Deinococcota; class Deinococci; order Deinococcales; family Trueperaceae; genus JBCCBI01. The sequence goes on from CAZMCW010000236.1 coordinate 4,122, forward strand.
AACCAGTATATTGCTTGCCAAACTGCGCCCCAAAACATCTGCCAGTACGTCATCTGAGATTGCTTGCATGTCGTAGGTGAGCCATGCTTCATCACAACCATCTGCTTCGTCACCGTTTTCATCGAGCAGTTGCTGACCGTGCCCGCTAAAAAAGAGAAGCACCCTGTCTTCACGGGTTACACCCTCAACAAGCCACTGGTCCAAGGCATTTAGAATACCCACGTAGTGTGCTTCAGAATTGCGCAACATCAATACTTGATTGTCGGTAAACCCTAACCGTCTTGCTACGTCTTGCATGAGCAGAACATCTGTGTGAGGCCCCCGCAAGTTGATAGCGCTAGTCTGGTAGTTACCAATACCAATAATGAGTGCGCGATCTTCTGCTTGCGCGATTTGCGCCATACCTAACAACAGCAATAACCCGCTGACAACTAGCCTTATCAAGAGAATGGCAAAACGTTTAGCGGCAAAACGTTTTGCGGATAGTTTGCTTTCATAAGGTACTGTACCTTCATAAAATGCTGTGCTTTCATAAGATAGTATCACGTTACAAGATACTGTCACAGTAGATTAACATCACCGCGTGCTGGCGTCACTGTGTATTTGTATCGTAGTGTATTGGCACTGCTCATGTATCGATGTGATGGCATCAGCATAGCTTACAAAATTTGAAGACTTGGGCAAAGGGCCATTGTTGTTGCGTGAGTCTGTTCAATCAACATACGAACCTACCCATTCAGACTTGCCAGTTGACATGTGAATTTATGTAAGATTACCAGATTTATGCGAGACAACGGTTATGCCAATACGCTTGAAGCTCTACGCCGATGTTATCAAGGTGAGGTCAACTTTAGATACATCTTTTATAACTTGACAGATATAACCTGACAGAGACGGCTCGAGCCGCAAACAATTTCATCCGGTTAATCTTGCTTTTAGAGTACCATTTAACTAGTACAAACTTGAGCAACTTGCAGCATACAACTCTTTTCTCATGACGCTATCATCGCTTAAAATAGTTGCGTGGCTAACATTGCAGTGATAGAAGGACGACACGCACACGCGCGACACATAGAGACAATCCTCGTAGCTAAAAGACATACCATCACCGTCCTACCTACAGCTGAACAGGGTTTACGTGTTATTCGCAGTGGTGCGTTGCAGCAACAACCTGCCGTAGAGTTGGCTGTGGTAGCTGCAGATTTGCCAGATAGTAGCGGGCTCGAGTTTGCGGCTCGCTTGCGCCGCGACGCTAGCCACTTTGGAACGCCCTTACTCATGGTGGCAGAAGACCTTGATTACCGTTCACGCGGTATAGAAATTATTGATGACATTATCTTTGAACCGCTTAGCGCGCGCGAACTCCTCGCCCGGGTTGAGGTGCTTTTACGCCGCAACGCCAAACCTGCTAGTTTGCAAGGTCGCTTTGAGATTATGGGCGGTGTTGAGGTCATCGTGCAGATTATTGCATTAGCCCACCCCCACGGCGCACTTATGTTCGATGACGGCACCGTTTTTTACTTTGTCAATGGGCGTATTGTTCACGCGCTACACGGCCGCCTTCGCGGTGAAGCTATTGTGCACAACGTTATTCAGCGCCAAGCAGGCGCGTTCCGCTTTCAACCTCATGTCATGCCGGAAACAACCAGCATGAACATTGACCCACTTACGTTGTTGCTCAAGCTCTACCGCAACAAAAGCGGCTTAAGTGAAGATAACATTGACCAGATGCCTGCTAAAAACACCCTCGAGAAAACAACCTTACTAAGCCGCTTTACAGAACCTAGCTTGAACCAACTTGGCAAGCTAGAAGGGCGGCTCGAGGTCATGGGGGGCGTTAGCAAAGTGCTTACCGTCTTGGCACGGTCATACAGTTCTGGTGCGCTCAGCTTTGATGACACAGTAACCATTTATTTAGACGACGGGTTTATTGAACACGTGTCTCACCCACGGCTTATGGGTAAAACCGCCCTGCAGGTCATCATGCAGCGTCGCAAAGGTAAGTTTCACTTTGAGCCCAACCAGGCTGCCCCTATGCGCAGCATGCACATTCACCTAGAAACCCTGTTATTGACCCTTGCCAAAGAAGCAGATGAAGCCCGCCGTGCTAAGCCCACAGCAAATATTCCCACTGTTGACCTAGGACAAAACGGGTTACTCGTTTTTCCCAATTTTAGGCTCGCTTACACCTATGTTGAAATGATGGACAACGTACAGACCTTTAATGTCTACGAAGGACGCGACAGTCGCGCCAACAATCCTTGTCTCGTCATGCAGGGCCGTCAACTTACACTCGTTGCTCTCGATAGCTCTTTACGCGATATTGGAGATGGCGACGGCCTACAACGCCTACAAGTAAGCGTTTGAGAACTTATCTGCAGCTGGGTTTTATACTAAATTGACTCGAGGATGTCATAATCTGAATCGTCTAAGGGTACA
>CAZMCW010000236.1:6570-7556 GCA_964564405.1 uncultured bacterium
TTAGACTAAAAAAGTTAGTGAGTTTTCTCTGTTTATTCTTTTTAGTTGATGCTATGAGCAAGCGATCTACACAATTTTGGGTGTTAATAGAACAGCTTGTACTTGGTACAAACGTCAACTAATGATATTGTGTGAGTCATATCCATGTAGGTGCTAGCCTCATGAGGTAACACGCTATAGATAATACTGTTGCAAATAGTGCGATTTATATTGGCAGAAGTATAGTAGCACTTGATGCCTAGTACTACAGATGTACAGACGATATTCATATAGCATCCTATCAATAGCACCGTATACATGGCATTGTGCAGGTAAGTATTGTGCAGGTAAGTGTAGATAACATCGTAGGAATCATATTGTACACGCAATTTACAAATATAACTAATTCAGCTCACGTAAATAACTTAGTAAGTGTGAACGACTTGGTAATATGAGCGATATCTTGATAATTGATGACGCCATCAGCATTCAGCGGCTTGTACAAGCTGTACTTGCTCCTGAAGGTCATGCTGTTCGCGTTGCACAAGACGGTGCGTCTGGTCTTCACGAAGTTCAACGGCAGCCACCTGACCTACTTATTCTAGATGTTGGTTTGCCAGACACTAGCGGATTTGACATAGCCCAAACTCTGCGCAATACACCTAACTTGCACGATTTACCCATCTTGATTATCACTGGCTTAGACAACACCGACAACCTCGTTAGAAGCCTTGATGTTGCTGATGATTACCTTGCAAAACCTTTTGCCAAACGTGAACTTATGGCTAGGGTCAACGCGTTGTTGCGCCGCCGCCAACGCAACGAACACCTTAAAGGACGTTTAGAATTAGTTGGCGGGGTAGCAGAACTCATTCAGACCATTGCTAAACATGGCTCAGGTGGGTTAGTGCTCGAGGCAGACGGCACCATCATCTACTTTGCTGACGGGCTTGTTGTACACGCAACCTGCCACGACGCAGCAGGCGTAGAAATGTCTGGTATAGAAG
>CAZMCW010000237.1:0-4616 GCA_964564405.1 uncultured bacterium
GGCGAGTACCAATAGACCCGCTCCGTTGACAGCTCAATGTTTATGCATATCGCTACAAACCAGTAGTCCGCTTTTAGTCCGACCCCTTTGCTATCGGCGTGTCTTCACGACTACTCCAGTCACTCCAACTGCCTACATACAACTTTGTGTTTTTGATACCGACTTCATCCATGGCCAGCAAATTGTGCGCCGCACTTACGCCAGACCCGCAGTAAACGATGACGGTCTCAGCCTCAGTTAAATCTTCAAAGCGAGCACTCAAAGTATCTGTGTCTTTGAATTTGCCATCTTGTAAGTTATCTGGAAAAGGTAAGTTGATGGCGGAAGGAATATGTCCAGCTTGCTTGTCCATAGGTTCGTTGTCGCCACGGTAGCGTTCTGGACCTCTGGCATCCACTAAGAGCACATCAGGTACATCCAGATTTCGTTTAACTTCGTCGATGCTCGCAAGCATCTCCGGACGTGGGTTTGCCTGAAACGCACTCGGTGGAAACGTGGAAAGCTCAGATATTAAGTCGTAGCCAGCGGCTTGCCACGACTGAATACCACCATCAAGTAACTTCACGTCATCGTGACCAAGGTATTTGAGCATCCACCACAAGCGCCCAGCAAACAGGCCACCAGCATCGTCGTAGGCAACAACCGTTGTGTCCTTGCTGATGCCAGCAGCTTGCAACCGTTTTTCAAACGCATCAACTGGTGGCAGCGGATGGCGGCCGCCGTGACCACTCACTGCAGGTGGCACCGACAGGTCAACATCTAAATCAAAAAACTGTGCGCCGGGTAGGTGTCCTTCATCGTACAGAGCACGCCCAGCTTGGGGATCAGTTAACTTGAACCGGCAGTCAATAATGCGGACATGGTCAGCATCTGTTGTTACTAAACTGTGTAATTGGTTGGCAGAAATTAGGTTGCTCACAGGCCCAGCTTATCAGGTTTAGGGGCTGAGTAGAGAAGCTCTACAACGCCACCTCGAGCATCATCCACCAGCAGAAGCCCCGTCTGTCACACCAAATCGGCTTGTTTAACAAGATGTTCGTATTGATACAAGGTCGTAAAGCCAAGTTTGGCATACAGTGCGTTGGCACTAGTGTTGTCTGCCTCAACTTGTAGGTAAAGCTGCTCGGCACCCTGGCGCTGCGCCCACGTTGCCAAATGATGTAGGAGCGCTGTCGCCGCACCGCGTCTGCGCATATTGGGTCGCGTGGAGATATTAAATAAACCTGCGAAATTTTCGTCTGGATGAACCACGCACTGACCTAGGGCAATCACAGCATTATCTTGCCGCAAACTGGCAAATACACAGGGTTGAGGCGTATTTTCAAATAAGGTGCGGTAAGCAGGATTATTGGCACGTTTGGGGTGGGCAAAACGGGTGTCGTGCTCGAGCCACTGCGGTTCTAGCACGGGTTTTAACCAAATTTCAAAGCGCTTTGCTAGGGCTTTATCAATGACCGTCTCAATATCGGCGACTTGCACGTTGGTGACAGAATCACTTACATAACCGCGTTTGTGCAAGATGTCTTTAAGTCCAGACGGCGCTGAGGCGGGTGACACCTGAAAGCGGGGGGCTTGACCAGCATTTTTATAAAACGCTTCGACAAGCTGGAGTTTTTGGGATAGCTCGAGCCTACCTTCATGCGCGCGCGGCCATGTTGAATTTGCCCGGCGCGTTACCCCATAGTGATAGCGCAATTGCCAGCCGTCTAGTTGCGCTACCATTTCAGCTTGGTGGACGCTTGCTGCTAGGCGGTCTAGGGTTGCAATTGTTGCCGGGGTTGTAGGTGCTGATTGTGTAGGTGCAGGCTGATCGCTTGCAGCCATATTAGAGTCATAAGGAGCCGTCATTGCCATGACACCTTAACACCTTTCTTTCGACCTAAACTACGTACCTTCTTCCATACCTAAACCACATACCTGGGAAAGCTTCATGCCTTACTACGCTGCCACATCTACACGACTAAGCTGGTGAGCATTTATCACCATTGATACTTAGATGAGTCTTGAGATGTAATCCTTTTCGCTACGATTTTTGCTGTTGTACCCACCAATCAGCGTATCCCACGTAAAGTACGTTGGGGACGAACAAAGTTAGCCCTTCACATACTAGTAGCAATACAACCGTCTCACAATATCCACCAAATACTCATTTAACTCATGTTTATGCCATCTGAACTAGAATTTTAATTCATACTTCTTAGCTATACGTCATCCTTCTTGCATCCTAAAGCCCTACAGTACGGGCATGAACCTTGCTAAGCAGTTATTCACTGGTATTCACACAGTCTGTTTTGTCGTTCTCATAATCATGCTAATTGCCCCTGTGGAGGCAGCTTCTGAACCGCTTCGACCTGACCTAAGTAATGCACTTTATGAGCCTTTTTATGACATCAGCCACAGCACCTATCCTGAGGCCATCGTCTTTTTGCACGAGCGCGAAATCCTTAACGGTTATGAAGATGGCACCTTTCGCCCGAAAAAGCTGGTGAAACGAGCTGAGCTGACGGTCCTGCTCATGCTCGAGCACACCAACCGCATCTTCCCACCGTTGGGTTGTTTTGCAGATGTCAACTTGGCCGACTGGTTTTCACCCTACGTTTGTGGTGCCAAAGAAATTGGCCTGGTAAGCGGCTATCCAGACGACAGCTTTGCGCCAGACAGCACTGTCACCTATGTAGAAGCTTTGAAACTGGTGATAGACACCTTTAATTTGCCTGTAGATACCGCCAAACCAAGTGAACCATGGTTTTTGCCTTACCAAAAAGCAGCTCACCAGCTCGAGGTCATGCCAATTCACACCTACGCACCCCGTGACGACCTTACCCGCGAAGCTATGGCCCAACTGATTTACCGCGCCATTATGGTGTCTGAGCAGATTACTGAAATGACGATGCTCGCCCAAGAACCAAGTGCAGATGTGGGCTTTGTGAACTTACAACCTGCAGATGAGGTAAGCATGTCAGATGGGTTGTGGCAGCGCTTGGGGCTGTTCTAGAAAATCTCAGCTTGACAATTTACCAGTGTTGAAGGTGGCTCGAGGATGCTCGAGCCATTTGTTTTGCTGTTGCACCAAGCTTTACGAACCAACGAAGCCTTGCTACACGTACTCAGCAAGGTCTCATCTTATAATCGTTGAAACTTGCGTGGCCTGTTGTGGTACGCAAGATGTTTCTGTACTGCCATCACCTCACCTAGCTTTAAGGGGAATGCTGTGGTGAGCGCACTATTGAAGACCATGTTCAGAACAGTGCTGATGCTCCAGCTCGAGTCACGACAATATCAGGCTTAATTTTAGATACCCCATGTGGACAAGACCTACATGCCACAACACGCGTAGGCTTGTGTTGATCTGTACCTTATGACCTCAAGCCATACATTGAAATCAATAACATTTACGAACCCTACGTATTGATGCGAAAAATGACGTAAGAAAGGTGCTCACATGACATCTGTATTGCCACAACAAGCTGCTGTCCAAAGCAAATTCCGTACCGAAGCACTCACCTTTGACGATGTGCTGCTAGTACCCGCCTACTCTGACGTATTACCCAATAATGTCAACATCACCAGTTTGTTTTCGCGCCATATTCCACTCAATACACCCATTGTGTCTGCCGCTATGGACACCGTGACCGAAACACAGATGGCTATTGCCATGGCCCGGCAAGGTGGCATTGGCGTCATTCATAAGCGCATGGACGTCAAAAATCAAGCTGATCAAGTGCGCAAAGTCAAACGGGCAGAGTCTGGCATGATTGTTGACCCCATCACCTTGGGAAGGAACGCCATTTTAGCCGAGGCTGACACGCTCATGCAGGAATACCGCATCAGCGGTGTGCCAATTGTGGAAGATGATGGCAAGCTTATCGGCATTCTCACCAACCGCGATTTACGCTTTGAGAGTGACTTAAGCCGTCCTGTAACCGAGTTAATGACGAGAGAGAACTTGGTGACGGTACCGGTAGGAACGACACTCGAGCAAGCCCGCGATATCCTTAATCAACACAAAATTGAAAAACTGCTCGTGGTAGACGACGACTACATGCTGCAAGGGCTCATTACCATTAAGGACATTATTAAAAAGCTCGAGTACCCCCAAGCTGCCAAAGATAATCTCGGACGCTTGCGGGTGGCTGCGGCTGTGGGTGTATCCCACGACCTACAAGAACGAGCTTCTGCGTTAGTTGCAGCCGATGTGGATGCCCTTGTACTAGACAGCGCCCACGGACATTCCAAAGGTATTATCGACGCACTCACCTGGCTCAAAAATAACTTTCCAGATGTTGACGTGGTAGCGGGTAACATTGCCACCGCCGAAGCTGCTAGAGACCTTATTGACTGCGGTGCAGACGCCGTGAAGGTTGGTATTGGCCCCGGGAGCATCTGTACAACTCGGGTGGTCACCGGCGTGGGGATGCCCCAACTCACAGCCATTATGGACGTGGCCAGTGTCACCCAAGCGGCAGGCGTACCGCTCATTGCCGATGGCGGCATCAAAATGACAGGCGACGCTGCCAAAGCCGTGACCGCAGGCGCGTCTTGCGTCATGGTTGGATCGATGCTCGCAGGTACCAGCGAAGCCCCCGGCGAAGATATTTTGCGTGATGGACGGCGCT
>CAZMCW010000237.1:4678-5572 GCA_964564405.1 uncultured bacterium
GGGTTACTGCGGTGCAGCGGACATTACCGCGATGCAGCACGCTCAGTTTGTGAAAATCACCAGCGCGAGCCTTGTTGAGTCACACCCACACGATGTGACGATTACCAAAGATGCACCCAACTATTCGTTACGGCGCGGATAATCACTGCTAGGCTTGCGTATCTGTGTGAAGGAAGTCGTTAACGACATGCTCTCAAATTGACAGCTCGAATTGACAAGGTTGAATTGACAGCTCGAATTGACAAGGTTGATGGATGCATTATCCTCAATGATAAGGGGTTATCAAAACTTATCAAGGGTGATGTTTGTATCTGAGTTACCGAGATATATCGCATGAGCTCGAGGTCTGTAGCATTATTGATGCTCGAGCCTCACCAATCACTACCAATGCATCATTGAGTCTTGTGACGCATTGATACCTCAAGAAAGCGTCTCGAGCAACCCCAACACAACCTCCACACTCGCCCGTTCTTCCCTACGAATCGCCTCATCCTGAAAGCGATAATCATGCTTGCGGATCACTTCACTGAGATGCGCATCTGTTGGGTCAAAACGCTCGATGAGTTTCTCGCGAACAGGTTTAGAAAACGGTTTGCACAGGACAGTTAGATGAGTAAGGCATAGAGGTAAGGTCATCAGCAACGTTTCAGCAGCTTGTTTGTGCTTGCGAATGTGGTTGATGAGGTGCGTAAGATAATCTGCCTCGAGCTGGCAAGCTTCACAGCAAATGGGTTTTGTGTTGCCGTCTTTGGCACGTTCAAGACGGGCGTCCAGCATGTCTTTGAACAAAATGGCTGTAGGAAGTAGCAAACTTTGCGCCGCAAAAAGCTTGGCGTGGCGGGCGCAGTAACCGCCCTGTTTCCGCAACCGCTGACGCAAGGGAATGTCATTGAC
>CAZMCW010000237.1:5591-7534 GCA_964564405.1 uncultured bacterium
AGCGATGCCCTCTAAGTAGCGCAGGGAGCGTGCCTCGAGTAAACTACACACGGCACAGGCAGTATGGTGATGCTGCTCGAGTGTAGCTAAAACGTCCGTCACTTAACCATCCGTCACTCAAAAGGGGGACTCAAAAGCGAATGACTTGGTGGCCTTTGGGAGGTAATTCAAGGAGTGCGTTCATCACATTATCTACCCCAAATTTGAGGAAATAGCTAAACGGACTTAATAGCCGCTCTTGTTTGTTCCCTAGCGGCAAAAGGTGCATCTGCAAACGGCTCAGTTGATGGGCGTAAATGTCATCTTGCTGAGCCAGGGCGCGCGCACTCTTCTCGCGCAGTTGCCCGAGGGTCTGTTCAATGCGTTTAGTGCCGCGTTCAACCGGTTGCTCGAGGGTTGGATCAATCGACTGAATGTGTAACAGGAGCTGCTCAGTACTTGTTTCCAAGACCTGCAAAGCTTCCTGAATCACGTCATTGTGGCCATGAAGTTTAAGCAAAATCTCATTACGAACGCCTTCAAAGTCATCATAAAGCGCATCAACATTGAGTCCAAACTTATCCACCACCCGGCGAGCTGGCGGTTCTAGCACCGTGACATTCATGCGTGGGTAAATCAAGGGCATAGCCACATCGTTCAGATCGTAGACGCCTTTAAGTTGGGCAAAATAGCGCAACTCACCGGGACCCACAACGGTCATAGCCGTTGGTAAAGCGGCATCTTGGGTGATGGGACGCAAGCCAGCAGCGGGGGTTAAACAAGCTGGACGGGTTTGTAAATCTGCCAGTAGCGCATCTTTCGTGATAGATACGTCGCCATCTTGACCGTCATACCAAAACAGCTCATCGTGATACCGCAACAAGTGGCGGCCACCGTCAACCTCGTAAAAAAGATTCGTTGCGTCTTCAGCGCGGCCCAGTTGAGGTGCATAGCCCAAGTCTGCTAATTCGTCCCCTGCTTGGTTAATAGCTTGGGACGACATGAGTGGACGGTCAAGTTCTTGTTGAATGATCCCGTGGAAGTGGCTGGCAATGCAGTCCTCGAGCGGATTGACAATAATTAAGCCTTCATCACCTAAAAGCTTGTAGAGAATACGGGCAAACCAATCTGCAAAGCTGCCAACATCCTCAGCTGTTTCTTGCAGCAGCGCAAGTACCTCATCTTTGTAAACGCGCTTGGTGTCATCTGCAGGTAGACCCTCTAGCTCGAGGCAGATATCTTTCACCCACTGGGCAGCTAGCTCAATGCGCCCGGCCGGTACAGCTTGCGGTAACGGCACGTGTAACTTGTGCAAGGTTTCGTCTGTATCTAAAATGTATGTGTGATCAATCTCGTCACTATCGTGATCTTGGCTCGCCAGCCAAAAGATGGGTACAACTGGACTATCTTCACTGTCGAGCTCGCGGGCAAGCTTAATGGCTGTAATTGCCTTAGATAGCGTGAACATAGGCCCTAACAGTAGACCTACTTGTTGCCCCGTCACCACTGCACGGCTGTTGAGGTGGGTGAGCTTGTGCAAATTGTCGTGAACTGCTTGGGGTGCGTTAAGCTGACCTGCGTAGCACCCAAGTGAACGCACCAAGCTCTCGCGGTCAATGGGTCTAGGTAGTGCTAACGCCGCTTGTTGACTGGCCTTAGATTGACCACTAAGCGCAAAAAAAGTATCTAGTTTACCGGTTTGGTAAGCTTCCGAAAAACCCACTGAGATATTTGCTGAGATATTTGCTGAGATATTTGCTGCGTTGTCTGCTGCATCATGCGTCACAAATTACGCTACCTTGTTTTAAGGCAGCCAATTGTCATGCAGTTAGCTGTTGATAACTTCTAGCAGGTGCTTCGACTGACCTTATCCACAAGTTGCCTGCAAGTTGTCCATAGTGTTGTCCACAGTATCGAGAGTATCGAGAGTATCGAGTCTCGAGCTTGGTGAGGTGCATTTGAAC
>CAZMCW010000238.1:0-3470 GCA_964564405.1 uncultured bacterium
CGACTTTGCTGACGCCGTTGGTGCTGCTTAAGATACCAACTTAACTCAATCAATACACTAGAGATGCTGAGGTAGCTGCCTTGGCATCTTTTTTTGATTTGGTAGGTCGTCAATATACTGGTGTCAACGTGCGTGCAAACGTTGATGTAGACAAACTCTCTAGTCATCACACGCCATTTGCGATGTTACGCAATACAAGAAAAACCCGTATCCAAAAAATAAAAAACGACCAACCTCAGTCCATCTTGCTGAGTCAATACCTCACCTACATCTAGACTGAGGCTGTGAGATACCGCCGCAGAAGCACAACCTTGCAAGAAATTTTGAAACTCGACCCCAAGCGTGATAACGAGCAGATTTCTTTTTTAAGCGCTAGTTACGATTTTCCGTGGGATACCCAGCGGGCACTGGAACTAGCGCTCATTCGCACTTTTGCCGTTCCCAACAGTTCCAAGCTTATGGTTGCTACCCGCGAATTTACCGAGCGCACCCAAAAACGCTATGACGACACAGTGGCAATTATCAGCGCGATTGGCTTTCATGGTTACAGCTCGAGAGTCGGACGGCGCGCCATTAAACGCATGAACCAAATTCATGGACATTACAGCATTCCTAACGATGAGTTTGTGTATGTGCTGTCAACGTTTGTGCTCGAGCCGTTACGTTGGAACACCCGCTACGGTTGGCGGCCCCACAGCGAGCATGAACGGCAGGCCACCTACTACTTTTGGGCTGAGGTTGGTAAGTATATGAACATTACTGGTATTCCGGACAGCCTCGACGCACTGGATGCCTTTAATCGTGACTACGAGCAAGCCCATTTTGCCTACCATCCCAACAACCGTATTTTGGCAGATGCTACTGAAGAGCTTTTTCTGAGCTGGTTTTTACCCGTCAATGCGTCTTGGACATGCGGTTTACAAACCTTTGGGCGTGATGCTGTGCACTGCCTTATGGACGGCCCCATGCTGGCTGCGTTTGGTTACGACCCACCCCCCGCGTGGCTCAAACGTACTATTGCGCGCAGCTTAGACTTGAGGCGCAAGCTTGTGCGAGTTTTACCAGCTCGGCAAAGCCCCTACACCCTGCCACCGTTACGCAGTTACCCAGACGGATACAGCCTCGAGCAACTTGGCCCAGACTTGTCTGAGCCAGATGCCCAACCCCCCCATTTGGGGTAGGTTTTAGCAGTTCAGCACCTTTGTCATATAGACGACTGAATACACGTGTGTTTAGGCGCATATTCAGTAGTGCGTTACGCGAGGTGAGTTTGCATCACTCTACTTGAAGTGTCACAACCACCGTTCTGAAGGTTACAAGTCCCGTTCATTCGATGTTTTGGATAACACGTAGTAGCGCACAATTTTTGTTTGACTTGTCAAGGAGATTTATTATGTTCGAAACAGATTTTACCGTACGTTTAGTGAAAGACCACATTCGTGATCTCGAGCAACTTCGTGGCAGTATCGAAGCAGAACGTTTAGCCAAGCGCAACAAAAAACTGCCTTCAATCATCAGCCACTGGCGTAAACGCTAAGTTGAGTTATCCAGTCATTGCTGTGCGCTAAGCACGCACTGATACATGTAGACACGTGCTTGCACGTGCACAGATTAGACTGCGACAAGTCAACGTAAGCTGATTAATCAGTTTTAGCGTTATCAATCAGAGCTGGAGCATTTTGCTCCGGCTTTTTCTATGGTTGCTCAATGTTGTTTGACGGCCTTTGTATAGCGTTTCCACGAGTAACTGCCACAGGCCAGTTGCGCGTGCGACCTAGGGGAGTAGAAATCGACCCACTTAGTGTGGGGAACTAATCCTGAAACCGCTAGTGTTACTCGTTTACGTTTAATTCTTAGTAATTAAGTGATGGTTTCACATAACTACTTTGCAAGTTTCTATGGATCATGCGTTATTTTTATGGCGTGGGGTCTCAATCACAGGGACTACAAATATGACAACCTAGTGTGTTCTTGCAACATTGTGCTAGGAGCACAATGAGTTGTAGACCGTTACATTACTAACATAAGACAGTTGTTTGTCACTTCACCATGTCAAGTAAGCCGTTTTATACTTACATCCGCTATCTTCACTCGCTACCTCTACAACAGTTGACCAAATTATTGCTTTTAACGATAACCTTAGGTTGGTCCCTTGGGCGCTGTGTTTAAGATTTTCAACGGCATGAGGGTAAAGATGTTGTCGAAAACCAAAAGCTGAGTTCATTTGCTAGAAAATCTTTTGAAAAAATCTATTATCATTCATAAGCACTTGGTCAAACATCGGCATACTTAGTTAAGTTTCATTGTTGATGCATTTGCTTACACTTTAAGGAGTTTACCTTGTCTTTCTCGTTAGAAGACTTCAAACATTTAAGTGAGCAACAAGACGCACCTGCTGTTTCACTTTACATTAAAACGCACGAAGCAGGCAAAGATACGCGTGAGAACCCAATCCGGTTCAAAAATCAATTACGTGATGCTGAAACGCAACTTGACAAATTAGGGTATACCAAAGAGGGTTTAGGCGACTTGCTTGACGACGCTCGAGCGCACCTTGACGACCATAACTTTTGGCAACACCAACGCGCGGGGCTTGCTTATTTTGTGAAACCGGGTGAAACGCGCTACTACAAATTACCCTTGTCATTTGAAGACAGAGCAGTGGTTGGTCAGCGTTTTCACCTTAATCCCTTGGTGTCTTTACTTACCAATAACGGGCGTTTTTATCTTTTAGCTGCTAGTTTAAACAACGTGAGACTTTTTGAGGCTACCCGTTTTGATATAAGTGAGGTGACCTTAGATGACGACGTACCACTTAGTCTTGATGAATATTTGCGGTTTGACGACCCTGAAAAGTCAGTGCAGCACTATTCAACGTCGCAAGGTAGCGCAGCAGGAAGCGGTCAAGGTAGTGCAGCGTTTTATGGTACTGGCGCTGGCGACGACGACAAAAAGACAGATGTTTTGCGCTATTTTCAACAACTCGATAACGGTGTACGCAAACAGCTAGGTGCAGACACAGCCCCCTTAGTTTTTTGGGGTGTTGAGTATTTGTTTCCCATATACCGCGAGGCAAACCACTACAACTACTTTCTAGAAGAAGCAGTTGTAGGTAGCCCCGAACAGCTTGACGCGCAAGAAATACACAGCCAAGCTTGGGAGTTTATTAAACCTCACTTTCAGCAAGTTCAAGCAGACGCGCTAGCTAACTATGCCAACCACTTAGGAACAGATCAGACGCTCGAGGATATCACGGCTATTTTGCCAGCTGCATTTGATGGGCGCATTGATAGCCTTTTCATTGCTGACAAACACCAACTTTGGGGAACTTACAATTACACTACCCGCAGCACCGAAGTACAAGGTCAAAAGACTTTAGATAACGAAGACCTAATCAATGTGGCTACGTTGCAAACTGTTTCAAATGGAGGCCAAGTTTACAAGGTCAAAGCTGAAAATATGCCAAACAA
>CAZMCW010000238.1:3480-7531 GCA_964564405.1 uncultured bacterium
CCAGGATCAGTTCCCCACACTAGGTAGGTCGGTTTCTACTCCCCCAGGTCGCACGCGCAACTGCCTATGGCAGTTACTCGTGGAAACGCTAATAAAGATTAACAGCAACCTGTAATAAGGAGGGTTGATTCTATAAGAATCAACCCTCGCTAAAGTAGAAGAAAAGATTACAAAATTTACATGAAAGCAACTTAATTTGCTGTGATTGTTATTTGTACAACGCCACCTACGGGTGGGTAGCTATAACCATCATTAACATCATCGATTGCGCGTACAACACCGTTTTCGTCAATACCTGTATCGGGTCCGGTTTGACGTGGCGCTTGGTTTAGACCAACACCGGGTTCTTCGTTGACCTCAGTGCCTGCATCCCAAAGCTCAAAGTACCGTGTGATGTTACCTGTAAGTGGTTCGCCATCTTTAAACAGCCCAATACCAGCAGCACTAGGTGCAATAAAAATATCGTTGGACTGAACAAACATGGTCGCTAGCGATAGTCTGTCGCCAGGCATAGCCGTGACAATCACTGTGTAGCTAGCACCCGGCGCTGCTGGGCCAGCGTCACTGGCACCATCGGGCATATCAAAAATCACGAAGCCGTCACGCCCTTCGTAGCCAGCCGGACTACCGTCTTCGGCAATGGCTTCTAGCCCTTCACCTCTGTCGGCAGTGCCTACGGTGAAAAGTGGATTTGCATTGGATGTTGCTACTGCTACGCCGGGGCTAATGGGCCCAATGAGTTGGGCGTCAATACCTGCTAGTACACTGCCGAGCGTGTCTGCAGCGCCATCTTCAGCAATAGCTTCTAGCCCTTGACCATAGTCAAGCTCACCTGCCTCAAACAAGGGGGCAGAGGTTCTGTGAATCACCCAAACACCAGGGCTAATGGGCCCAGCCAGAGAGTTATCTTGAGAAATATTGGCGATGTCTACTGTGAAACTGTTGTTGTCACCGGGTGTTACCGTAACTTGAATGTAATCAACTACAGCAGGATAGCTAAAGCCGTCATCAAGGTTGCTGATAAGAGTTAAAGGCGCAAATTCAGTGGCACCTGTGTTAGGTCCGGCTTGGCGTGGGGCTTGGTTAGGACCAACACCGGGTTCTTCGTTCACCTCAGTACCCACATCCCACAGTGAAATTTGTGAGGTGATATCGCCACTTAACGGGCTACCGTCACCGTTGTAGAGAGGGATGCCATCTTGCCCAGGTGCAAAAATAAGGTCGTTAGACTGTACAAACATAGTTGCAAACGACAAACGGTCGCCAGGGAATGCTGTCACAGTAAAGCTGTAGCCACTTTCAGGAAAGGCTGGTCCAGGGGCATCTGCTCCTGTCGGGGTATTAAACACTCCACTACTGCCAGCGCTGATAATGCCCGAAACGTTTTCAAGACGGATGGTAAATGTGGTCGGATTTTCTTCCTCGGTAGAATCTGAGCAGGCAGCTAACAGCAGCACTGCCATAAGTGCAATCAAGCAGGTTTTGGTAAGTGAGATGAAGTTCATAGTCAACCTTTCATGAAGCTTGGATATCCTGTCAGGTTGTAGCATTCGCGTTTGCCGAGGTTCGGTAAAGTGCTGTACGCAGACAAGTGAGGATGGTTGACCTATGTGTGCTGAGAGCTATTCTTTGTTGGGTTGGCTAGCTTAAAAAGTGTGAGTTTGAAGGTGTTTGGTCAGCCTCGAGCCAATCCCTCAACATCACGTGTACAACGTGTTCAGAACGCACGATGTAGCAATGTGCGAGGACATACTAATCAAGGGAATCGTCAGCCTTGCACTAAAAATCACAACCGCAACTTCACCCTATGCCCACACTATCTTCACAAAATCTTTACATCTCGTGTCGAATGAGCAGCTTTACGGGTATTGATGTTATTGAAGATGCCACCGTTTAGCTCAATACGTCTTGAATCATAGCCACTTCGTGCTTGCTACCAATAAACAACGGTGAGCGCTGGTGAATGTTGTCGGGGTCAATATCCATAATACGTCTATGCCCATCTGTAGCAGCCCCACCTGCTTGTTCAGCAATCATGGCGAGCGGCGCACATTCGTACAAAAGGCGTAATTTACCTTCTGGACGCTGGGTTTCTGCTGGATAGTAATACACACCACCACGGTGCAAAATTTGGTGTAAGTCTGCTAGGAGCGCCCCAGAATAGCGCAATGAATAGGGTCCATTTGCCTCATTCATAAACGCATCGGTATAGTTTTGTGCACGTTGATCCCATTTATTATAATTGCCTATGTTGGCACTAAAAATGTTGCCACGCTCAGGCATGGTGATGCTCGCATGCATCAGCACAAATTCGCCAATGGTGTGGTCAAGCACAAAACTGTGCACGCCGTAGCCAGCGGTATACACAAGAACAGTTGAGGGACCGTAAATCATATAGCCCGCAGCAACTTGTTCAGCACCTTTTTGTTGGCAGGACTCTTTGGCAGTGCCGATGATGTCGTGAACAGAAAAAATTGAACCGATGATGCCATTGACGTCGATGTTGCTCGAGCCGTCTACGGGGTCTACCATCACCGCATAACTTTTATCGCTAGTATTATCTGCTTCAACCGAACGGGCGCTTTCCATCTCTTCAGAGACAATCATGCCAACCATATCTACGTATTCAAAAGCTTCCACAAACACGCGGTTGCCTAGATCATCAAGGATTTTGACCTCTTCACCCTGCACATTGGCATCACCTGTTTGACCAATAAGGCCCTCAATAGCAGCACGGCGCATGTAGTTAGAAATAATTTTGGCAACTGTGCCAATTTGTCCCATAAACTGAGTAAATCGGCCCGTTGCACTAGGGTGCTGGCGTTGCCGCTCAACCAAAAAGCGGTTTAAGGTCATTCTGGGGTTACGGTGTGGCATGACAGCTTCCTCCGAGAGTAAACATAAGTTGCGACTAGGTCGTGATGCGAAACGCATTAACACGCTAAGGTGACACATGCTGGCAATGTTTACATCAAACCCAACTTGCTAATCAAAGACTACATTCATCCGTGCAGATAGCACAAAAATAGCTGTAACACGTACAATTTTATAAACGTTCATTATCAATCTAATAGCTATAGCGATGCGAGTAGTTTTATAGTGGTGACATTTAGAAGACCCTAAGCAGAAGCAGTCTCAGCTTGTTGATCAAAGGTCCCGATAACCTGATTTGCTAACCATATATGTCTGCGCCCGTGGGCTAGCAGGACGCAGTAAGCTTCTACCAACGACAACCGTATACGCTCACTCACTGGTGATGTGATGATGATTTTGTCTAAGGCAATCCCTCTAGCAGTCTCGAGGCTCGCTGTAAAGGTATCTAGCATCGTCAAAAAGTCATCGCGAACGCGCGCTGGGTCTAAGTCAGCAGGTGGTTTCCAGATGTCGGCAGTGGGTACTTTGAGGCGTACAGGTGGTTCCATCATCCACGCAAACATACGCCCGAAGACACCTAGAGTGTAGGGGCCGTCGGCGTGTTTGTCTGGATTGGCAACAAGGGCGTCACCTATTTTGGTGAAATAATCATTGTTTGTTGCCACCAAATGCATAAGATGTTCTGCCACTGACCATTTACCTGAGGGTGGGCGCTGCAAAAGTTGCGCGTCACTAAGACTTAGTAGTGCTTGGATATCTGCCTTGAACTGCGTAAGGTCAGCAGTGAGTTGCTCATGAGTTTTGGCCATAGCTGAGTATACTGTACGTTGGCTTACAGATTTTAGGAAGAGATAAACATCCTTATACGTGGGTCGTTGTTGACATTACCTCATTGAGGATGCACATATACCTGGCTCAGCGTGGTTTGACAGTAATATCAAGTGATGTTTTTTCAAGAGCTAAAGTTTAGGGAGTGATGGTGTGCACTTCAAGGTCTGTACAACACGCTAAAGTCAAGTTACTACAATCACCTTTGTGAAGTTGAGGTCTGTGACATCAGATTCCCGAGTTATAGAGTACTCAACCAGATGATACTGCTATGTCAGCAAAATATGACCCCAAGACCTAAGTACACGACAAAACGTCCAAAGCCTGTTGTAGGAGAGAGGGATCGAGG
>CAZMCW010000239.1:0-3071 GCA_964564405.1 uncultured bacterium
GGGAGTAGAAATCGACCCACTCAGTGTGGGGGAACCAATCTTGGAACTGCTATGAGTTATAGAGATACGCCGAGTAAGCCTCTTGTCATTTGCATGGCTATATTGCCCTGAGCTACCAGTTTAGGTGTGGTGTTCGCAGAGACAACCTCGAGCACAACCTCGAGCAACCCCTCTGCCAGCTCACCTTCGGGTATAGCCGAAAGGTTTGCGTCTAAATCTGGATTGGTATTCTCTGCTTGCGTTGTCACCTGTACAAGTGGCACGAGTGGATGCACTTGTTGTGGGTAGTCGGTAATGTGCGCGAGCATAGTGTGAACGCCGGTGGCAGCTAGTCCTGTGAGGGTCTCGAGCCAGTGGTTAGTTGGCGTCATCATCACAAAAAAACCAGCGCGTTCAGGGTACTGACCATAGCCAAGATTAGGTGCTGGAACTTCAGTCAGACCTAAAGCTTTCCAAAAGCTAGCTTGTTGCCATATAGGATCGCGGTCTGTCACAACAACAGTGCCACCAGCGGCAACAGTTTGCATAGTTAGTTCAGTTAATGCATGGGTGACGCTATCATCTGGTACGTCGTCGGTAAGGAGTGCTAGTTTGAGTGAACCTAAGTTAGTCAGTTGGCGGTTGTGTGCACTAAGTTGCTCAAGACTTACTTTTGCCCATGCGTCAATATTAGTTAGTACGCTAGCAATGCCGCCATCTAACTGCACACTCGCCCAGCCAAATGCATCGGGATCAACCCCAGCATCTTGCAAATAATGGCGCATGGTGTCATTTTGGGTTTTTTCGCAGCCATGTTCTAAGAGTAAAGCCGTACGAACTGCCGGATGCCGCAAGTACCCCACAAAGGTACGGGCAAACAAAGCTTCACCGCTACCGCTCGAGACACCGCACCCTTCTGTGTGGACAAGCGGCACAAAGCGGCGCACCGGAGAAGCTTCCGTGAGCTGTTGATTTAAGCGTTCAGTTGCTATGCGTGCAATCTGCCCAGAACACAAACTGGTTGGTAGTAAAAGCCCTAGTGGTTCAATCATGTTGCGATTGTCCGCGCGGGTCATGGTAAACGTGGGCGTCCACTTATGAGCAGGTGGACGAATAGACATAGGCTCACCGTGTTGACGGCGTTCACGGGTTTTGAGGTGCTCGAGCCTTGCCTCATCTGGCTGTTCTTCACGTGGCTGCTGCCAGTTACGCCACAGTTGTACTTGGGAATGCCCGGCACGCTCGCCCACACTGCGTTCACCAGAGGCCACCTGCAGGCTGAGGTTGAACATATCCTGCCCGACCTCGTCTAAGGGTGTGCCGTCAAGGTAGGCTCCAGCGTTCACGTCCATATCGTTTTGTAACAGTTCAAAGCGCGTGCTGGTCGTAACAATTTTGATGGTAGGCACAAATGGAAAATTGGTGATGGAGCCATTTCCGGTGATAAAAAAGATGAGGTTACAACCTGCAGCTACTTGCCCAGCGATGCTCTCGAGGTCATTACCGGGGCTATCCATAAAATAAAACCCGGGTTCCGTCATGGGTTGTCCGTAATTGATGACGGCATCTAAGCGCACGTCAGGATGTTTTTTGTTAGCTGCACCGATGGACTTCAGCACGATGTTGTAAAGCCCACGAAACTTGTTGCCACCCGACGGATTCCCCTCCGCTGAGGTACCGTGACTGGCTGCAAACTGCTTGTAACGCGCAACCATCTCTAAAAACTGCTCTGCTGTGGCAACATCTTTAACGTGCTGCAGGACATACGACTCTGCACCAATGAGTTCATCTGTTTCAGCGAGGTTGGCACTGCCACCGTGCTGAATGATTTCTTTGGCTACCCACGCTGCTAGCGGATTACCCGAAATACCTGAAAACGCGTCCGAGCCGCCGCACTGCAGGGCCACTTTCAGATGACTAAGTGGCATGGGTTCACGGGTTTGTTCACGAACTGCTGGTAGCCAACCTGTAACGATCTGTTCAGCTCGCTCGAGTGACGCACTAAAACTGTCTTGCAAACTCATAAATGCGTGTGGGAGAGTATCTAGTGGATAATCATGGTACGCAAGATAATCTTTTAGGCGCGCGTTGTTGAGGGCGTCACTAGGCATGTCTACAGCTAGACACGCGGCTACGTTGGCATGGGTCATAAACCCTGCTAGGGTACGCAGGGTTTGCTCGAGGTTGTTTGGAACATCACGGCTGCCACCTTCGGTATGCGCCACTGCAACAATACCTTCAAGACCATCCTCGAGCCCACCCCCAAGCCCACCCTCGGACAGGGTGTGAGCCTCGTTTAAGCGGCGTTCCAACTGGCGTACAAAGCTGGCGGTTCTCGAGCTTGTCCCCAGCAGCACAATCATATTGCGCGTGCCTACCCCACGTACCAAGTTGCCATGGACGTCTCTACGAGCGTAGCCTACAAACATCGCTGTTAAGTCGTGGCGAGGTACTTGGTCCGCAGGGTCAAAACTTGCAGGGTCAAAACTTGCAGGGTCAAGCGTATAGGTGTGCATGTCATCTTCAAAATTGGCCTCTTCAGGAAAGTTTGCGTCAACACTGCGTAAGCTAAGCGCCTCGAGCGTACTGGCATTGCACACGTAATCCCCGGCTAAAATGGCACGACTAGCGCGACCAAAGGGCAGTCCCCAAGAGGTTAACGTCTCACCTATGGCAATATCTTTCACTGCAAAGCGGTGCCCGGTAAGCACCGTGTGAGACAAGCTAAATACATTATCTTGATACTTGACGCGCGTCTTTGCAGCAAGCTTACTCAACGCAATTGCCACATTGCTGGCGTCATCTGACAGTCGGGCAACCGTAACAAGATCAACAAACTGGTCATCAGCTTGCTGTCTTGGGCTTGATGGGCTCGAGCTAGTCTTGTTTGACACGCTACGTTCTGCTGCTGACATAACAGCCTCCTTCTAGAAGCTCTTAAACTTTCAAGATTTAGCCCATCATAAAGTCTCACGACCCTATGTGTGTTGTGACCTCAGCCTGTACTGCAGTCTGCACTGCCGTTTGCAATATATCCACTTTGCAATATATCTACTTTGCAATATATCTACTTTGCAATGTATCTACAGTGT
>CAZMCW010000239.1:3171-7476 GCA_964564405.1 uncultured bacterium
ACTTTGCAATATATCTACTTTGCAATATATCTACTTTGCAATGTATCTACAGTGTATCGACGTATCTACAGTGTATCCACGGTGCAGTGTATTCACAGTGTGGTTGGGGTGGGCTTGTGCTGCAAGCTTTCGTACTCGTATGACAAACGTTCATCAAGTGCCAACGTGTTGGTGGGTTGCTTGCGTGTAAGCAGTTAGCTTGGTACAATCCAGTTACACAAAGTCGTGAAGAAAGTTTGTTTGCAAGTTATTGCAGCGTGGTATAGCAACGCGTTATCGCAAAACGGGTAACCCTTGTCTTGTGCCCCTTTTGCCATGACTTTATGTGCAGATTTTTCTAAGAGAGGTGTTTTATGAAAGTACGTCTTATGACCTTGCTGCTCTTTTTGGCAGCATTTGGTATGGCGCAAACCGATGTCACCCTGACCTACATGACAGGTAACCGTGGGGACGATGTCGAACTTGCCCAACAATTTATCGATGAGTATATGGCCGCCAACCCGCACACCATCGGTGGCGAAGAATACAACGTCACCGTTGAAGTTATTGCGGGTCCAGAATCAGCAACTGACCGCTTGGGCTTGTACTTACAGTTTTTTGAAGCCCAATCTGACGAAGTGGACATCTTTGAGATTGATGTGATTTGGCCTGGCGACTTAGCTGAGCACCTTATTGATTTATCTCAATATGAAGGTGTTAGTGACGCAGCTGCTGAGTTTTTTCCTGCTATCGTCGAAAACAACACCGTAGATGGCGCACTTGTAGGTATGCCCTACTTTACCGACGCGGGTCTTCTTTACTACCGCACAGATTTGCTCGAGAAATACGGCTTTGACGGTCCACCTGCAACTTGGAGCGAACTTGAAGACATGGCTGCTACCATTCAAGAAGGTGAACGCAGCGACGGCAATGCTGACTTCTGGGGCTTTGTCTGGCAGGGTAACGCCTACGAAGGTTTAACCTGTGACGCGCTCGAGTGGGTGGCATCGTTTAACGGCGGTACCGTTATTAGCGCAGACGGCGTAATTACCATTAACAATGAAAACGCTGTGAACGCCATTGAAACAGCGGCCAGTTGGGTCGATACCATTTCTCCTCCTGGGGTAACTGGTTTCCAAGAAGAAGACGCTCGTAACTTGTTCCAAGCTGGTAACTCTGCGTTTATGCGCAACTGGCCCTACGCTTACAGCCTTGGCCAATCTGACGACAGCGCGATTCAAGGGCTCATCGGCATTACCACGTTGCCTGCAGCCGACATGGACGGTGCTGCACCTGCTGCTACCTTAGGCGGTTGGCAACTTGGTGCGTCTGCTTACACCGAGTTCCCGCAAGTTGCTGCTGATGTCATCTTGCACATCACCAGCTACGAAAACCAACTTAGCAATGCAGTTAACAACAGTAAACTTCCTACCCGTCCTGCTGTTTACGAAGACGAAACCTTACTTGCGTCTGATGTGAGCTGGTTCAACGACTTGTTACCTGTATTCATCAACGCAGTTGCACGCCCTTCAACTATCTCGGCACCTCAGTACGGTGAAACCTCACGCTTGTTTTTCACCGCTGTACACAACGTACTTACTGGCGAAGAAGATGCTGAAACAGCACTTTCACTGCTCGAGCTTGACCTTGAAGCCTTACACGGCTTTGAAATTGGCGCACCCTAACTTCACTTCAACAACGTATTTAAGGCCAGACTCTTGTAGTCTGGCTTTCTATCTATCGTTCTCGAGATAGTCAGGAGGTTTTTTGTGGCACAGACCTCTGCTGCAACCCAGCAGCCTGCCAGCAAACAAAAATTATCTGAACTTGCCAAAGCAGAAGAACGTACAGCATGGTGGTTATTGCTTCCTTCACTAGCTATTTTGGTACTTATTGCTATTTATCCACTTGGGCAAGTATTTGTTTCCAGTTTTACCAATGCTCGTTTTGCCAGTGATGAACCAACTCGTTTTGTAGGATTTGACAACTACAGACAACTTTTAACGTTTAGGATTGTTGGTTTAGAACCCGAACTTGACGACCAAGGGCGTCAACTGGTTGAAGACGGTCAACCTGCGTATGAAAACAGCCGCCTTAAGCTCGCCAACATGTTTCGCAACGATGAGCTTGTCTTTATTAACCGAAGTTACGATGAAAACGGACAAGTCGTTGAAAGCCGTGACCGCTACGACAGTGTATTTAGTTTTGGGTGGTTTGGTCAACGCTACGTTCTTGCCGCGCCCAACGCTGACTTTGTGCGCGCAGTAGGTGACACCATCTGGTTTACGGTAATTACCGTAGCGCTCGAGACTCTATTGGGTATGATCATTGCCCTAAGCCTCAACAAGCGCTTTTTTGGGCGCGACCTCATGCGTACAGCTATGCTGGTACCGTGGGCCATCATCACCGTGGTGTCCGGGCTTATTTGGGAGTGGATGTACCGCTCAGACCGTTCAGGCTTTTTTAACGCGCTTACCAACCGGCTTGGGTTTAGCGACGGCAACACCTCGTTTTTGACCGAAACAGCTTTGCAAATGCCGAGCGTGATTGCCATTGACGTCTGGAAGACAACACCCTTTATGGCGCTTCTACTCTTGGCAGGGTTATCAACTATTCCCAAAGAGCTTTACGAAGCAGCCCGGGTAGACGGTGCTAACCAAGTGCGCCAGTTTTTTTCGGTCACGTTGCCGCTGTTGGCACCCACCCTCGCCGTAGCACTTATTTTTAGGACCTTAGACGCGCTTAGGGTGTTTGATTTGTTCCAAATCATCTTCGGTGAAAGCCGCTACTCGATGGCGAGTTTTGCACAGGATACGCTCATTAGTAACCGAGATGTGGGCTTATCGTCAGCCTCGAGCGTGGTGATTTTTATCATCATCTTTGCGTTTGCCATTTTCTACATTCGCGTTTTGGGGGTAGACAGTGATTGAGGCTGACTCTAGAACACGCTGGGGCGGATTTGACGACAATTCTAAACTTGCAGCCATTGTCCTGTTGGGCGTTGCGTTTTTAACGTTTTTTTTCCCTTTTGTTCGGCAAATTGCTGAAGATGCTATTGTTGCTGCACCAGTAGGCTTTCGCGCTAACGGCCTCTCCACCTTAGCGTCAATCTTCGTTTTAATTAGCTTAGTGTTGTGTTTTTTTCGTAATAGACTCACAACAGCACTGTCGTTTTTGTCAAGTTTATTGGCTGTCTTACTGCTCTTGCTTTACGCACTCGCAACAAGGTCAACCGAAGCATTTAATTTAGATACTCAAACGCTTTTACCAGCTTGGTTTATAGCTATCATTTTGACAGGTATTGCTACGTTCGTTGTGGTTATTGAACCGCAAATGCGCAACAAAGAAGGGCGCAAAGCCCTTGGCAATGTTTTTTTCTACTTGCTTATTGCCGTCATTTTTATCTATTTGATGTTTCCTTTTTACTGGGCGCTTATCTCATCGCTCAAAGTTGAAAGTGAACTGATTCGCACCCCCGCAAGCTTTTTCCCAAGGCAGATTTCGTTTCAAAACTTTAGTGCTGTACTCAGTAATGAACGCTTTTTGCGCGGCTTATTAAACAGTTTGATTGTGGCGTCATCAGCAACTATTATTTCGCTACTTGTCGGTTCATTTGCTGGGTTTGCACTTGGTAAAATGCGCTTCCGTGGCCAAAGCCCGGCACTCTACGGCATTTTAGCAATGACTATGTTTCCGCAGGTGGCGGTACTCGCAGGTATTTATGCCGTTATTCGCTTGCTCAGCTTACCTACAACTTTAAGCCTTATTTTGTCGTATTTGATTTTCACCTTGCCGTTTACGGTTTGGGTACTTACGTCGTTTTTCAAAGGTTTACCGGTGTCACTATTACAAGCAGCGCAGGTTGATGGTGCCACCATGATGCAAACGTTCTGGCAGATATTGTTGCCGCTCACGGCACCCGCGCTAGTCACCACGGGACTGCTAGCGTTTATTAACGCCTGGAACGAGTATCTATTTAGTTTGACGCTCACCTCTACTAATCCCAACGCACAAACTGTTCCCGTTGCCATTGCCAACTTGTCAGGCAGGGTAGCGCGACAAGAACCAACTGGCGAGATTATGGCTGGCGCGCTCATTGTGACCGTGCCACTGGTGATTCTTGTACTTATTTTCCAAAAACGAATTGTAGACGGACTTACCGCAGGTGCTGTTAAAGGTTAAGTTGTCTTCAATTTGTTTAGCTGATGTTAAACAAGCGCGGTTTAGGCCGCGCTTTCTTATTGGGTAATGGATGTTGCAACCTCATTAACATTAGCAGTTCCAAGATTGGTTCCCCCACACTGAGTGGGTCGATTTCTACTCCCC
>CAZMCW010000240.1:0-7470 GCA_964564405.1 uncultured bacterium
AAGTAACTAAGTAACTAAGTAACTAAGTAACTAAGTAACTAAGTAACTAAGTAACGGGGTTTTCCTCAAAAGTACCGAGCTTTTAAAATCGCATATCAAATCTAAATCAACCTATCGTTTCGTCGGCTTTGCTCGAGGGTTGCTCGAGCTAAAGCAGAGCTGTCTACCAAAAACATGGACGCTCTACCCCTCTTTGTGACATTTTGACTTAATTGCAAACCTTGTGTTGTATCAAACCAAGTTACAAAGAACCTCACCACAAAGAGAAGAAGGAGATTATTAATATGGGTCGTTACCGCGGACCAGTTGTAAAGTTGTCTCGCCGTGAAGGTGTCAACCTTGTTGAAACAGCTAAAGTACAGCGCTATATGGAGCGCCACCCCTACCCACCGGGTCAACATGGGCAGCGTCGCCGTCGTGGCAAAGCAAGTGATTATTCAGTGCGCTTGCGCGAAAAACAAAAATTACGCCTCATTTATAACATGAGCGAAAAACAATTTCGTAAATTATTTGAATACGCTGTGGGCCGTGAAGGTGCTACGGGACAAGTCTTTTTGCAGCTTTTAGAGTCTCGTCTGGACAATGTTGTATTTCGTTTAACTCTCGCCAAAACGCGCCGTCAAGCACGTCAATTTGTTACCCATGGTCATATTTTTGTTAACGGTCAGAGGGTAGATATCCCGTCTTATCGGGTAAAACCTGGCGATGAAATCTCAGTAAGTCCTAAAAGCCGCGATATTCCTTTTATTAAAGAAAATGTTGAAGAGCGCCGTAAGGGTAAATTACCTATTTGGCTAACCTTCAACCCAGAAACGTTAAGCGGTAAGTTTGAGCGTTTGCCTTCACCAGAAGATATCATGGTGCCTGTCAACGTTCTTCAAGTGATTGAGTATTACTCGAGGTAACGAGGTAATCTGTGCAGATTCAACCAGAATTTATAGCTAAAGTCACCGACCAGTACGGCGAGTTTATCGTTGAACCGCTGCCACGTGGTTACGGGGTGACGTTAGGCAACCCACTACGGCGCATCTTGCTGTCATCTATTGCCGGAACAGCTGTCACAAGTGTGTATATAGAAGATGTTCTACACGAGTTTTCGACGATTGAAGGCGTCAAAGAAGACGTCATGCAAATCATTCTTAACCTCAAGGAACTTGTTGTCAAATTGCACACTGAAGAACCTGTGACACTAACTTTGAGACGTGAAAAAGCCGGGGCGGTAACTGCTCAAGACTTTGAGTCGTCGATGGATGCAGAGATCATCAACCCAGACTTGCATATCGCAACGCTTACCAAAGATACTCGACTTGTGCTCGAGGTGCGCGTTGAAACTAACGTAGGTTATATTCCAGCTGAAGTTCACGCAACAAAAGACCGCATTAACTCCATTCCTGTTGACGCTGTGTTTACACCTGTTAGGCGTGTGGCATACCGGGTTGAAGATACCCGCGTAGGGCAAAAAACAGATTTGGATAGGTTAGTGCTGCGGGTATGGACAGACGGCAGTGTGCCGCCACAAACTGCACTTGACCGCGCTGTAGACATTTTGCGAGGGCAGCTAAACGTGTTTAGCAGCGCACCTGAAGTTGTTGTTACTGAAAACGCACCTATGGTTATTGCAGGTGTAAAAACAAAAGAATCTGAAGTTGCCCAAGTTGGGGATGACGTTCAGATGAACCTCGAGAATCTAGATCTTTCAAGTCGGGTACTACACTCGCTCCAAGAAGAAGGCATTGATTCTGTTAATGCTTTGCTAGCCCTTTCTGAAAAAGACTTGAAAAAAGTTGGCGGCGTTGGCGATAAATCTCTTGAAGAAATCAAAGAACGCCTAGCTGCCCACAACTTGTCATTACGAGACAGCTAGGAGATTGTATCAATGAGACACTTATCACGCGGGCGTAAGCTCAACCGTCACGGCAGTCACCGCATTGCTATGATGCGCAACCAAGCTAGCGCACTATTTAAGCATGGACGTATCAAAACTACTATTACTAAGGCTAAAAACCTACAACCTTACGTTGAAAAATTAATTACAACAGCTAAAGGTGGCACTTTACATGATCGCCGTTTAGTTAGTAAAGAAATCCATGATAAAGATATTGTTCGCGCACTCATGGATGACATTGCCCCAAGTTTGCAAGAGCACGCTGGTGGTTACACCCGTATTTACCGTTTAGGGTTGCGTCGTGGTGACAGTACACAGGAAGCTTTGATTGAGCTTATTACATACGAAGCCAGTTAACGTTAGACGAGGCTAATCCATCAGACCCTCATCATTGATAAATTGTAATGGTGAGGGTTTTTTTGTTAGAAGCCTGTAAAGCTATTCTCTCAAGTATATGTTGCTAATACTTGGATGTTGCATAGTGGTTAAATTGCTTAATGAGGGCGTTATTGTAAGGTCTTAAATGAGGTAACACAATACAAATACGCTGCGTTGACCGTGTGCGCAACTCCCGAGTAATACCAAGTCCGAAAAAACACATAATAAATCCCCATAGGATTTATTATGTCTGGCACGGACTTGATGTCTGTTTCTACTGGCTCCGCTCGGGTTACTTTGCTACCAAGATAACCGGAAATAGTATAAAATCTTGTAAGGATATTACTAATGTCAAATACTACAATACAAATTTTAGCTGTCGCTGGTAGTTTGCGCCAAGTTTCTCTTCATCGTGCGCTTCTAAGTGGCTTACAAGAACTTGCTCCCGCTGATGTTGAGATTCGTATTTTTGATCTCAATGGGATACCTCTTTATGATGGTGATCTCGAAGCTCGAGGTATACCAGACGTAGTGCAAGCTTTTCACGGTCAAATTGAGGCTACTAATGGAATTATCTGGGCAACACCTGAATACAATGGTGCTATGTCAGGTGTCATCAAAAATGCTGTGGACTGGGCATCGCGCAAAAAAGGTTTACTAGAAAAAGACCAACAACGGTTATTTCTGGTTCGCCCGGAGCGTTAGGTGCAACCAAAGGTCAAGAAAGTCTACGTGGCTCTCTTAATCATCTGGGTATGTACGTATTAGCACGGCCCTCGTTAGCGATTCCGCATTTAAATAAGAAGCTCGAGGACGACCACATTACTGACGAAGACACACAAAAGTTCGTTAAAGATTGGCTCCAGAGCTTTAGAGACTGGATTGTTCAACTCAACAAGTAGGCTTTAATGGGTAAAAACTTGCAAAATCTAAGCCTGAGAACTATATCAATATTGTACGGAAGCATTAAAACAAATCTCTATATTTATTTCAATGTGGAAATTGCTGCTTTGTACATGTTCGTAGTGAGCGTAGCTATTCGAGTGATACCAACAACTCGTAAGGACCAGTTTCTTCAAAACCGAAGCTGCTAACAATAACCTCATAGCTACCAGGCTCGAGGCTTAGAAAAAGTTCGGAATCAGTGCTAAAATCACCGTCGTCATTTTCGCCGATTACATAATCATCAGCATCGATGACAAAAATGTAAGCATCAAATACAGTTGAGCTAAGTTCGAGAAACACATTTTGGGGTTCGCTGATGATTAGTTCAAAACTATCAAAATAGTGATCACCATCAAAGTCGTCACTGCCATCAAGCATACCCGACACACGGTCAGGTACGTTGAGGATGCCGTCGTCGCGCAGGGTACTTGCATCTAACTTGGTGTAGATAAGGTCATACTGACCAACATCAAACTCACTGTAACCACTGACAACAATACGGTAGCGGCTGGTTTCAGGCAAGGTAAGTGACAAAAATGCATCTACATCATTGGCGTCGTCGTTGGACATAAGCAGTGTGCCCTCAGCATCATAAATACTTAAGTAGCTGTCAAACTCGGAGACAATTTCGAGCTCAACAATGTCACCTGCAAAGCCAAAAATTTGCAAGAGCTCGAGTCTCGAGCCGTCTTTAAAATTTTGACCGTCACTGTTGTCTAGTTCACTGGTATATGTTGTATTTGCATCGAGCAAAGGGGTAGTAATGGTGAGGTAATGAGGGGTACGCTGTGCCAACGCGACAGTTATCATACAAACGACTAGCGTACTTACAAGACGGCGTAATTTCATAAAACTCTCCTTGGGGTTTAAGACATCTAGTTATAGCAAAACGTCGTCTTAGCACTGTGACATGAAGTGTCACGATTCACATCAAACGTGTTCTAGATAAGCCACAACCGCGCGTAAGGACCCATGCGAATCTGACCATCACTGATGTCAACAAAGCGTTGCTCAATTTGATCAAAAGGTTGAGTGAGCTGGTTATCATCTAGAATGCTTGCGTCCAAGCTAATATGTTTTTCAGTAAAATTGTAAATACTTAACAAAACTCCTAAAGGGTGAGCACGCCGCATGGCTAAAAGAGCTGAGTGATCCACAGTTAGGGTAATGGTTTCGTAATAAGAGTGAAGTTGCGGTGTATGCTTACGCGCGCGTATAAGTCGCAATAAACCCTGGAACACGCGGTATTCGACACTACCCGGTAGGTGACGTTTAGCGGCTTTGTCCCAGTCCATGTAAGGACGGTGCATCCAGCGGTTATCGCGCGCAGTATCTGGATCATTTTGGTAACTGTAATCGTTAAGTAAGGCAATTTCATCGCCCATATACATTAATGGGATGCCGCCAAACCCAAGCATAAGTGCAAAGCCTAAGAGCATACGTTCAATACTTAAAGCTGTACCGCGTGCGTCGAGGTTGTCAGTGGCTTGCTCGAGCCCCACTAAACTTGCAAACATACCCGAAATGCGGCTGTCTTGGGTGATGGGATTGTACTGAAAAAGTTCACCTTTACTGTGCGACCCAGGAAACTGTCCTGAGTAATACTCGGACAAAAAGTGACGGTGGGCAAACGCGTCTATCCCAATAGTATCTGCGTCGTCATCGGTAATTGCCCAACCAATGTCGTCGTGACAGCGAATATAAGTGCCCCACGCAATCGACGATGGCGTGCGTGGAAACGACTGCATGGTGTGCTTCATGAGGGTGGTGTCTCGACTTGCAAGTGACGACCAAAATTGCACCATCAATGTGTTGTGATAGGCAATATTAGACACCTTGCCGTAACGTTTGCCAGTGCCAAAATAGTGAATTAAGTCGTCTGGGGAGACAATGGCTTCAGCTTTGTGGGCAACAGCTGGCGCAACAATTTTAGAACAACTGCGAATAGCCTGCAAAATGTCGTGAACTTCAGGTTGGTTTTGCGAATTGGTACCAAGCCGCTTCCACATAAACGCCACGGCGTCTAAGCGCATAACTTCAATACCTTTGTTAGCAAGGTAAAGAAGAATATCGATGATTTCTAAAAAGACGTTGGGATTGGTCCAGTTGAGATCCCACTGAAATTCATAAAAAGTAGTCCAAACCCAGCGGTCTATATCTGAATAATAGCTAAAATTACCTGGTGCAAAATTAGGAAAAACTTCGGGTAAGCTCTCCTCAAAACGGTCAGGCATACGTCTATCTGGGAACATGTAAAAATAATCTTGATAGTGTTTGTCGCCAGCAAGAGCTTGCTTGGCCCAAACGTGGTCTTTGGCGCAGTGGTTTAATACCAAATCAACACAGGCACTAATTCCGCGGGCACGCAACTTGCTACAAAGGTGCTCGAGGTCGTCAATATCACCTAGTTTGGTGTCAACTTGTCGGTAGTCTTCAATAGCGTAACCACCATCATTTTCACCGTCGCGCGGTTTGAGGCAGTACATAAGGTGAACATAGGTGACACCCAGTTCTTCAAGGTAATCCAAATGATCTTCAATACCTGCTAGGGTATGTGCAAAGCGTTCTACATAAAACACATAGCCAATCATGGTTTCGCGTTGAAACCAATCTGGTGTCAAATCCCGTTCGATATCTAAAGTTTTGAGATCTTCAGAACGGAGCTGGTAAGCACTTGCGAGTATTTTTGCAACCCGCGCAAGAACCTCTTCAAAATCACCACGCCGCCCGTACACGGGTTTAAGACCGTCAAAAAGATTTTGGAAATGACGTTCAAAGCGCAGGGTAAACAGTTTGCGCTCATAACTAGCTAAGGGCGCAAGGTAGCCCTCGAGGAGACCCATTAAGCGGTCAAATTGGTGGCGTGCATCGGGAGTTAAAAAGCGACTATTTTGCATGAAGATGTCTACCTAGCTAGCGAAGTATTATTTATAAATTGCCCTAGACACATGTATTGCCTCAAACGCAGATTGGGCGTTGTAAGAAAGTTAGTGCTAATACTAATATCTGTTCCTATTAGAATGAGTAGTTGTTTCTACATAAGGACTATCTTGCTGACGCTTACAGCTATGTGAGCTAGTTCCTTAAAGAATTAACCTCAAAAGGTGCAATACCCCAAGGTATAAATATCATCTAAACCATCATACCCTAGCTGACAAGCACACACCCAAATCTAACAAGCCATAAAAAGAGCAGCAGAAATCCTGCTGCTCGAGGTTCAACTTAAAATCTGGACTTATTGCAAGTTTAGGTTAGCTCGCAACTCATCATGAATCTGAATGGCACTATAGCCATTGCTGCGTTTGCTAGCAACATCTTCAGGTTGGTAGGCCATAAAGTTATTGAGGTCACTTTCATTACCCCAAGACGTCGTGATGTAGTTGAGCACTGCCGCTAAGTCTTCGTCGCTAAGCTGCGCCCAAGCTGGCATGATGCCGTTGTAGCCAACACCAGCAGCATTAATTTGCCCTTGTAACCCGTACAGAAGCAAGTTGGGTAAGTACTCGCGGTCAGCGTTGTAGAGCGTAGGTGCGTGACCAACCAAACTAGGAAATGCGCCCGTGATACCCTGTCCGTTAGCTTGATGACACGACGCACAGTTGTTGTTAAACACTGTTTCACCACTAGGTAACGACGCCATAATATCAGCATTGCTAGGTCCTGCCGGGGCGGCGGCCACCGGCGTTGCTTCAGCTGCTGCTTCAGCTGCTGCGTCAGGCATTGCTTGAGGTGCTTGAGGTGCTGCTTCGGCCACTGCCATTTCTGTGTCACCCGTTGGAACTGCTGGCATAGTTGCTGCTGGTGCAGTTTGTGGTGCAGCTGCAACTTGTTCGCTTGCATTAGCCGCGGTGACTGCAACAGCGGTTGCGTCTTTGAGAGACCACGGTGCTGCTTCGGCAAGTAGGTTTGAAGTTGCATCACCCGTGCTAGCAAGTTGATCGCTGGTACTAGTAATGCCTTGTTGCGCTACAATGCTAATTGCTTGATCAATAGGGATTTGATAGTTGCCAGAATCTGTGTTGGCACTGGTAGACGCTGTACCTGCTAGATCAGCCGCTGCAGTGGTAATTGTGCGTGCATACTGAGAGGTATTAACATTGGTATAGCGCCCTTGCGGTTGCGACGACGCGCGCCACAATAGTGTTGAAATAGTGAGTACTGCAAACGCCAATAGCCCTATGCCAGTGAGTAACACCATCTTTGGTGAAACGATGTACTTATTTGAACCCTGTTCTTTTGAAACTTGTTCTTTTGAAACTTGT
>CAZMCW010000241.1:0-4361 GCA_964564405.1 uncultured bacterium
CTGCCACAGGCAGTTGCGCGTGCGACCTAGGGGAGTAGAAATCAACCCACTTAGTGTGTGGGAACCAATCCTGGAATTGCTATAAGAAATAAAAAATTCATCTACTGCGAAGCTTCATAGCTTGTTGGCAGATCTAGACTTACACGTCCAGTAACATCATTAAAGAAAATTCGGAAACGATAAAACCCTGTACCTAGATCTAGGTATTCTGCTATGGCAATGGGCTGCCCTGCAAAAAATTCTGCTTCATAGACAATTTCTTCAGGTATAGCACGTTGTCTAGTATTTTGAATGCTGTCAGGGCGTTCAAACGTGACTTCTAACCTAGCACTCCCGCGTCTCAATTGCCCACCAATATCAAATTGTAAACCTGGCGCAGTTCCTGTAAGTCGCCTAACCGTTGAGCGTGACGAGGTTGTTCTGTAAAGAAAAAGAGGCGTTTGCGGCAGCACGCCAACGTTCCAACTTGGGTCATGAAAATGACCAACGCTAAAAAAGATAATTGCAAAGATAATTGCTGTAGAAAAAAGTCCTCTCATGGCCACAGTATAAGCATTTTGCTGTAAATGTGGGTGTGGGGTAGGCTCAATTAGGGTGATGGTGCATACATTTGCTTGGGCATACTCTGCTTGCATTGGGGTAGACACAAGCTAATGACACCCAGATGTGAAAATCGCCACATAGGTTTAAACTTGGATACTGTGATGAGTGATTATCTAATATCAGCTAAGCTGCTAGCGATAACCACCCAAGCTTCACAGCCCGGGTCAACACTGCCTTCGGTGCGTTCACCCACCCAACTTGCCCGCCCAACGCGGTTGCGCAAAGGGGTTACAGCGTCGCGGCCAGTTTTGGCGGCCTCGAGCATCGCGTGACCTGCAACCTCGAGCGACTCGCCAGCCTTAAGTGCTGTGGTCAAAGCCTCTGCTGAAGGGTGCAGCGCGTCCAAGATCGTCTTGTCGCCTAAATTAGCTTTGCCTCGAGTTTGCAAACCTTCAAATGCAGCTTGCAGCATCGTAGCTAGGTCGCTAGGCTCGAGCACAGCTTTCCCTCTTACAGCCTTACCCGCACTCATCAACCCACTTGCAAGTAATGTACCCATGGTTGAAGAGGCTACCTTGTTCACCGCCATACCACCAGCAGCTAGGTACTTGCCTAAATCATCACCAGCATCCTGACCTGCATACGCATCTAGAGCATCCGCAATTTTGCCGGTCGTGATGCCTAAATCGCCATCTCCCACAGCTTGGTCAAGTTCAGTCAGATGGTCACCACTTGCGCGAAGACCTACTGCAACGCGTTTCATGGCGTCTTGAATATCTTGTGCTGTAATTGCCATCAGTCTTAAACTTGTGTAAAAAAGGGCGTGTGGGCAGGGGCGTCAAGTAGCTCAGCAAGTTCATCATCTAGTTTGAAGATGGTCAGGGATGCGCCAGCCATCTCCATCGAGGTAGCATACTCACCTACGTAAGCGCGGTGAACACGGATGTCTTGATCTGCAAGGTGTTTGTGAACATTGCGGTAGAGGACATAAAGCTCTTCTGGTGGGGTGGCACCGAGGCCGTTAATCATGACAGCAACGCGCTCACCAGCAGCAACTTTAAGGTCGTCCAAAATCGCTGTGAGCATACGCGAACTGACTTCATCTGCTGTTTGCAGGGTTTCACGTTTAATGCCCGGCTCCCCGTGAATGCCCATGCCAATTTCCATCTCGTTTTCACCGAGGGTAAAACCCGGTTTACCCACGCGGGGGACAATACAAGGTGACAACGCCACACCCATTGAACGGGTATTGGCAAGCGCTTTTTCGGTGATGTCAGCAACTTCATCCAACGAGCCGCCAGCGTCTGCTTTGGCACCAGCAATTTTGAAGGCAAATACCATACCAACCACACCACGGCGTCTGTCCGCTTCGTCGGCTGGCGCGGAGGCGACGTCATCTTTAACGAGCACCGTGCGCACAGGGATGTCTTCAAGGTCGGCCATTTCGGCGCTCATGTCAAAATTCATAACGTCGCCGCCGTAGTTGCCGTAAATATAGACCACGCCTTTGCCGCCGTTAATGCGTTTGGTGACGTTGAGCATCTGGTCGGCACTGGGCGAGTTAAACACGTCCCCTACAGCACAACCGTCGAGCATACCTTTACCAACGTAGCCTAAAAAAACTGGCAAGTGACCCGAGCCGCCACCCGTTGCCAAGCCCACTTTGCCTTCAACAGGTGCGTCGGTACGTACCACCGAGTAAATTTCTTTTTCATAGCTGAGCTGGTCAGGATGGGCTAAAAAGAGCCCCTCGAGCATCTCAGGAACAAAATCTTCGGGGTTATTGAGTAGTTTTTTCATACAAACCTCCTTTTGACAAAACTTGATCACTACAGATAGCACATTAATCGCCAAGTTATCTGACTGACGCTTAACCGAAACACATTAGGCTCGGGGCAACATCTTGACTGCAAACATTATCTCTAGGACTAACGTGATACTTGATAAAACCTCATCTGATAAAGACTCTCAATAAGTCTTATATTTCGAGCTGCTCGAGATAGTAATCCTAATCATCTTGCGCCAGACAATCCTAAACCCGGTCCTGCCGCACACCCAAACGCCACTTCAACCCCTCCGGCGTGCGCCTGCGCACAATGATGACAATGCTCATCACCATCACTAGCAGTAGCAAGCCGCCCCATACAAACTCTTTAGCGAAATTGCTAATACGCAAAATGTTAAATCCACTGGACAAAAACTGCAGTGACAGTACAGCTAGCACCACGCCAGCCACCTTGCCAAAACCACCATAAGGATTGGTGCCGCCTAGTACGGCAATGAGCACGCTAAGTAGCAAGTAAGACGCACCAAAATCCGCTTTGGCAGAGTTTGCCCTGGACATCATCACCAACCCCGCCACCGACGCCATAACGCCACAAATGGTGTAGGTGCGAATCAAAATCCAGTCGTTACCTAAGCCCGCAAAGCGTGCTGCTAGTGGGTTCGTGCCTAACATATAAATTTTTTCGCCCAGCGGTGTCCGGTTGAGGACAATTGCCACAACGACGGCGAGCACAGTAAAAATCACCGCTGGCACAGGAAAGACACCTAACGACCCATTGCCAATCACACTGTAGACAGCAGGCAATCCCAAGACCGCCCGTCCGTCGGTAATGCCAAAACCAATACCTGTAAATACCTGCGAGGTTCCCAAGGTTGCCAGAATGGGTGGCACCCCAATTTTGGCAATGAGCACGCCGTTAATAAATCCAGCCAGAACGCCAACAATCAAGGCAACTAAAATTCCCAAACTAACAACAAGAATTGGATTCACACCCGCAGATGTGAGGGGGCGCATGAAAATTGCCGCCAAAATTGCCGATAAATTAGCTGCGCCCACCACAGACAAATCGATGCCGCCTGTGAGCATGGCGAGCATGACAGCAAGCGAGAGAATAGCAAACTCGGGAAATTGAAAGGCCATGGAGCGCACGTTTCTAACGGTAAAAAACTGCTCTGGGCGTAGTAAACTCATGACTGCAAAGATGCCCACCGTGATGAGCAACAAGCGCACAAAGCCAGCATCTTGGATAAATGTTTTGCGTCCTCCACGGCTGCGTTGAGCAGGTGTTTTAGCTGAGGTTTGTTGCATGATTAACCCGCCACCCGCT
Organism: uncultured bacterium; assembly: GCA_964564405.1. Taxonomy (GTDB): domain Bacteria; phylum Deinococcota; class Deinococci; order Deinococcales; family Trueperaceae; genus JBCCBI01. Next base: position 3,657 of record CAZMCW010000241.1, read on the forward strand.
GTTGTGCCAAACGACCTTGATAGGCAGGAATGCCCGTCCCCAACAAAATAAGCACGCCGATGATGAAGGTCTGCCAGCTCGAGGGAATCCCCAACAAAATAAGGCTGTTGTTGATGATTACAATGAGCGCCACACCTAGTAACGTGCCAATAATAGTGCCACTCCCGCCAGTTAAGCGCGCACCCCCTAAGACCACTGCCGCGATAACTGTCAGTTCTAAACCCACTAAATCAAAAGGATCAGCGGTACGGCTGAGTGAGGCGTGAATAATGCCGGCTGCACCGGAGAGCAAACCCACAAACCCGTAGATGAAGACCTTGATGCGGGTAACTGGAATACCTGCGCGACGGGCGGCAACTTCTGAGCCACCTAGCGCAAAAATTTGCCGACCTAACATAGTTCGGTAGAGTAAAAACCAAACAATGATAACGCTACCGACTAAAAATAAAAACGCCGTCGGTAGCGCGTAAAAAAAGCCGTTTTCGGTGGTAAAACTGACGAGCCTCGAGCCCCACATCTCGCGCATCCCATTGGGTACTCGGGTAATCCGCGCACTACCAATAAACGTGAGCAAAAAGCCCCGAAACAAACTCAGCGTTCCTAGCGTCACAATGAGCGTGGGCAGTTTTAGCAAGGCAATAAACAGCGCGTTAAACAGTCCTAACCCCAAGCCAATGACACACGCAATCACAAACGCAGCAATGA
>CAZMCW010000241.1:4445-7452 GCA_964564405.1 uncultured bacterium
ACCGCAATAGCTGTAAATGATACGTCAATACCGCCCGAAATAAGCACCAACAGCACGCCCATAGCAAACATGCCCATGACAATGCTGCCTCGTAACAAATCAAACAACGTCCCCAAGCTAAAAAACGCTGGATTACGCCAACTGGTTAGCGCGCAATAAGCAATGATGATAAGCGCAACTAACGTTTCGTTGCGGCTAAACAGCTTTTGCCAACGTCCGCCTGAGCGTGTTGCTGGCGGTGAAGATTGACCTACAGCAGGTGATGTCGGTGATGTCATCGCAGTACCTTTTCTAGTTGATGATGCCTTCGTGATGTTTGGAGTGAGGTGGTTTTGTGAGGGCAGTATCTGGGTATTGATGAAGCATCGAACGGCTTAACATCACATGCCACTATGCTGAAAAATTCAGCGCAGATGCTGTTCCTTAAGGGTTTAGGCTGATAATACCAAGTCGACATGCTAAGCCTCACTCGTCAGTCTGTGGGCGAGGTCGTCTTCACTGAGCCCTTCTGCAACTAGGTCATCGGTTACCCGACCTGCCCGCATAACCAAAATGCGGTGACAGGTGTTGAGCAGTTCGGGAATATCATCAGAGACAATCAGCACGCCCATGCCTTTGGCAGCCAAATCGGTGATGATGCCGTGAATGTCTGCTTTGGAGCCAACATCCACCCCAACCGTAGGACCAACAAGCACCAAAATTTTAGGATTAGTAGCCAGCCAGCGGGCAAGTACAACCCGTTGCTGATTCCCGCCGGACAAACTTTGTACGGGTAACTCTGGTGACGGCGTCGCGATACTGAGTGCATTCACCCAGTGGTGTTGCTCGCGTTTTAAGTCAGCAGATTTTAGAAAGCCACCGCTGCTTAAGTCGGGTAGTTTGCTGGTAACGATGTTGCGACCGATGGACTGTTGCAAAAAAAGCCCCTCGGTGAGGCGGTCTTCGGGAACATATCCCAAGCCAACATCCATAGCTTTGGTTGGGTTATCTAGCGTGACATTTTGGCCAGATACCTGAACGCTACCCGCATCCGCAGGGGTTAGTCCAAACAAGCTGGTAGCAAGTGCGGTGCGCCCTGACCCTAACAAACCAGCTATACCAACGACCTCACCGGCATGGAGTTTAAACGAGACATTTTGAAAACGCCCACTAAGGCCAAGATTACTTGCCTCGAGCAAGACCTCTTCTTGAGGCGCTTGAAGCTGCGCGCGTTGTTCATGAAGTTCACGCCCGGTCATCTCGAGCGCAATCCGCCGCCAGTCAAACTCGTCTACGTTGCCACTAGCAACCTTTTGACCGTTACGCAAAATCGTGAGCTTTTCGGAGACTTCTAAAACCTCATTGAGTTTGTGACTTACAAACACCACCGACACACCATCTGCTTGCAGGCGTTTAATCACGTCTAGCAGCGCCCGCACTTCCCGCTCGGTCAGCGCGGTCGTGGGTTCATCCATAATGATGAGCTTGGCGTCTGCTAAGAGCGCCCGTGAAATGGCGATGAGCTGCTTGTCCACCACAGCTAAGTCTTCGACTCGAGCCGTCAAATTAAGTGATACGCCAATCTTGTCCAGCGCTTGCTGAGCAAGTTTACGCATACCTCGGTAATTCACAAAGCGCGCACCTTTAGCCAGATTATCGTTAAAGGCAATGTTTTCAGCCACGGTTAAATTAGGAAACAGCGCAAAATCCTGGTAGATGACCTGCACACCTTCGCGGATGGCGTCAATGGGGCTAAGGCGTGGGTAGCTTTTACCACTGAAGATAATTTCGCCGCTGTCAGGAGGTTGCGCACCCGCAATAATTTTAATGAGCGTGGACTTGCCCGAGCCGTTTTCACCCGCTAAGCAGTGGATTTCACCCCGCCCAATCTCGAGGCTCACATCGTCCAGTGCCTGCACGCCTGCAAAACTTTTACTGATATTGCGCACACTTAGTAAGGGCGTAGTGCCAGCTTGTACCCTATTTAACTCAGCAGGGTTCACCTCAGCAGAATTTGGGGTGCGGCTGTCTATCATCTCTGTCATCGTTCACGCTCACTTGTCATGTTGATGTCCACAAATTGATGTTGGGCAAAGGTAGTTTAAGTAAGTTTATCAGTGTCTTATAACTCAACTAAGGTGATTTTGGATGTGTTTAACGTGTGACGGTGAGGCTGAATATCTTTTGAAGAATTTGAAATTTAACACTTTTCTGAGCCACTTCAATAGCAATTTTTTAACCGACTATTTTGTCTTTAGACTATTTACACTTACACAAGACATATGACCTTAGTGATCTTCAACATTGAATTTAAGTAGCAAACTCACGCGTGTTCATACATCTAAAGAAGCTAATGTAATCTCCCCTTCTCCCTTTCCTAAATCACAACACTGCACATTAACCATCTGTAACAGCATCTCACAAAATTGCCACAGGTAGTCTCAAATAATCACAAAGAAGGTGAAGCGCTGAGAAACCCCCAACACTTCACCCAAAGTTTTCAGTTTAGAAGTCGAATTCGTCGAGGTTGTCTAGGGTAACCGTTACCCACGCTTGACCGTAAATAACTTTGTCCTCAACAACAACGCTTTCGTAGCCAGATTGACCCAAATCCATACCGGTTTCAACGGTTTCACCGTCGAGCACCATTTCGGCAACTTTAAGGGAAACGTAACCAGCCAGCGATGGATCCCAGAAGAACACGGCATCCACTGCACCAGTTTCAATGTACTGACCGCCAATTGAAGGAAGGCTGGTGCCCATCACACAAGTTTGGTCTTCAAGACCGCGCTCTTCAATCACTTGACCAATACCAGCAACATCGGTTGAAGCGCTACCTTGCATCCCTTTAATGTTCGGGAAAGCACGCAAAACTTCGCGGGCAGCGTCGGCGGCTTCGCTCACATCATCGTAGGTTTCGTTTTTGTCGCCCACTAGGGTCATGTTTGGGTAGGCTTCCAGCTGACGTTCAATGGCACCATCGACCCAGTCATTGTGCGTTTCTGAGGTGAGGCTACCGACAAACAGA
>CAZMCW010000242.1:0-7442 GCA_964564405.1 uncultured bacterium
GCCTGCAGGACGGCTTAGTGACCGTTTACGTGCTGAGCAAAACGATACCTTTTTTAGTAAATAGAGTACTGAACATGTCTAGTAAGCATGGTGTTCACCATAGCAAAGCAATGCATGATCACCACAAAAATCACTAACTGTAAAAACCACATCTGAGTGGAGTTGGTAGCGAATATGCACGCAGACACGTTAGCCTCAACCAAAGACAGAGAAATTTCAGTGGCAACATCTGAACAAAATATATCTGAGGATACAGCTAGCCCTAAGATTAGTATATTTATGGCAACCTACAACTACGGGCGGTTTATTGAGCAAGCTATTGACAGCGTGCTCGAGCAGACATTTACAGATTTTGAGCTCATCATTGGTGACAACGCGTCAACCGATGACACAGCAGCGTTGGTTCAACCTTACCTAAGTGATCCTCGAGTCAGTTATTTTTGCAACGACGACAACGTAGGTGTGTGCGAAAACTTTAACCGTTGCTACCGCGCAATGCACCCCGACAGCCGCTATTTTATTGGCTTACCTGCCGATGACTACTGGGATAAAACGTTGCTTGATAGCCTCTTTGATATCGCTGAACGCTACCCCGAGATCACGTTTGTTCACTGTGATGGCTACCGTTTTGAAGATAACCCTGACGGCGACCCTACTTCACCCGAACTGTACGGCACTTATACTGGGCTTTTTGGTTATACTTTGCCACCCCAAGGACGGCACCGCGCGTTGCGTGAATTGTACAATCGTAACTATATTCCATTTCAAGGTTCATTTGTAAACAAAACACAATTTTTAAAGTATTACCCTTACGATGACCCTTACTATGACGCGCTACCACACACTACGGACTATCATTTGTGGTCACAACTGTTAACCCGGGGCGGGCTAGCCTATTTTCATGCGAAGCCCCTTGTGTACATACGCAAACATGGACAAGCGCTCACCACTGAAAAAAATATTATTGCTCGTTTAAAAGAAGAATATACCCTGCTTGGTGAACTTCGTAACGTTGCCAGTCCGCAGGTTGTAGGGACGCTCGAGCATAACATTTACGAACGCGGCAAACGCTTGCTATTTAAGCTTCTTGAGGTAGCAGACCTTGAACAAGCTAGCGTGCTCCTCAAAGACTTGATGTCCCTAGTGACTCACCCCAGTGCAGATGTACAAGCAGCTCGAGCCATACTTGCGTTGCCCTTGTCACAACGGGTTCGAGCACAGTTATGGTGGCTACTTAATCGAGGACGACAAATTATAAGACGCACTTAGTATAGACATTCAATAATCACACACCCATCACTCACGGGTTAAGTATAGTGCAAAAAGTTAGCAGGCAATAGCACTAGCTGTATCGTAAGAGGACCTTACATTAAGCTGTATCTCGAGCGTGCTACACTCTGCCTGTTTTAAACGCCTTTACCTGATGTGCGCTTACTATAGTTACATGCATTTTTATTTTGCTACCTGCTTTAGGTGCAAAACGGTAAACAGGTGTGACACCATTTTGGGGTTGATACTAAATCCGGTTGATTCTTCAAGAATCAGCTCTTGCAAGAGTAGGTAGGATAACCTACGGAATCCGTGGTGGACGCAATGATGCCTTTAAGCATTATGCGGGAATACAAACCGCTTCCGTGTGATCCCTGAAGGGGTTAACTCGAGCCAAGCAAGTAGAGAAAGATATACATCCCGTCCTAACAACATAAATACGCTAAAGTTTATGTGTTATGTGATGTTGAACCGGAATCCGTATGAGCAGCACGACTGTGAGGTAAGCAATGATTATCGTCGACAACGCTCTAAAAGCTAGGGCTGAGCAACATAACCCCGTCCGCGTTGGCATGATCGGTGCTGGTTTTATGGCCCGTGGTATTGCCAATCAAATTGTGAACTCTGTGCTTGGCATGGAGCTTGTGGCCATTAGCAACCGCCACGTTGAAAAAGCGAGCGCTGCCTACCAAAAAGCTGGGCTAAAAAGTCAGCAGGTATCAACGCTAGATGCCCTTAACAAAGCTATTGAACGAGGTCAAGCTGCTGTAACTGATGACGCTTTACTCCTTTGCCAAGCAGACGGTATCGACGTTCTTATTGAGGTGACTGGCGCTGTTGAGTTTGGCGCGTACGTAGTTATAGAAGCTATTAAACATCACAAACATGTGATTTTAATGAACGCTGAACTAGATGGCACATTGGGACCTATTTTCAAAGTTCATGCAGATAAAGCTGGCGTGATTGTGAGCGGTTGTGACGGCGATCAACCGGGCGTGCAGATGAACCTTTACCGCTTTGTGAAGAGCATCGGGCTTACGCCATTACTTTGCGGCAATATTAAAGGGCTGCAAGATCCCTACCGCACCCCAACCACACAAGAAGAATTTGCCAAACGCTGGGGTCAAAACCCATATATGGTTACGTCGTTTGCAGACGGCACCAAAATTTCCTTTGAGCAAGCTATTGTCGCTAATGCTACCGGCATGACGGTTGCCAAACGTGGCATGTTAGGCTACGACGTACGCACCCACATTGATGAAGCTACAAAACTTTACGACGTGGAGATGCTTAAACGTCTAGGCGGCATTGTGGATTACGTGGTCGGTGCCAAACCCGGCCCCGGCGTATTTGTGTTTGCCAGTCACGACGATCCCCAGCAGCAGCACTATCTTAACCTCTACAAACTTGGTGAGGGACCCCTTTACAGCTTTTACACGCCGTATCACTTGTGCCACTTTGAAGCGCCTTTGTCAGCAGCGCGGGCGGTGCTATTTAACGATGCCGTGATGCAACCCTTGGGTGCAAGTTACATTGAGGTTATCACCCTAGCCAAGCGTGACCTCAAAGCAGGTGAAACATTAGACGCGTTAGGGGGGTACTTGACTTACGGTGAGTGTGAGCGGGCAGATGTAACTGCCCATGACAACTTGCTACCCATTGGACTAGCTGAGGGGGGTGTGCTCGTACGCGACGTGCCCAAAGATGCAGCAATTACCTATGCAGATGTTACCTTACCCGCAGGGCGCTTGGCAGATAAGTTACGGCTCGAGCAGACCAATTATTTTGACCAAACGCCGTCAGCTGTTTCTGGAGTATAGGAACACTGAGTTTATCTGTATAGTTAAATAAAAATAATATAACTAAGAATCGAGGTACTGAAAACAGCGCCTCGATCTCATATTGATATTCGAAACTCACTTGATTACTTTACTGAGTATCTTGCTTAGATTAGCAGTTCCAGGATTAGTTCCCCCGCACTAAGTGGGTCGATTTCTACTCCCCTAGGTCACACGTGCACCTGCCTGTGGCAGTTACTCGTGGAAATGCTAGATATACTACTGGCTTATCAATTCTAGACTATTACCAACGGTTGGCGTTGGTGTTGTTCAAGCTTAGCTCTAACGTTGGAAAAATCATGGACTTATTACAATCCTACAAGCCTTTTATAAACAATTTACTAGTCATTTTAAATCTAGAAATAAATTATAGGATTCATTGCAGTATCTTTAACTCGTTATATTATAATTAAAAATGTTTGTTAGAAGAAATCACTAGACTGTATGTTGGTCATGCACGAAACACTATTGTCAAATCTTAGTGTCTAGTTTAGACGCCATCGAAGATCTTACTCAAAACAGCGTTCAGAAAGCACAATAAGCTCGAGCGTCCCGGGTCGGTGTACCTCTTCTAAACGCAAGGTCAGACGTTGCCGATAGACCCGACACCAACGTACGTGTCCGGTCTGCTTCCTGCAAAGTTTGCCAGTCGGGCATGTCGTCTTAATAAGTGTGATAATGCAGTTGACAAGAAGGTTATCAAGATGTTGGCACGTTTACAAGTTAGCTACTATGGTCATCATCTTGCTAGGGTACAGCTGTGTTTGACAGCAGCTCAAGCCATCATCAGCACAATGTGATGTCGAAACAGCGTTATAGCAAAACAGTGTCATAATCAAACGATGCCAAACGTGCAAGATATTCCCATTTTTGACGGCCACAACGACACCTTACTCCTCATTCACAAGTCCCGCCAGCATCAAACTGCGCCGGAAAGTACCAAAGATGCCATCAGTGAGGACACTCCCGCAGCGCCGTATGACTTTTTTGCCCGTAACGACAGTCATCATATTGATTTACCGAGGGCTAAAGAAGGCAACTTTGCAGGTGGATTTTTTGCCGTTTACGTGCCGGCTGAAAAACCTACGCCGTTTAAGTTACCTAGTACCGACAGTTTTGAAGTGCCGCTGCCGGAACCTCTTAAACTAGGCTACTCTCAGCAACAAGCCTTGGCGATGATGGCCATTTTGTTTGAGCTCGAGCGCACCTCAAATGGGGACGTTACGGTTGTGCGCACAGTTGAGGACATCAATACCTGCTTGGACACGGGCAGCTTAGCTGTTATTTTGCACATGGAAGGTGCTGAGGCTATCGACGGCAATTTGGACGCGCTCGAGGTGTTTTATCAAGCTGGGCTTCGCTCACTTGGGGTTGTCTGGAGCCGCAAGACCATTTTTGCTGAAGGCGTGCCGTTTAAGTTTCCCGGCTCACCAGATACCGGCGACGGCCTCACAGCAGCAGGCAAAGAGCTTGTGAAAGCGTGCAACCGTTTAGGCATTATGATTGATCTATCGCACATGAACGAAAAAGGCTTTTGGGATGTTGCCAAGTTATCGGACGCACCACTGGTCGCAACTCACTCGAACGTGCACGCGCTGTGTCCAACCACGCGCAACTTAACCGATGACCAACTGGCAGCCATTAAGGACTCGAGCGGTATGGTGGGGCTCAACTACGCGGTTAGCTTCCTGCGCGAAGACGGCAAAAACAACAACGACACGCCTTTGTCGGTCATGGCCGATCACATAGATTACTTAGTCGAAAAACTAGGCATTGATCATGTAGGTTTAGGATCTGACTTTGATGGTGCCACCGTGCCCCAAGAGATTGGTGATGTGACAGGTACACCCAAGTTGCTAAATGTACTCGCTGAACGCGGCTATGACGATATATCCTTACGCAAACTTGCTTATCAAAACTGGCTGAGCGTGTTGTCTAAAACCTGGTAAATCTCAAATTCACTTTTGCGTTAAAAGTATTGTTTGATGTGTGAAAGTATTCTTCTATCGGCAGTTGTAAATATCAAAGCCAACATACCCGTAAACGCCTTGAAACCTACAGCTGGTGATATCCAAGATACTGTAACCGGATAAGCCTGATGTCCCTTAAGTTGTACTCGACCGTGAACATGTGACGGAAATGCGAGACTGCTTTGAAGCTGTCAGTAGTCATAAGTTTTTATACGTTTCAAATAAAAATTTCTGGAGCATTGTTAGTTTTCGTGCTACCATCAAAATGCTTTTTGATACCAAATCCGGTTGATTCTCGAAGAATCAACCCCTGCAAGAGCAGGTAGGATAAACTACGGAATCCGTGGTGGACATATCGGATGCCTTTAGGCATTATTCGGGATACAAACGGATTCTGTATGAGTTGGGCAAGAACTAAATTGACGTCGCTTTAGTAACGTTTTATTGAGTACATTGCTACCCCCTTTCGCGAAAATCGCCATTCAATTAGCACAGCAACACTGTGCTAATTTCTATTAATTTCCTAGTTTCTATTAGTTTCTATGACAAGGTATATACAAGCCGTTTGCACCCATCACGAATATCGCGATAAGCTATTGTTGACTGTTGACAGCGTCGTCACGAAAGATCATCTTTGCAATAGTTAGTTCAGTATTTGGGAGGTTTGCCATAGGGTGGATACTTACTTTGCAATACGTGCAGGCACATTGATCGATGGTACTGACGCCACACCAAGTACAGATATGCTCGTGCTTGGCAAAAACGACAGAATCCTAGAGATATCAACGTTTGATGACGCCAAAGTACCCAAAGGGGCTAGCTTCATCGATGCATCTGACAAATTTGTTCTGCCAGGACTTATTGATGCGCATGTTCACATTCTTGGTAGCGGGGAACCAGGAGAAAATCGCTTTTTTACGTCTGGGGCTGAGTATTCTATCCCTGATGTCACGCTCGAGTGCTACAAAAATGCCTGTAAGTCTATGGAAGCTGGTTGGACCACCTTACGTGATGTTGCTTGCCGTCACTACGCTGATGTGTCTGTACGAAACGCCATCAACAGTGGCAGTTTAGTAGGTCCTAGGTTGTACGTCAGCGGTCTTGGTATCACCTCAACAGCGGGCCACATGGACTTCGACAAGTTTTTAGCCCCGCACTTTAGTAGCAATAACATCACAGCAGTTGCTGATAGTCCAGACGAAGCACGTAAAGCTGTCCGCCAAAATTTACGTTTTGACGTTGACCTTATTAAGTTCAACGCAACTCTCACAGAGCACGTGCGTCGCTACAAGGGCTACTGCGCACCTGAAATGACGGAAGCAACCATGCACGCCCTGATTGAAGAAGCACACTGGCATGGGCGTAAAGTTACAACCCACTGTTACGGTGGTGAGGGTGCAACGTGGGCAATCCGCAGCGGCGTTGATGGCATTGAGCATGGATTTTATCTGTCAGACGACCAACTTCGCATGATGGCTGATCAGGGCACTGTACTTTGTCCTACCTTGAGTGTGGTTGGACGCTTTAGACAACATGGCAAAGCCGCACTCAATTTTGGGGGTAATGTTGAACTACTTAACGCTTGGCGCGAAAAGGCAATTTCAGCCGCCTGGAACACAACAAGACGGGCCCATGAACTGGGCGTTAAGATTATTTGTGGAGATGATGTTGCCATGCCCTATGTCAAACACGGTACCAACGCGTACGAACTTGAAATGCTGGTTGAAGCTGGACTGTCAACCCAAGAAGCCATCATCAGTGCGACAAGTGCTGCTGCTGAAGCCATGGACTTTCCAGATGTTGGCGCGCTACAAACGGGCAAATATATGGACGCCGTCATTGTTGACGCCAACCCCCTCGAGGACATCACGGTTTTGCAAGACTTAGACAAGATTCCCTTTGTTGTTAAAGGGGGTGAGATTGTCGCCAACCGACACGGGCATGCTTTAAATAACCTCAGAAATAACCTCAGTGCGTAAGTCTCTACCTTAGAGGGGTGAATTTATGAAAAAACTGTTGTTTTAGCAGTGATACTTTTAGGTTTATACGTGCACGCACAAACACTTACAGTGGGCTTGTTTCAAGACCCACCAAATCTTGATCCCGCGTTTGCAACTGCTACTTCTGAATACAATGTACTCTATCAAATCTTCAATACTTTATTGACCTTTGACGAAGAAGGTAACTTTGTACCTGAACTCGCCACTGACTGGACCATTAGTGACGACGGTTTAACGTATACGCTGCAACTTCGTGACGACGTAACCTTTCACGACGGCACACCTTTTAATGCCGACGCGGTCAAGTATTCGCTCGAGCGCAACATGGGCATGCCCGAAGGTGCGTTCGCTGAGCAGTTGAGTGT
>CAZMCW010000243.1:0-7429 GCA_964564405.1 uncultured bacterium
GTGGAACGTGGATGAATCACGTTCCTTAAACGCTACCGCTATCTGTATCTGCAAGATATAGATAGGAGATACTATAGGTCACGATCAACCCGTAACTTTACTCATGCAACCAAAAATTCCTAGCAAAGTCGCCTAAACTAATAGTCTTAACGACGCACCCTTGTCACAATCAGGTATGACATCTGCAAAACCTTCCTCATCACCTAAACTTTCACCCCTTAAAGCGTGGCTACTCGCTATTCGCCCGCCTACCTTACTGCTTGCACTTGCTGCCATTAGTATGGGCAGTTTTGTTGCTTTTACCAACGGTCAAGCACGCTTGGCTGTGGCGTTAACTGCTGCACTTACGGCAACGCTGTTACAGATTCTTTCCAACTTTGCCAACGACTACGGAGATACCCAAAAAGGGACCGACAGTACCTCCACAAGTTCACGCAAGCAGGTATTGCAGCAGGGCATCATCAGCTTTAATGAAATACGAATAGCAATGATTATCTGTGCCTGTTTAGCGGCGGCTAGTGGCATCACCTTGTTAGTTTTAGCTTTCGGGCAGATGTCTTTGACGCTATTGATATTTTTGGCCCTGGGGGCAGCCAGTTTGTGGGCTGCGTATGCCTACACCGCTACAGACAACCCTTATGGCTACGCCGGCCTGGGCGATGTGATGGTGTTTGTCTTTTTTGGGTTGGTGGCGGTACTTGGTAGTTACGTACTCCAAGCGGGGTCACTCAACTGGGCTGTTTTGCTACCTGCGAGCGCTAGCGGCTGCTTGGCTATGGCTGTTCTCAACATTAACAATATGCGCGATTTAAACAATGACAGACAGTATAACAAACGCACCGTGCCTGTGCGCATTGGCTTGGCTGCTGCTCGCCGCTATCACACACTACTTTTGATTTTGCCGTTTGTTTTTGCGGCGGTCTATGTGCTCATTCATAACGGCAGTTTGTGGCAGTGGTTATTTGTGGTGTCTGTACCACTATTTATCGTTAATGGACGTTACATTTGGACGCATCACGATGTTGAACTTGCACCCATGCTCAAACAAATGACGCTCTCGAGCGTTGTATTTACCTTACTATTTGGCATTGGTTTACTATTCGGCTGAAGTATTTGTGTGAACTAGGGCGTCCATCTAACTTGGTAGCACCACAGTAACTATCTCGACTGAGGTTTGGTTAGCGAATGCCATTGTCAGCATCGTTAAGTGCGCCCATAAAAAGGCCAACGCCACCAAATAAAAGCACTAAGATAACCAGTAGATCAAACGCAGACATGCTGTTGAGGCGAAATTGGACGGTACTAATCACACCAAAAATTAGCGAGGCAACCGCACCTAGCATGAGAATCCAACCCACAATTTTCCTCGAGTCATAAAAAACCATGATGACCCCGGCAATAAATGGAATGAGCACCATGCCACCAGTCACACCCACGCCATACACACGGTAGAGGACGCTGCCCAAACCAAACGCGTGCGTTATCCGAATAGCGTTGAGCAGTAGATAGCCACCTACGATCATCATGGCAAGACCGATAAAAAATTGGGGGATGCCGCCGCTTGTCCCGCCTGCACCTCGAGGCATAGCTGTTCCTTTCAGATGAATACATCCGTTTGTGTTGCTGCTAAGTGTACTAATAGCAGTTCTAGGGTTGGTTCCTCCATACTGAGTGGGTCGATTTCTACTCCCCTAGGTCGCACGCGCAACTGCCTGTGGCAGTTACTCGTGGGAACGCTACAACTATCTATAATAACGATTTTTGATGAGACCGAAGCGTTAGCCTTTTGACGCTGTGGATCATCGCGATTAAAGACATCGTGATTAAAGACATCGTGATTAAAGACATCGTGATTGAAGACATCGTGATTGAAGATACCAAAAGTTAACACAAGTGTTGCCAAGGATATGGGCGTTTGCGGTTTGTGAATAATGGGCTTTAGCAACGTCACATGTTCAAGCAGATTGAACGCCCTACAAAATGCCTAATATAGACTAGACAAACCTCGACAATATTCTTAGGCTAGTATTGTGACTGAAAAACAAGAGACTATGCTCACCAAACTTCTTGTCATTGTGTGTGTAGGGCTAGCTACGCTAAATATTGTGCCGCGTTTGCACAGCCGCCCAAGGACAGTTGACGCAGTGCAAGACAGGTTGCAAGTTGCCGTTCAGGGTGAGGTAACTCGTCCTGGCGTTTACACGCTTGCGTGGGGCGCTACGGTGAGTGATCTTGTGACAGCGGCAGGCGGGCTAACTAACGACGCTGACCCAGCTCTTGTCAACTTAGCAGCAGTTCTTGACGCTAGCTCGAGCGTCTTCATTCCCAGTGTGCAAACTAGCAGCGGCGATAGGCGCATTAGCATTAACAACGCAACGCCAGAAGACCTTGAACGGCTACCTGGTATTGGCCCGGCACTAGCCGGGCGCATTGTTGCAGCCCGGCCGTTTAATACGATTGACGACCTCTTGCGAGTGTCTGGTATTGGTGAACGCACGCTAGCACGTTTGCGGTCTCTGGTGACGCTCTAAATGGTGACGCTTGAGATGGTAACGCGCTAAGATGGCAACCTCAGCTAGAACGCAAGTTGCATCTCGTCAGGTGATGGCATCTTCCCAGTTACCCATTGCCCTTGTTGCGGCTGGTTTTGTCATCAGCGGGATTATAGTTGCGGCGGCTTCCCTCCCGTTTTGGCTAACGTTGTGGGGGCTAGCACGGCTACCTTTTGAGCCGCGGCGTGCGGTGTGGTTGTGTATTGTTTTAGCGCCATTAGGATTTATCCGCTTTGATACTTGGCAACAGCGCGACAATCCGGTAACGCCCTACATCGGTGAGACTATGCAGGTAACAGGTAGAAGTGACGGGCGCTATTTGACAGTACGCACACCAAATGACTTACGTGGCGTCAGAGTTGCTTTGTCACCACGGGCAAGCGTTGCTGTAGGTGAGGCTGTTTTGGAAGGGGTGTGGCTCGAGCCGGCCGGCAAGCGCAACCCGGGCGGGTTTGACTATGCAGCGTTTTTGCGCCGCCGCAACGTGCTTGGGCAGTTTCTTGTTCAAGAGGTTGTTTCGGATGGTGAGCGCGTTGGCGTTTTAGGACGGCTTAAGCAACGCCTTCATGCAGGTGTAACGCGCGGCTTACGACCGAACGCAGCTGCCCTTATGGCCGCAATGACCTTGGGTATTCGCAGTGACCTAGGTGACTTACAAGAGAGTTTTGCTAAAGCTGGTTTAGCTCATATTTTGGCGTTATCTGGTTTGCATGTAGGTATTTTGATGGCAGCACTGGGTTGGGCGCTAAGTTCAGTTGGCATGTGGCGTTACCCTTTGCTCATTGGTTTGCTCATTGGATTTATGGCACTTGTTGGACTGTCACCAAGCATTGTGCGCGCAGGACTTATGGGCACCGCTGTGCTGCTATCGCTTTGGTTGGGCGCGGGTAGAGTGCAGCCTTGGCAAGCCCTAGGTATCGCTGCCACACTTACCTTGCTGGTATTTCCTGCGTGGCTGTTTGATCTATCGTTTCAGCTTTCGTATTTGGCTGTGGTGGGAATCTTGCTACTTGCTGAACCTATTCTCGAGCACATTTACAAAGGGGCAACGCTCGAGCTACAGCAGGCGCGTAACTGGCGTGACCCCAAAACATGGCCGCTACGCGCACTCATTTACGGAAGTGTGAGCGTCAGCATGGCTGCCCAAGCTTTAGCCGTACCGCTGCTATTACATCATTTTGGCAGGTTACCTTTGCTTGCGCCGTTTGTTAACGTATTTGCCATTCCACTTGCCATGTTACTTGTGCCGTTGGGGTTTGCTGCCAGTTTATTCGGACTTGTTTTGCCGCCGCTAGCGTGGCTTGTTAACCTCATCACCCAACCGCTGGCTAGCTTGCTGATCTTTATTGCCACCACAACTGGTCATCTACCTCAACTTTACTGGGGCGAAATTTTGCCTATTGGGTTTATTTACTACGCGGTGGGTGCATTTGGACTTACGCTGGCGTTGCGGGGCGTCCTTCGCTGGTGGCGTGGGTTGCTTGTGGTGTGCGTGGCAATTCTTTGTGCCATGATAACTGTACCTGCCCGCAGACCACCTGAGATTGTCTATTTGGACGTAGGGCAAGGCGATAGCGTCTTAATACGTTTACCTGGCCGCGTGGAAATTTTAGTAGATGGCGGTGGTAGCCCGTTTTCAGACTTTGACGTAGGCCAGAACGTTGTGGTACCTGCGCTCAGAGCGCTGGGGGTGGACGAGCTCGAGCTCGTCATTGCTAGCCACGCTGACACCGATCATATCGAAGGGCTCAGCAGCGTGCTTGCAGAAATACCCACCCAACAACTTCTACTAGGTGTTGATGCTACCGGCGATCCCGTCTATGACAGCTTAGTACGCAGTGCTAGACGGCACCGTGTGGACATGCGCCACGTGCGGCGCGGTGAAAGCATCCGCTTAGGAGACGCCCAGTTGGACTTTCTCAACCCGCCTGTTACGCCTTACAACAATGACAACGACAACTCGTTAGTGTTTGTGTTGTCTTACCAAGGACGCGCTAGAGCGCTATTTTTAGGTGATGTGAGCACGTCCGTTGAAGCGCAACTTGCGTTTCCAAATGTGGACATTGTTATGGCAGGGCATCATGGCTCGAGCACGTCAACCTCAGCAGCATTATTAGCCGCTACAAGCCCGCAGACCGCCGTTATTTCTTACGGCCGCAATAATTTTGGGCATCCACATCCGGATGTGATCGCACGGCTTCTCGCAATTGGCGCACGCGTCTACGAAACGTACCGACATGGGGCAGTTCGTATACCGCTCGAGTAAATTACCTGTGTGAACGGTGCGTGCTCGAGCCTAATTTATAGCTAAGCTAACTCTCGCTGCTGTCGTCGCTAACAGCAGGTTCAGTAGCAGGTACAACAGGTTCAACAGGCGGTGCAGCCGCAGCATCGGTTACGGTAGGTGCAGGCGTAGCTGCTGACTTGCGGCTTTGCTGTTGGAACAAGCGCACAATAGCGTACACAGCGCCAACCAAAATTGCCACCGGCAAAATCCACCGAAGTACCCACCACAGCAAGCCAGCTAAACCTTGCAACAGCCAGCCAACTACGCCAAATAACCAACCACCAACCCACAACAGCGCTGTACCTACAAGAAGCGCAATTAGACCAAACGCAACAAGTTCAAGGATTTCTTGGAAAGATCTCTTCATGTCTAGCAGTATAACAATATCTGTCTTGAGGATACACGGGTTATTGTGCCATTTTGTTAGTTGGCTGCTCAGTTGCCTTGAAAAAAGAGGCTGAGAAAGAAGCTCGAGTACCTTCAAATACTGTCTGTCAGTCACCGTTTGTTAACCTAAATGCATTTGTCAACCTAAACTTAGGTAATCAGCCTGACATAAGTACCTGCTATCTGGAGACCGCAGTTTTTGTGACACGCAGTTAGCGGTTAAGGAGGGTCGCTGCTAAGTTTAGTAAATATCACTTTTCAACTTGAAGGTGCTTAACTCTTTTAGACCTACATATGGTGAGCACGATAGCAAATGACGTTATACTAAAGTGATGTTTTGATGTCGCTTTGCGGCATCAAAATCGCTCGTGTTTACGAAGTACAGCGCAGCTCGAGCGTACCCTTAGATGATTCAAACTATGACATTCAAGCGTCAATTTGGTATTAGCTTTCATATTCTCTTTTGTAAGATGCTTTTAGTAGCGTTTCCACGAGTAACTGCCACAGGCAGTTGTGCGTGCGACCCAAGGGAGTAGAAATCGACCCACTTAGTGTGGGGGAACCAATTCTGGAATTGCCACAGATAACAGATCAGGCGAACATTACCAATCGCATCAAACAGGCAACATGATTTCAAGCAAAAGTTTTTGAGTCATGTAGGGCGTATGCTGATGTTCAGCAAGTATTGATGGGTTTGTGTTGACAGTTCTTGTTGATAATCCTGTATCCGCTAATCTTACACCGTTAAGCCTGCCCGGTTAATCCCGTCTCGAGGTTACATGTCATCAGTATCTTCTAAAACTCCCAAAGCACAAACACTCACCTTAACGCTTGAAAAAATGGTGCACGGCGGTAAAACCCTAGCCCGGCGTGAGGTTGGTAAAGGTGCTGGTCAAGTTGTGCTTGTTTGGGGCGGCTTGCCTGGTGAGCAGGTGCGCGCACTAGTAAGCCAAGTTTCTGGTGTTTTGCAAGGTGAGGTCGTTGAGGTCATTCAAGCTCATCCAGACCGCATTCCTGCTAGTTTGCACCCTGGCTTAGATTACAGCTTTATACCTTACGACTTGCAACTTACCCTCAAACGGCAAGTTGTCATGGATACGCTCGAGCGAAGTCAGCGTAGTGTGGGCGCGGTAGTAACAGGGCTCGAGCAAATCCCAAAAGTTATGCCCGCAGCCCAGCAGTGGCACTACCGTCATGGCGTGCAACCTGCTTATGTAGCAGGGCAGGGGTTAGGCTACCGCAGCACTAGCAGTCATGATGTCCAAGTTCTAACCCACGACCCAGTTGCTCATGAAAGCATCAACCGCGTTTGGAAGCTGTTTGACGACCTTCCTAAAGGTGTGCGTGAAGTTGTCTTTCGCTGTAATGCCGAAGGTGAGGTGCTCGCATGTTTGGTCGCAAGTGGCTCGAGCAAACATTACCTAGCTGCTGCCCACGAGCTTGTCCGTCGGGGTCTAGCTGGCGTAAGTTACGCAGCTTACGACGCGCGCGGGCGTTTTCGCAAAGGTAGTGAGCGGCTAGCAGGCAAGCGCTATCTTATGGAGCAGTATGGTGCGTTCGGTACGCGGGTCACACCGGGCAGTTTTGCGCAGCCAAATCCAAGTGCTGCTAGCAAGCTTTACCAAGACTTAGTGGAGCTTGCTCAAACTAAAACTGCACGCGGGCTGCGCGTACTTGACTTGTTTGCAGGCAGTGGCATCATTGGCTTGCACCTCGCCCAATACGCAAGTGAGGTTGTCGCCGTGGATATTGACCGCGCCAACATTGAGCAAGGTAAACGTGAAGCGCGTGCAGCCGGTGTTGACAACATCAAATTGCTTCAGCAAGATGTACGCACAAATCCGCTGCCTCCGGCTGAGCTTATCTGCGTTAATCCGCCGCGCAGCGGGCTAGCTAAACCTGTACGTGAACGCATCGCCAAAAGTCCGGCTAAGCAGCTTTGTTACGTTTCCTGTGATGTTGCTACTTGGTCACGGGATGCCGTTGCCTTAGCTGCAGCTGGTTTTGAGCTTAACTACGTTCAACCTTACGACTTTTACCCGCACACCCACCATATTGAGCTGCTGTCGTGGTTTGCGCGTAGATGATGCCTCTTTGCTGACGTAGTTCCCTATCGATGCAGTTGTCGCCAATGCTGTCAAATTTAAACTTATACCAAATTGACTCTTGAATGTCATAGTTTGAATCATCTAAGGGTACACGC
>CAZMCW010000244.1:0-1157 GCA_964564405.1 uncultured bacterium
TTGTGGTTCTCTTAGCTAGCCTCAACTGTGGCTTGGGTTACTCTAAACTCAAGTCTCTAAAACTTTTTGGGCTTATTACGCAGACCATCTAGTGTAATACTAAAGTGATGCTTTGATGTCGCTTTGCGGCATCAAAATCGCTCGTGTTTACGAAGTACAGCGCAGCTCGAGCGTACCCTTAGATGATTCAGACGATGACATTCAAGAGTCAATTTGGTATAACGCAAAAAACAACACACAAAAAATATAGTTACTTTTGGGGAACACGTAGGCAACATTTGGCAGTTGAGTGTCGAACATCCTAAAGTAGCGTATGGCAGACTCTTCAACCTCACCCTTGAATAGCAACACAGACCTCGCGAGCTACAGCCAACTTTTTAACCTAAGTGGTCACCAGATTATGATCATTGGGGCTGGTTCAGGCATTGGCGCAGCCGCTGCGCATGGCCTAGCTGCATTTGGTGCGCAGGTTCTTTGTACAGATATTTCACAAGATGCCGCAGACGCTGTAGCTGCCAGCATCACCGAGCAAGGTGGCAAGGCCCAAAGCCAAGCGGTGAATATTACCGATAAAGCTAGTATTGAGGCTGCTATGGATGGTTTGGGGCAACTTGACGGCCTCGTCTGCACGCCTTCTATCAATGTGCGCAAACCCATGTTAGAGCTAACTCCAGACGAGTTTGACAAAGTTATTGGCATCAACTTAAAGGGTAGTTTTTTAGCTATGCAAGCTGCGGGTGCGCGTATGAAGGCACAACAGTCTGGAAGTATTGTGCTGTTTTCGTCGATTCGCTCACAAGTAGTTGAACCGGGGCAGAGTATTTATGCTGCTACCAAAGCGGGAACGTTACAAATGGTACGTGGGCTAGCGTCCGAACTAGGTGAGCTGGGTGTGCGGGTCAATGCCATTGCGCCGGGTGTGGTGGAAACGCCTCTTACAAATCCTATTCGTGACCAACCCGACTGGTACAACGCGTATGCCCAAAAAGGTGCGTTAGGCCGCTGGGCACAACCTCGCGAAATGGTGGGTGCAGTCGTTTACCTTATGAGTGAGGCAAGCTCCTTTGTAACGGGCACGCTCATGCTAGTTGACGGCGGTTGGACAGCGGTTGATGGGCGTTTTACCCCGCCGTTGTGAGCAAGATGATGTTGCATAA
>CAZMCW010000244.1:1167-7417 GCA_964564405.1 uncultured bacterium
AGCCAAACTCTCTCTCTTTGATGAGTGATGAGTCCCATCATTAAAGACTCTTTTTACCCCGCATCCCGTGACTTGCAACATGCAAGAGAAGAAGCTTTCAATCTATTTTCGTCGGCATAAAACGGTCTTGTCAGGGCTTTCGTTGGACTCAGTGGGCATCAACAGGTTAAAAGCCTCAAAAAATATAAACAATGAAAACATAAACAATATTGTCTATGGCGTCAATGGTGATGGCAGGCAACACAATGTTTTCACTGAGCTAGATTATGTTGCTGTGAATAGTAAAGATTATGTCTAAGGTGACTCGAGCTGACTGGCTAGCGCAAGCTGAACGCGCGGCTGCAGCGGTGGATGCTGACAAGGTTATTGCGCTCACGCGTGAGCTGGTGCGGATTAAAAGTGTTTATGAACCTGAGCAAGGTGGTAACGAGACTGAGGTTGTTAAGTTTTTAGAGAACTATTTGCGTGAGTTGGGGTTAGAGCCTGTGCTCGAGCACCTCCAACCCGACCGCCCTAACCTCATCTGTGATTGGCAGGGAAGTAGCTTTGATGCGCGCGAACACGCAACGTTAATGTTTGAAGGCCACACTGATGTCGTTACTGAAGGTGACGCCTCCACGTGGTCACATCCCCCGTTTGCAGCAGAGCTAGTTGACGGCATCATTTACGGGCGCGGCAGTTGTGACATGAAAGCTGGGGTAGCCGCAGCAATTGAAGCGACTCATGCCGTCATGCAAACATCCCCCGACTTAGCTGGACGCATTCGCTTAGGCATCGTCTGTGACGAAGAAGGCATGATGATTGGCATTAAGCACTTTATTGCTCAAGGGTGGGCAGACGAGGTAGACGCTGCCATCGTCTGTGAGCCCGAACAACAAGAATTATGTTTGTTTCAAAAAGGTGCCATGCGGGTCACCGTCAACGTGCGCGGGGTGATGTCGCACGGTGCGATGCCCTACGCAGGCTGTAACCCTATTGTGCCGTTGGCTGCGTTTATTGGTCGTGTGCATGATTTTGAGAAAGCAGAGCAAGCGCGTTTAGGCGAACATTCTCAGCTAGGCTTGCCGTGGCTCACGCCAACTATCTTAAAAGCACCAGAACGTGGTGAAGCGCAAAACAACGTGATGCCTGAAACCGCGTTTGCTGCGCTGGATATTCGCACCGTTCCCGGTCAAAACCACGACGAGATTTTAGCAACCTTGCAAGGCATCGCCCAAGAGATTGCCAGCAGTGAACCACGCTTGCAGATAGAGGTGGACTGTTTTGAGTCACGCCCGTGGACGCAAACGCCCGAAGATGCGAGTATTGTGCGGGCGCTCGAGGCTGTCTACCCAGCTGTCATGGACGAGCCCCCCAAATACGGCGGCGTCCCCGGTGCAACCGACGGCACGTTTTTACATGCGACTGCAGGTGTACCGATTGTCACGATCGGTCCGGGTGAGCGCGAAGTGCCCCATCAACGTGATGAACATGTCGATGCCAACGAAGTTGTGCGCTCAGCGCGGTTGTATGCGGCGGCGGCTGTGTACTTTTTGCTTTCGCAGGCTGAAAGCTGAGCCTTGTGGCAGATTTGTAGGGTGTTGATGCAGATTATTGATGAACAAGTTTGCGTAGCAGGCAGGGGAGAAGGGGGGAAAGGGAGAAGGGGAGATCACCTCGAGTCCATGATAAATCATCTGTGAAATAGATTGAAAGAATCTCATTTAGCCTGTCTGGGATGAAAAATCTTGGGGTGTGTGTCAATTGTTTACGAGTTTCCTCGTCTGTGACACTATCTTTGATACTTTTTGAGCTTACTACGCAGAACATCTAACACACAGCAGTAATTTGTGGGTTACTTGAGCCTCGTTGTGCGTCCTGACTTGGAGCCTTCACCCTAACTTCAACGCCCCTAAAAGCGTCTGCAAGCTGGCATCACGCTTGTCACCTCAAAATTGCCTACACTGAAGACACATGCAATTAACTGAAACGCGTCAAAAAAATGTTCTCATTTTGACGGCAACTGTTGCCGGATTTGGGCTCTTGCAAGTTTTGTTTGGCTGGGTGCTAGGTGGCTTTGTCACGACGCCAATCCTGTGGCTCTGTGCCGTCGGGCAGGTTGTTGTGTTGCGGCAAACCTTCGAAGCACGTGGCTGGCAGCGTTTGGTAAGACCTGCGTGGATTGCTGGGTTAGTGCTAGCGGCGTTGGGTACAGTTGCGTCCCTTGTGTCGTTGCCAGTGTTTGGAGTTTGGTCAGCACCTTTACTGATGGGAATTTTATTTGTTGCGTGGTTGTTTTTGGCGATGTTTGCCCGCGAACTGCCAGAGATTGCCGTGTGGTTGTTTGATAAAACCTTAGAACTGCCCACACTCATCTTTCGGGGGAGTTGGCGGGGGAGTGCGTGGTTGGCGCGTTTGTCGCGGCGTACGGCAAGTCGTACCCGCCAAGCTGTCGCTGCCCGAAGACTCGCCCGGCAGCAAGCACTCAGCCCAGAAGAACGTGCGTTTTTGGAAACGAAACATCAACTTGATGCCCTGGTGCAGGACGTAAAACACGATCCCAAAGCTACTGGTGCCATTACTAAAAAAGTGTCTCAAGTGCGTGATGCCCTGCTAGACGCACTCCCCAAAGCGGCGGATTCAAGCGAGCAATACGACGTACATACCTTACGGCAAATTGCAGCGGATTATTTCCCCAAGACGCTCGAGTACTTCTTGCAAACCGACACCCCTGCAGCCCTGTTTCGCACGCAAGTTGTTGAGTCAGACAAAACTGCCGAGACTATTTTTTTAGAGCAGTTAGCGATTCTCGAGGGCGCCATCGGTGACATTCTCGTCACGGTTCACAATGATTCCACCCAAGACTTAATCGCAAACGCCCGCTTTTTACGCGAGCGTTTCCGCAAAAGTGATTTTGAGTCATTAGGCAAAAATTAGGGTCAGTTGCGCACGTTAGGCACACATTATTGGGCAAAAAGAATGTCGATGGCGTCAAAAACAATATCTTCCAAGACATCTGACTCAGCAAAGTTGGTCATGGCTACAACAGAGATACCTTCATCAGGCAAGTAGAGCATATCCGCTTGAAAACCGCTGGTGACGCCGCCGTGACCTAGGCTGCGTCCAAACTCACCGTCATCATCAACGTCGATGCCAAGCCCGTAAGGTGCGCCGTCTGGGTTGGGAACGGTGCTGAGCATCTCAGCCAGCATACGTTCGCTGAGGATGTCTCCATTTAACAACGCAGGCAAAAATTTGGCGAGGTCGTCTGCTGTGCAGATAACGCCGCCATCCCCCAAACCAACGCCGTCGTTAACCTCGGTGACATCAACAAGATTATCGTCGTCATCAAAATCATAACCACGCACGATGGTTTGGGCAAAATTGCTAGCCGTTTCGAGGTAACAGGTGTCCATATCCGCAGGTGCAAAAACTGCCTCTGTGAGCACATCTGCCAATGGTTGCCCGCTGAGTGCTTCGATGATAAGTTGCGCTAAAATATAGTTGGAGTTGCTGTAGTAATAATCTGTGCCAGCAGGGAACTCGGCGGGTTCGTTATACGCAAAGGTGATGACTTGCTTGGGTGTCCAAAAGGTGCTGGGCGCGTCTTCAACGGCATCCAAAAAGGCATCTGTAGCTAAATAATCGGCAATGCCACTGGTCATCTGCAGTGCTTGGCGCACGGTAGCTGTGTCTGCGTTGGCAAGGTTGCGCGTGATATCTGCGGGTACGTGGCGCGTCAGTGGATCGTCGAGGTCGAGTAAGCCGTCATCAACCAAACTGAGCAGTGCCGCTGCCACCATAGGTTTGCTGACGCTGCCAATACGGAACCTGTCGGTCAGTTGGACAGGTTCACGGGTCTCAAGGTCAGCACTACCGTAAGCAGCAGCGTAGCGTTCACCGTTATCATCAATCAACACAACCACGCCGGGGTCGCCTGTATCTACATAGTCCTGTAAGAGGGCTGCTAACTCACTATCTATCGTTTGGGCTACGGCTGTGGTGGCTGCTGAACCACACGCTGAGATAGCTAGCGTGAGCGCAAGTGTCAAAATACTAGACGTAACTTGAGAGTTGAATATTGTTACGTTACTAAAAAAATAAGCGTGATTAATGGTCAAAACCTCCAGGATTGTGTTCAACGTAAGGTATAGCGGTGTGTAGGGCCTATTTGTTGTCTTTTAATCATACCCACTGGTGACATGAAAATGATTGTGACTGAGGTGAGGTGTGGAACGTCAGCATCTGGAGTTTACAAGTGATGTTATGAGGCTCGAGCCCTAGCTAATATCAAATTGACTCTTGAATGTCATCGTCTGAATCATCTAAGGGTACGCTCGAGCTGCGCTGTACTTCGTAAACACGAGCGATTTTGATGCCGCAAAGCGACATCAAAACATCACTTCAGTATAACTCTGTCTTTGAGACTAAATTCTTGAGATCAGGTTGCTCGAGCCCAAGGTTCTTGAGCCCAGGGCCTTGAGACCGTGGATGAGCTTGTAAAATGCCGTCATTGAGACCTAAGTACTGTGCTCCTGTGGACGGCTGACAAGCTTGTATCTTTTTGTCTACACTCAATCATCCACATATTACACCTGCAGAGGAACACGCATAACTGCAAGACACCATGTGGATACATCCAGCGGCTGGTGGTTTTACATTCGAAATAATCCTTACCACGCAAGTGTAATACCTACAAAGGAGTTTGACGATGACACGTAGACGCAAAACCTTGCTGTTCACAAGTGTAGCTGTACTTGGTGCTGTTTTAGCTGTTGCCTACACACATGATTTTGAAACGGACACACTCTCAGCGCAGTTAGTGCAAATAACAGAACAAGTCACAGAACAAGTCACAGAAGCTGCTAGTTTACCTTTATTAGGTTCGGGAACCTATTTAGGCACAACGTATTACGGCACAAGTTCTGTTCCAGATGACGGTAGCACCCGCCAGCTTGTTGACAGTGCCGCCCAAGCTGGCATGAACGGCTTTACGCTGTACGCCGATTGGCCGGAGCTCGAGCCAACTGAAGGTGTCTACGACCTCACGGATCTAGCAGAGAACCTCACCTGGTTGAGTTCCAGAGGCATTCGCCCACTCCTGAATATAACGGTTGTGGATATTGACGACCTCAACTTATACCCCAACTGGCTTACCGAAGATGGTCGCACGTTTGCCAGTGCGCGTTCGTTTGCCGATGCAGATATTATCGCGCGGTTTAGCAGGTTGCTTGACCAAGTTGTGCCTTTGCTCCTTAGGCACGGTGGCTACTACCTAGGTGTAGGTAATGAGGTAGATGGGCGCTACAGCACGCACCTAGCAGAATACGCAGATTACTTGGAGTTTGTAGACGCGGCTAAAGCGCACGTGCACAGTATCAACCCACAACTAGCGGTTGGCGTAACTGTAACCGCAGGCGCGCCACTGCGTATGCCCAGCTTGTTCCAGCGGTTGCAAGCGGTCACAGATATTGTCCCATTTAACTACTATGGCTATGACGGCATGTTGGGGCTCGAGTCTGACGAGGACATTCACGCAACCATTGCCCAAATTATGACGGCTTACGGTGATGACCTTACTTTAGTTACTGAAACTAACTGCCCTAGTGCTACAGCCTCGGGTAGTTCGCCGGACTTGCAAGCTGATTGTTTAGAGGTAATCCTCGAGTCGTTTCAGCGCTACCCACAAATTCGCTACCTTAGCGTGTTTAGTTTGACAGATTTTGACGCTGAAACCTGCGAGTTTATCCTAGACGCGTTCCGCGTTGCCGACGAAGACCTGCCCGAGTGGTACTTAGGGCGTATGCAAGGGTTTTTGTGCGAGATCGGCATGGTCGCTGCGGACGGTACGCCCAAACCTGCTTGGGATGTGTTTTTAGCGCAAGCGCAACACCTCAGCAGGGCAGTAGAGGCCAACCCTTAAACGCTGAAATACGGCTGAAGACGTTGTTTGATGTGGCATTTGCCACTATCAGCAGTCCCAGGATTATAGCGTTAGCCGTAAGTATAGAGCTAGCTCCATACTTACCGAGCTAAGCGAGTACCAACAAACCCGCTCCGTTTACAGTACAATGTTTATGCATATCGCTACAGTTCCCCATACTGAGTAGGTCGATTTCTACTCCCCTAGGTCACACGCGCAACTGCCTGTGGCGGTTACTCGTGGAAACGCTATATCTAATACCAAATTGACTCTTGAATGTCATAGTCTGAATCGTCTAAGGGTACGCTCGAGCTGCGCTGTACTTCGTAAACACGAGCGATTTTGATG
>CAZMCW010000245.1:0-356 GCA_964564405.1 uncultured bacterium
ACAACGGCGCAGCTTGCTGCATGGCAGCAACATCCAACACTTGAGGCAAATGCAATACAAAATTGCGGTTGAGGGCAGTGCCACGTGCATCATCCCGAACGAGTTGCATTTTGTAGAGGTATCGGCGGTAGCAACAGCTGTATTGCGCGTGAAAATCTGGCGCAGCAACCTCAGCAGCGAGCACGCGTACATCGGCAGGTAGATGCGCGTTAAGGGCACGCCCGAGCTGGCTAGCGTCAAAGGGAGCATGACCTTCATAGTCACAGTGTGCCACCATGGCGCTAGCGTGAACGCCTCGGTCGGTACGGCCAGCAGCCCACGCGTTGGATTTCATGCCGGGGAGTTTGCTCAGTGCC
>CAZMCW010000245.1:449-2681 GCA_964564405.1 uncultured bacterium
CCCAGGAATATCCGCCACCTTAAACTTGACTGGCTGGGGCAGATGACGTCACAGCGTCAGTCACAGAATGCTCATCAGCTTGGGTTAAGCCTAACTTTCCTGCTAACCACGGCACCAAGACAATGCCCGTTAGACCGATGAACAAATAGCGTACGTAGCCGATGACGTCATTGCGTTTAAGCGCTTCTGGAAGGAGGAGGCTCGAGCCAAGCAGCACCGCAAACGCAGCTACCAAACCCATCAGCACAATGATGACCCTTGCAGATAGTTTTTTAGGAACACGGTAACTCACTAGCAACGGCGCAATGGCAAATGCCGCCGCACCACCCAACATCACTTCAGAATCTGCTGTAGGAAACAACATCTGTAGTAGTAATGTCAAAACAAGCGCAAGTGCAATTTGGGCTGCTTTATGGAGCGCTGCAAGTTGTACGTACCAACCTGCAGATTGCCTAACCTGTTGATAAACCATCAACCCTAGGAAAATAATACCTGCACCAATGACCCAACCGCCTAGCAAGTCTAGGGGAATGTGCAAACCCAAGTAAACCCGCGTCAGCGAGATGACAAGGACGAGTGCAATCGCCACACACCACAACCACACACGCTTATAATAAGCAGCTAAAAAGCCCCAAAACATAGCGCTGCCTTGCGCGTGGCCACTGGGAAAAGCTGGTCCCGTTCCAGTAGCCACGGCTTCTGGGGTAAGCGCCACGCTGGGGTCAATCACGTAGGGGCGTGGCGTATCAATAATGCCTTTGAGGTGAAAATTAACCCAAAACCCCAAGCACAGCGTAAGCCCTAAATAGCGCCCCAAGCGAGCATCAATTCCCAAATAAAGTACAAGTAAAAAGGCAATGTAAGCGCGTTCTGAGCCTAGGTTGGTGACGAATAGCGCAAATTCGGTAAGTATAGGTGAGGCAGCTTGTTGCAGTAAATAAACAGCATCCATAGAGGTATCTTAATACAGCTCAATTGTGGAGATACCGCTTTGACATCCCTTGACGATAAGTAATACCTTATGCGTGCTAAGCTTATGCATGGCAACAAAAGTGCAGTTATCAGCACAGATTGACGCAGAACTTGCACACTATCTTGATCTTTATCAGGAGCAACATCAGCTCGAGTCCTTGGCTGCTGCGCTCGAGCAAGCCATTACTGCACTTCGTGTTCAGACGCTCGAGCGTGAATATGCGCTTGCTGCCCAAGAATGGGAAGTTTCCGGCGAAGCGCAGTTGTGGGATAGTACCGTAGGCGACGGCTTAAATGCTACCGGCGATAAATAAATGGACATATGCAGCGAGGTGACATTCTTTATGCTGACCTCGCTCCAAGTCTTGGTAGTGAAGCAGACAAACTGCGTCCTATCATTATTGTTAGCAACAACATTATCAACCGTACAACAGTCAAAAACCAACGCGGTGTTATTACGATCGTGCCCCTCACAACTAATGTAAAACGTGTACTTTCCTTCCAGGTTTTCTTACCTGCGGACATTACCGGTCTTCAATATGACAGCAAAGCCCAAGCAGAACAAATTCGTTCCATTGCTTATGAGCGATTCTTGCCTGACATTTTAGGACGTGTGCCAGCCAGCTACATGGCACGACTTGAAGCAACTCTAAAACGCCATCTTGCATTTCAGTAGCTGTGCTAGCTTGTTTGTACATTTGCACACATCACTGTAACTCTTTGCGTAACACTTGAGGTGACGTACGTCCTTGTGCGCGGCTGCGGCACGTGGGACCATAAAGCATGGCACAACTAACAACACAGTCAACCCAAACATCACAAGACCTTTTTAAACGGGCAAGTAAGCTCATTCCAGGTGGGGTCAATTCGCCTGTGCGCGCGTTTGGCAGCGTGGGCGGTACGCCGAGGTTTATCACCAAAGCTGAAGGCGCTTATCTATGGGATGTCGACGGCAACCGCTATATTGATGGGATTGGCTCGTGGGGGCCGATGATTTTGGGACATGCCCATCCTAGGGTGCTTTCGGCCATCAACAAAGCCGCCATCACTGGAACCAGTTTTGGCGCGCCCACCGAACGGGAGATTGAACTGGCTGAGCGGGTACTCACCAACTACCCCGGTTGTGAGCGGGTTCGCTTTGTCAATTCAGGCACCGAGGCCACCATGAGTGCGTTGCGAGTTGCACGAGGCGCGACCGGGCGTGATCTCATCATCAAGTTTGCCGGGAATTATCACGGTCATGGGGATGCGCTGCTGGTT
>CAZMCW010000245.1:2709-7386 GCA_964564405.1 uncultured bacterium
GTCCCCGAAGATACTGCGAAGACAACCCTCGTCGCGCAGTACAACGACCTCGCCAGCGTCCAAGCCCTTTTTGATACCCATCCAGAGGACATTGCCGCCATCATCTTTGAACCTGTTGTGGGCAATATGGGCGTGGTCATTCCTACACCTGAGTTTCTACAAGGCCTTAGAGACATCACCCAAAAATACGGCGCGCTGCTGATTGTAGATGAGGTTATGACTGGCTTTCGGCTCGCTGCAGGTGGCGCGATTGAACGCTTGGGCATTGAGGCAGATTTAGTTTGCTGGGGGAAAATTATTGGCGGCGGGTTACCTGTGGGCGCGTATGGCGGTAAAGCCAGCGTCATGGATAACGTCTCCCCTGTTGGTAAGGTCTACCAAGCTGGGACGCTCTCTGGCAATCCACTGGCGATGGCTGCGGGGATTGCCACGTTAGATTTAATTCGTGAAACAAAGGATTTATATGAGGTGCTCGAGGCCCGCACTGCTCAGCTCGAGCACGGCCTCAGCCAAGCTGCCACCACAGCCAACATCCCTGTGACAGTCAACCGCATTGGCTCCATGATTACCGTTTTCTTTACCGACCAACCTGTGACTGATTTTGCCAGTGCTTCGGCTACCAACAGTGAGCACTTTAAGCGTTGGTTCCACGGCCTACTAGAACGAGGCGTTTACTGGCCAGCCAGCAGTTACGAAGCAGCGTTCTTTTCGTATGCACATAGTGAGCAAGATATTGATGCTGTCATTGACGCAGCCGTCGCCGCATTTAACGACCTCACGGTAGCAGCTTAGGTTTTCAATGAGGCTTATATAGCTAGCAACTCCATGACGTCGTGATATCTGCGGCGGTCTAAGTGCAGGTTGTGTCTGCTGAAATCTCCCTTGCCCCCTTGCTCCCCTTCTCCCTTTCTTTGAGTACAGCATCAGTCACCTGTAACAGAATTTCATACAATTGCTAAGACAATCTTCAAGACGGTTTAATACCCTTTCCGGTTATTTTGGTAACAAAGTAACCCGAGCGGCTCCGAGCGTTGCGCGAGACAACTCGCGAGCAGAAACAGATACTACAAACACATCAAAAAAGAGCGGGAATTAACCCGCTCTTCGCTATTTGCTTAAGTTGTTATATTGCGCTTAACTTACTCGCTAGCAACCGCAATACGCCGTGCTTTAGCAGTGTCTACTTTGGGCATAGTGAGGGTAAGGATACCGTGGGTGACGCGAGCTTGCACATCGTCTAAGTTGACGTTGCTAGGCAAGTTAATGGTTTGGCTGAAGTTACCTGTTGGCATGTTTTGGAGCCAGTAGCGACGGCTCTCGCTGTTTTCGCTGCCTTCAGCATCATCAGTATTGGCAGTTGGGTAAGCACCTTCTACCGTAAGTTGACGACCTTCAATGCTAATGTTGATGTCATCTGCTAAGACGCCGGGAACCGCCATCTCGAGCACGATGTTTTCATCTGTTTCGTACAAGTTAGCAGCCGTTTGGGACTGCATGATGTTGGCAAGTGGTGCAGCGACTTGGTTAAACAGACGGTCAAAGTCTTCAAATGAGCGCACGTTGTTGACAAATGGGCGCATGGTCCAACCACTGTTTGACGGATTGTTTCTGTAACGAACTAATGCCATAAAAATCTTTCCTTTCAAAATTGGTGTGATGCTGTGCGTCTTTAGCACAGCTCTGGAAGTGAGCTTGCACTAAGTGACTTAGCTGCAATCTCAAGCTCATAGCCATACTATAAAACTTGAGTGTAGTCTTGTCAAGTATCCTATTCAAATGAACTCCTATAATCGTCTTCAAAGAAAGACTATCTCTTATACTCAAAAGGCTAAGGATTTTGATCTTCGATCAGATCTATGTGTCCAGCACAGCAAAATGTAAAAGCCGATGCGTATCACATCGGCTTCTATTACAGATAATCTTTAGGTTGATGACGGGTCGTTTACGCTATACGGTTATATTCATTAACTCAAGCAACCGCATTACTCACAGGCAAACACACCTCAAACACAGCTCCACCTTGCAGATGGTTGTGAGCAGACACTTGACCACCGTGAAGTTTAACGAGTGCGTCAACAAGCGACAGTCCTAAACCAGTACCACTTGCCCGCAACGCGTCCGAAGTGTAAAAACGCTTAAAGAGCTGCTCAGGAGCTACCTTAAATCCAGGGCCGGTGTCATGCACTGTGAGTTGGATATAGTCATCAACATGAGTTAGTGAGATAGTTATCTGCCCACCCTCCGGCGTGTGTTTGCAAGCGTTATCTAGTAGGTTGATGACAACTTGCTCGAGCCGTTGCGGATCAGCCTCTAACTGCACAGGCGTCAAGTCGCTAACAATCTCGATACCCACATCCCGCGCACGGTGCTCAAACGAGGTGATGATACGTGCAACTAGGGCGGTTAGATCAACAAGCTCGAGCTTCAGTGATAAACGGTTAGCATCTGCTAAGGATAACGTCCGCAAATCCTCTACCAGTCGGGTAAGTAACTCAATCTGCCGCCCTAGTAAGCTTATTTCACTCTGATTGAGCTCAATCATGCCTTCCTCGAGCAACTCTTGGCGCACTTTCATGACCGCTAAGGGCGTTCTAAGTTCGTGGGCAATGGCCGCAATCATCTCGGTGCGTTCGCGTTCGTAGGTTTCTAGTGACTGCGCCATCTGGTTAAAGCGGGCAAGGAGTCTCAGGGTTTCTCCGGGGATGTTCTCAGGGACATCTACTCGTGCCTGCAAGTCGCCGGTCATAATCTTGGCAGATGCCGCTGTAACGTGCTCAACAGGGCGGGCAATCATTTGAGCAACGCGCAGCGCTAAATAAACCCATAAACACCCCGACAAAAGTAGACTTATGGCAATCGTCCGTAGCACCGAATTAGCAAGCCGCCCAGGAAATGTTTGGACAACTTGAGCCGCTTCACTTTGTGGAGCTAAGTCAATAAGCTCTTGTAGGTAAGGGGTCAGGTCAATCGGGCGGAAGCCAGACATTCTTATACTGACACTTTGGATAGCAAAGGTCATCACGAGCGAAAACAACGCCACACTCACCATGCCAAATGCAAGGCGCACTGCCAAACGGTCCCAAAAGCGAATAGGCGTAACTTCAGCAGCCACATTTACATCGGCGGTGACAGCCTCCGTGTTAGAAGCAGTTTTTTTAGCAGTAGAGGAACTGGAGATAGATGTCATAGTGATAGGACAAACTTGAACATCTTTGTAAGCTTAACTTATGTTCGTAAGCTTAACCTTATGAGCGTTTAGGCAGCCAGCCGGTAACCCATGCCTCGCACGGTAATAAGCATGTCGGCAATGCCATATTCTGCAAGTTTTTGGCGTAGGTTTTTAAGATGAACGTTGACAGCACTCTCGAGCGCGTCACTTTCGGGCATGGCAACTTCCATGAGTTCTGCGCGGCTAATGACCCGACCAGGTGTGCGCGCTAAGTGATGTAACAACCTGTACTCAGTCGGGGTGAGGTTGAGCATACTGCCATTCACACGAGCGCAGTGGCTGTAACTGTCAACCTCGAGCGGGCCAAGGCGCACCACACTTGGTTCAGGTTCAGCTTGGCTGCGGCGCAAAACAGCCTGAATACGCGCCACCACCTCGCGCAAACTGTAGGGTTTCACTAGGTAGTCATCTGCCCCCAGTCCTAAACCCAGCAATTTGTCGATCTCTTCAACTTTAGCTGTGAGCATAATCACCGGCGTTTTGGATTCACTGCGAATGGTTTTAAGTACTTCAAAGCCGTCTTTTTTGGGCATCATGACATCCAGTAGTACTAGATCCGGGCGTGCTGCTCGAAATAACGTGAGGGCTTCTTCGCCGTCGTGCGCCCGTTCGGTGCGGTAGTTGCTGTTTTTGAGGTAAAGCTCGAGGCTACTTGCCAAGTCACGTTCGTCTTCAACAATCAAAATAAGCGCTCCAGTGCTATGCATGTATCTCCTAGCAGGTGTGCTAGTAACCTCCTCTACAGACCCTTGCTCAAATGAATATGCGTGCATAACCCGATGCTAGTTACCCAAGGTAAAGGTTTGGTGTAGCTCGGCGGAAGGTGTCGTAAAGATGTTTTGCACTTCAGACGCACATGAGTTCAACGTCTAACCCTAGTGACAATGACGTATAAACGCGTGTCCATCAACCTACACATGGTTTGGGTCACTGCTGATAGACATTTTACCTGACACAGATGGTCTTGGCTTCAGCTGGTAGATGTCTCCACATGTTGTTTACACTTCGAGCATCTTAAAGCTTGTAGTGATGCCGCTGAGTAATGTCAGGCTCGAGCTTTCTTAGCTTCTCACAAGCACCAACCACAGTTTTGACCCACCTTTACGAAATCTTTAGATTTCCTTTACGACCCATTTACGCCATCAACGGATACTAGCCATAGCACTAACAGCACGTTGGTTGAGCTGTTACGCACAAATGCACGCAGAAAGGTATCAACATGGCTATTGTGTCCCTTAAAGACGTTAAAAAAATCTATCCGCTAGGCAAAACTAAGGTCCAAGCGCTTGGTGGGGTGTCGTTTGAGATTGAGAAAGGTGACTTTGTATCTATTGCTGGGCCGTCCGGCTCAGGTAAGTCCACCATTTTGAACCTCCTTGGTTGTATTGACACGGCAAGCTCAGGGCAGGTTGTCATCAACGGGGTAGAAACGTCTACGCTTAACGACA
>CAZMCW010000246.1:0-7372 GCA_964564405.1 uncultured bacterium
TCCCCTAGGTCGCACGCGCAACTGCCTGTGGCAGTTACTCGTGGAAACGCTATATTAAGGGTTTGAGCTAGCCTCGAGGCGTTCGATGGCTTCACGCGCAACAGCTGCGTTAGGATCAGCTAAGCTAGCAGCTTGATAATTGGCAAGAGCTTTGTCTCTATCTCCTTGTGCTTCGTAAATCTCGCCCAACTGTAAAAAAGCTTGCGCGTAAGCAGGCGGAGGTAGTCCGCTAGTGCTAGGTTCAGCATCTAAAATATCTAGCAGCGCTTCTAAAACTAAAATTGCCTCCTCAGGCTGACCAATTACGCGCTGTAAACGTGCGCTGTGAAGCATCGCCCAAACACGTTGTTCGGTGCTGTTAGCAAGTTCTTGAGCGCGTACAAATGCGTTTAAGGCTGCTTCATAAGCACCAGCTTGCCAAGCAACTCGAGCTAGGTCACTAGCATGAGTGTAAGTTGGCGCTTGCTCAAAGACAACCTGTAAAGCGTCAAGTGCGGTGGTTTGATCGCCAGCTTCAGCTGCCAAAATACCTTGTAACCGAAGGTAGTCCACAGGTATTACCGGACTTAAAGCAAGGGCTTCAGCAAGTATGTCGCGCGCAGCGCTGCTGTCGCCAACGAGGTATAACGCGGTGGCGTAAAGGTAGTAGGCGTCTGCATTGTCTGAAAATTGTGAGATGAGGCTAGGACCCTCAACTTGGGTGGCAAGTGCGTAGCGGCCCTCAGCTAAAAGTTGCCGCATAGGTTCAAAGGGGTCAGTGGCAGGTTGAGCAGCCACACTCACGCTCAGCAAACAGGCTAAAGCGGCATTACGGACCCATGAACTTACGCACATAGCAATATGTGAATTAGAAAACCTAGCTAGGTATCTCATCACATGCTTAGTTTAGGGGATATAGATGAGAAAGCTATAAACATAGGGCGTGGGGGTTAAGGTTGCTTAATTTGCTCGTTGAGCCAAGTTAGCCCGCGTTCGGCTCGAGCTTTCAAGGCAGCTACCTTGCTCCAATCGAGTTGAGGTGGCTGTTTGATAGCCTCACTTAAACGAGTTGTATCTTCAGGCAGGTGATAGCGTGGGGCGGCTGTTTCATCTAAAAACGCAGCCACTTTAGGGTCATAGACAACGCCACTGTAAGGAATACCGTTAGCTGCAGCCAAAATGAGCCCGTGCAAGCGTACTGACAGCACGGCTCGCGCACTAGCAACGCGTTGGCTAGCGAGTTCTGCTGTATCTGCATGCCACATGTGCACATTGTGACCCTGATGTTGCAAGGCAAGAGCAGCTTGTGTATCTGTTTGTGGAGATAGCGCTAGCACAGCAAGAGACGGGCTATAACGCGTGTCTGCTGAAAGACTAGCAACAACCCTTTCTAGGGCAACTTGAATATTAGCTTGGTCGCCTCTGGGAATAATAAGAAGTGGTTTATCATCTGCAGATAGATCTGTAGGTAAATCTGTCGCTAGACTGGTAACTTGATTTGTAAGTAAAAGTGCAGGGTCAGCAACTAATGTAGCGTTGAGCTTGTGTGTATGCAGATAGCGTTGGGAGCGGACGTCACGTACAGCAATGGGTACACCGCGCAAAACAGACACCAGGCTGCGTTCAGCCGAGCGGCTGAGAGGTCCTAAAGACTGCCCGTAAACAACAACGCGCCGTTTAAGCACCTTGGCAAGACGTATGATGGTGAGGTAGTACTCAAGACTCAAGCGGCTAGTTTTGTCTTGCAGTAAGCCGCCACCACCCGACACTACGACCTCGTGCTGAAGTAGAGCAGGTACAAGGTCACGTAGTCGGTGACATGCGTCTACACCATGTAAGTCGCGGGTGCGTTCGGGCTTACTAGAAAGTACGGTAACGCGGTGCCCGGCTTGTTGAAGA
Organism: uncultured bacterium; assembly: GCA_964564405.1. GTDB lineage: Bacteria > Deinococcota > Deinococci > Deinococcales > Trueperaceae > JBCCBI01. The sequence goes on from CAZMCW010000246.1 coordinate 1,879, forward strand.
AACCTCACCAAAACCGACAAAATGGCTTCATCGCCTAAGTTGCCAAACCCGTAGTAGCCGCTGATAAGAACGGATTTACTCATTGAATAGCAGTTTCAGAATAAGTTCTTCCCTTACTGAGCGGGTTTGTATAGGCTTGTCTAGTTCGCATGACCAAGTTGCTGAGGCAAGGCCAGATGAAAATGCTATGAGCGATACTTTCTAAGGTATTAACGCGAGCAATGCTAAACAACAAAATACAAACCTTTAGGGGCCAATAAACCGGTAGCCAATACCGTGTACCGATTCAATATAGCGTGGCGCTCGAGGTTTATCGCCTAGTTTTTGCCTAAGTGATGAGATACACACGTCAACAACGCGTTCTGTACCGTCAAAGTCTGGGTGCCACACAGAGGTCAAAATATCATGCCGGCTAAACGCTTGATACGGGCGTTTGGCAAGCAGCACCAAAACATCAAATTCGGTGTGGGTGAGCACTATCTTGTCGTAATCTACGTACACGTGGCGGTCAATCATGTCGATGGTGACATTGCCTACCTCGAGCCGCTCCCGCGAACTATGTTTGCGCAACTTGGCGCGTACCCTGGCCGTTAGCACGGCTAGATCAATTGGTTTAGTAACGTAGTCATCTGCGCCAGAGTCAAATCCGCGCACTTGGGCGTAACTTGCTGTTTGTGCCGTGACAATAATAATAGGCATATCCGCATAGCGTTGCCGCAAGCGCTTAGCGACTTCGTAGCCGTCTGGTGCAGGGATTTGCAAGTCAAGCAAAACCAAATCTGCTAGAGGCGCACGGTCTAAGGCTTCTTGACCCGTGCGGGCAAGGTGCACTTGATAATTTTGGGCGATGAGCACACGACGTAGGAGCTCGAGGCTGTTTTCATCATCTTCAACGACTAAAACACGTTTTGTTGTCATAAGATTACACGTTGACACTAAAATGCCTGGTACTAAAAATGTTTAGATGCCAAGATGCTTAAATACTAAGATGCTTAAATACTAAGATGCTTGAATACTAAGATGCTTAATGCCAGGATGCTTAAATACTAGGGTGCTTGAATACTAAGATGCTTAATGCCAGGATGCTTAAATACTAGGATGCTTGAATACTAAGATGTTTGAATACTAAGATGTTTGAATACTAAGATGTTTGAATGCCAAGATGCTTGAATACTTGAGATGCTTGGTGCTGACTCATAAACCTATCTAAGATGATGTCAACTTGCGTATTCAATAAGCTGGACTAAGCATAGTCTGCAACTAAATTCCGTCACTGAACTATATATAGCAAATATTGCTTATAGACTGCATCATCTTGTGGACTGCGTTACATTATAGCGCTACGAACATATTTACAACGTACTTTGGGGGGGACAAACACCTTCACTTGTGCTCCTGTGTACTAAGTTGAGTAGCATGTGCTGCCTTACTCGGTAACATCTATCTTGTGTTCCAATAAGACAACACATCAAGCTTAGATACAAATCGCGCGACCTTATCAGTTAGTCTTCAATAACTGGCACGCGTTTAATATCAGGATCGGTGAACAGATCGTTTTCGTCGGTACTGCGGGTTGAAAACTCACTGACTATACAACCTTCGGGACCTGCTTGAAACCAGTGCCACGTTTCTGGGTAAAGCGTGTACTGCTCGCCAGGTTTTAAGATAATTTCATGCCAGACAGTATAAGTATCTTCCCGCCCAGCTGGCGGTTTGGCAACCGGATTAACAGCAGGCTCACCTTCAACATACAAGTAAACTTCACCCCAGCGGCAGCGGAAGGTTTCTTCTTTGCCTGCTTGACCATTAACAGGTGGGTGCAAATGTTGCGGGCAAGTTTGGCCGGGAAACATAATAAGCTCTTTGGCACACACCCGCTCGGTGTTCACGTAGGTAATTAAACACAAGCCAGTTGTGTCAAACTCACCTAGGTTCAGGTCAGCAACCTCGAGCCTCGCTTGCTCGTCTTCAGTTAAGACAAGTCCTACTTTGCTAAGCATATCATTGGCGCGCACTTTAGCAGCTTCAACGTGTTCACGCTTCATCAAACAGTCCTCCTTCTACATGAATACCGTCGTTGGGACCGCGGAACGTACCATGTTGGTAAGGTTGCCAACTTTTGTCGCGCAGTTTGGTGGTTGCGCGTTGCCAACGCCCTTGTAAACGGGTGAGTGTTTCACCCCACGAGCGCACGCCGCTGGTAGCATCAGGCGCTTCAACACTGCACGCACCTACCGCTGTTGCCACCGAAATAGCGCCAGCTGGGTCGAGGCCTTTAAGGAGTGCAGCTAAAAACCCAGCAAAAGTGGCATCGCCTGCACCTGTTGTCCCGCCGACTCTGACCGGCAAAATGGGTACCCAAAGTTCTCTATCTGACCAGTTCCCAAGGCTTTCGGGGCGGGCGTGACCCAAGCGCATAAGTCTATCTGCGCCAGCAGTCCGCAAATAACAGCCGTTTTCACCGAGTTTAAGCCCCACAATGCCAGTGCCAAAGTCCAAGAGTTCCTGGCTCAGTGCACTGTAAAAACTAGCCGGTGCACCTTGCGCGCGCCAAGTGCCCCCTTCGTAAGCTTTGGGGTTGAGCATATATAAAACTTCTTCGACGTTAGGCATAAAAATGTCTACATGAGGTAAGGTACGCTCGAGCAACGCTTGCCAATTAACTTTGCCTGCGTCGCTGTTGGGGTCTGGCATGGTCATATCCAGGGCGGTTGTTACGCCAAGTTCTTTGATGCGCTGAAATAGCGATGCTAGCTCGCGGCCTTCATCCTGATAAAAGCGCCGCATAAGGGGCGGGTAGCCCAAATAAAACATCTTGGCACCGGCTACAACCGCTAAATCAATATCATCTGCTCCAAAACTGTCGTTACACCCTGCGTGGTGTAAAAAACTGCGGTCAACCGTCGCTGAGCTAAAAATGAGCGTGTAAGCTGTAGCGGCGTCGTCGACGGTGCGAATGGTTTCAGCAGCTTGCTGATTGTGGGCGCGCAACATGACGTGGACAACATCACCAAAAGGGTCGCGGCCAACATTGGCCATCAAACTGGTGCTCACACCTAATTTGATAAGCGTTTGTCCCACGTTGGCAACACCGCCACCGGTTGCAAACTTAGCTGTGCCAATTTCGGTAAGTTTACCGGGCTCGAGCACTAACCCACTACTATTTTGTCCCATATTGGCGAGATCAGGAATAATATCTAAACAAAGGTGCCCTGCTACGACAACATCGACCATGTTGTCCTCCCTCCTGACTATGCCACTTGCTCAATACTGATATTCAATATGCTGATATTCAATATGCTGATGTTTGATGAGGCCATTTGTGTATTGCCAGCATACCGCTAAGCAGTTGCTTGCTGCTGTGCGCTAACTAGCGCCGCTGTAAAAACGTTGTGGCTGAGAGCTGCTTCATCTGGCGTAACGCAGTAAAACGGTTGTTTCATATTGGCGCTACCGTGGGCAACTTCGTCGCAAAACGCAGCCCACATCTGCAACATGGCATCGGGGAAGCCAAATTCAAAAATGCCCCCTGTGATCGTCGGGTACGCGCTGGCGTAGCCCACATCTATGTGCTGCCAAGCTTGTTCGCCGCCTGGTGTGTAGTCAAGGCGCTGCAGTGTACGCGGGTATTTAGTGCTGTAGTGCATCGACGTGCGCGTGCCGTGAACCGTTAAAAACCACGTGTTCATCTCGCCTGGGGCAATGCGTTTGGTATGAAGGGTCATGGGGAAACTTGCACCTTCTACTTCGACTTGGGTCAGCATCGTGGCGTTATCCCAAGTTTCACAGGGAACCATGTTGCCTTGGCCGTCTGGGCGCTCCCGGACGATGTTACTGAGTTGTGCCGCGACCTGCTGCGGACGCCAACCAAAGCGAGCCGGAATATGCAACACGTGCATACCGAGGTCGCCCATGCAGCCGTATTCACCGTTATAAGCTATCATCCGCTTCCAGTTGATAGCTTTGTTAGGGTTGAGGTCAGACGAGTGCAAAAAACCTGCTTCTACATTGATGATCTCGCCAAAATCGTCTTCACGGAGGGCGTTGATGATGCGCATGGCCCCGGGATAAAAGGGAAATTCTGAGGAGCAGCGCACAACTACGTCAGCGTGTTCAGCGATCACCGCGTTAATGCGCGTGTTGGCAGCTTGGTCGATGCCAAACGGTTTTTCGCCAAGTAAGTGCTTGCCCGCTTGAATAATATCAGTGTACATGTCTGCGTGTAAGTGATGCGGCACCGCGCAGTAAACGGCGTCTACCTCACTACTCGCAAGGAGTTTATGATAATCCGTCGTTGCTAGGCTAAGCGCTGTGTTGTCTTGAAACCATGTTAGAGCTTGCTCGTTGGTGTCACACGCTGCTGTAATAACAGGTTTAACACCAATATCGGTTAGGTGGCACCAACGGGCTGCAGCACTAGCAAACTCGCGCCCCATAAGCCCGCAGCCGATAATGCCAAAACGCAACGTTTGACTCATGCGTGCTGTCCAGTGCTACCCGACCCAGAACTATTTTTCAACATCGCTAGCGCGTCTTCGGCACTAGCACCTTGGTGGACAACCGCCATAAGGGCTTCAGTGATGCCTCTAGGATTATCGTGTTGGATCACGTTGCGACCATAAACAATGCCTTTAGCACCTTGCTGCATAAGCGTTTCGGTGCGCTTAAAAATTTCTGCTTCAGACGCTTTGCTGCCGCCGCGCACTAACACGGGCACCTCACCGGCAATCTCAATGACGCGGTGATATTCGCTCACGTCGTCGCAAGGGTCAGCTTTGATGACATCTGCACCGAGTTCTACAGCTTGACGTACGAGCGGAAGTATTTTTTCAATGTTGCCGTCTATCATATAGCCACCTGCTGCGCTATTATCTTGCATCACAAGCGGTTCGACCATCAGTGGCATGCCGTAACGATCAGCTTCGGGTTTGAGTTTACAGATGTTTTGTACGCATTGCTCGTGAACGTCTGGTTGATTGGGGAGCATAAACAAGTTGACGCATAAGCAAGCTGCGTCGAGTCGGAGGGCTTGCTCGAGCGTACTATCAATCAACCGACTAAACAGCTGTTCAGGCAAGGTTTTGCCGTAAACGTTGGCAATATCTGTGCGCAACACCAACGACGGCTTAGCTTTACCAGGAATGCGCTGCAGGTAGGGCGCTTGCCCTACACTAAGTTGCACTGCATCTGGCGCAGCATCTACCACCGTTTGAATGGCCAAATTAATGTTTTCAATCCCTTTTAAAAAGCCATATTCTCCAAAAAACCCGTGATCAATGGCAACGTCAAAACACTTGCCATCTGCGCCCAAAAAACGGTTAAGGCGGTGCTTAATCATAGTTTCTCCTTCGTTTTAGTAAGTAATACGTAGAACTCATCAATATTCATCTGGCTATCTGTGTACAGATTTTTTGTTGACACACCTTGACGTACCGCCTTATACCAAATTGACTCTTGAATGTCATAGTCTGAATCATCTAAGGGTACGCTCTCA
>CAZMCW010000247.1:0-229 GCA_964564405.1 uncultured bacterium
AATAACTTCTACCTGTTTATGACCTATGAGACATTGGCGGTGTTGGCGGCTCGAGCCGTTGGTCGCGTGGTACCTTACACCCGCCGCACCATTGAACGCTGGCTCAGTAGCAGCGCCTCCCACGCCTATGCTATTCGCAGTGTCATCGGCGCACGGGTGTGGTATACCGACACCCTCATCAATTACAGCACCGGCGAAAGCCAAGGCCCGGTCATCGGTGGTACCGTCT
>CAZMCW010000247.1:239-7348 GCA_964564405.1 uncultured bacterium
GTTGAAGGGGATGTTATGCGTTACGCTTGGCGTGACCTCGAGCTGGATAGGCACGCTGGCAAAACCCAGCATAAGCGCGCCACCTTACCGTCACCTACAGATGTCGGGATAGATAAATCGTCTAAAGACGTATCCAAAGTTTTTAATTTGGTGTACGTTCTTCCGCTCAATACGTCCCGCGACAGCAACCTTATTAATCAGCAATACTATATCTATCCCGACATGCGCCAAAAACACGCCGTAGACGCCCTTCGTGCAGATGTCCAGACCACGGCCACCTACCTAGCCAGCAAACTGGCCCCCTGGCTCATCACCCAGCAAGGTGAGATTGTCGAAAGTGTGCGCAACCGCTACCTGGAAGCGATTTGGGTTGCCGTCAAAGCGGACATGATTGGGGGGACTCGTTTGGGGTTTGAGCTGTTAAAGCAAACCATTGCCCTTGCAGACGAGGTTTATAGCGCTCCGCACACGCTTAAGAATCCTGATGCTTACTTGTGGCGTGTCCTGGCCCAGCGTGGGTTTGATGAGTTGCGGCGGGACTATGGGGGGCAGCGGGTGATGAGTAAACGGATGTTTGAGCAGCTTACCCAGGATGGTTGATGACCAAGGCGTTTGATGCAAAAGTGTGTCCGGCAAGTCGGATTCTGGTATTATGAAAGCTATGGATGTCGTCAAGCTCGGCAAAAAAGGGCAAATTAGCATTCCCAAAAAGATTATCGACCAGCTTGGCATCGAGGGAGAATCATTACTGATTGTCGAGACCACTGAAGATGGTGCACTCATCCTCCGTCCAGCGGGAGTGTATCCCATTGAAATTTACAGTGACGAACGCCTTAAGGAGTTTGCTGCTGCCGATGTGATGTTTCCTGAGTTGGCTGAGCGGCTTGAGCAAAAGCTCTCTTAACCTTTGTGACAGGCTTTTTCCTTGATGCCAACGTTGTCTTTTCAGCTTGCTTAAGTGATAAAGGACACGCGCGGGCGGTGTTTCGGTTGGCACAAGCGGATTACTGCACGCTTCTCACCTCGTCTTACGCTGCTGAAGAAGCCCGTCGCAACCTCAGCGTCAAATACCGTGAGCACCTTCCTACCCTGCACGATCTTGAACCCCTACTCACTATCGTTCCCGAAGCGTCCCCTGCGCTTGTCACGTGGGCAAGTAGCCATGTGGTTGCTAAAGATGCGCCGATTCTAGCGGCGGCGGTTGCCAGTGGGGCAGATTATCTTGTGACGGGTGACCAGCGGCACTTTGGGCATCTTTATGGTCATGTGCTTGAGGATCTCACGGTGGTGAGTTTGACGGGGGCGTTAGAACTGTTGCTTTAAGCTGAAACGGTGGTATGAAACCTCTTATGTTAATGATTGGCCTAAAAGATTACGCTCCACCACCTTGATTTACCGCGATAGCTTTTGCGCCACACTCAAGATGTGCTTCCACGTCTGCTGTACCCGCGCTAGTTTTGAACTGTTGAGGTAGGTGATTGCCTTGGTATGAGTTGTGCTGGACGATGGGGGCAGCGGGTGATGAGTAAGCGGATGTTTGAGCAGGTGGTGAAGGTGTAGAAGAGTTGCTGACTAAACGATCGAACTAATATCTTTCCAGCATCATATAGGCATAGATTTGAGCAGGTGCAGATGTTAGTTCTACATCTGCACCTGCGGAGGATAAGGTTCAATTAGTCAGAGCAACCAATCTTTCTTTTTATGGCGTCAATTTCTTGTAGGGGTAAACGTCTACCTAGCGTTGGCCAAAGTGAGAGCCATCTACAGAGTTCCCTTGAATGTACCAAAGTGCGTTCAAAAGCTTGCTCCACCAACCATAGGGAACCGTGAACGGTAACACTCTCTTTGATACATCGCTCTCTCAAAGGACGATCACCTGCTAGGAGTACTCTTCCATAGGCTTTTGCGTAATACAGATTTAGTCGATCTTGGCTACTCAAGTCTGCTGATCGATATGATCTTGCTTCCTCGACCCATATTCGCTCAGTTTCTACTACAACAATGCCAGACGTGACGACTTCTTCTGTCAGAGTGGGTTGGCGATCATCTTCGCACTCGTCTAGCACAACATCTAAGACTTCAGTCGGTGCTATTTTTGTGAGAATATCTAAACCACCTGCGTAGCCGAGGTCAATGAGAATATTTGCGTCTGAGAGGAGTATCAACGTTATGCGTGACCTTCATCTGGTGGGCGAAGATAGTCAGCAAGTTGAGAGCGTACATCAGATAATCTTGTGCCAAGAATTTCAGCAGCACGTGAGGATGTGATTTTATCCTCAAGTAGTGCGGTGTAGGTCAGCCTTTCTAATCTTCCAGTAGCACTCTTATCTTTTGAAGGAAGGGTTAGGGGATATGGCTCATCTTCTTTACCCCACTCTTTGTTAATGATGCCCACTTGCTGACCTGCCTGTTTACGAGATATTAGATTGAGTTCTGCCGCTCTAAACAATACAGTTCTAACACTGACTAAATAGCGATACTTCATATGCTTGAGTACAGGGTTTGGTATCCATTTTGACGAGAACGGACGGAGTTCTTTCTCCATAGCTTCACGCGTCAGTAGGACCGCGCTAGCAAAGTGATTTGCCGCCTTCTCACGTGGGTCACCGCGTTTTTTGACTTGTCCTGCTGGGCGCGCATATTCACTACGATGAAACACAAGATGGGCTAGCTCATGTAGACAGGTAAAGTACTGTCTTTCCAAAGCGTGATTTGTATTCACGACAATCACGCCACCCCAAGTATCGGTATAAGCGGAGAATCCGGATACCTCATTTGGTAAAGGGTAATAAATGATCTTCAACCCTTTGTTCTCCAAGAGGGCTAGAACATCACCTAGAGGTGCATTTTCAACCCCTAGCCAGTCCCTTGTCTCTCTGGCAACCTGCTCAACTAGATAGCTGTCGTAATCGTCCAAGGGGCGTGACTCAGGTAAGACCGGAAGCTCTCCGGCTAAGTGCTCAATGGCAGCATAAGCCTGTGCCTTTTCACTAAGTAGTGAGCGCAACTGCAACGAAAGAACTGTCGGGTTGTCAGCGCGAAAGAGTAGGGTAACTTCCTCATTGGTTTCAAGCCCAATGAGGAGGTCCAGGGGGACACCGAGTGTTGTTGCAATACGACTGAGTTGAAGAATACTGGGTTCCCTATCGGCTTTTTCCCAAGCTGCAATTGTCTGCCTAGTAACACCTATCTTTTTACCAAGCTGTGACTGATTCAGACCAGCTTGCTCTCTATATCTTTGAATCAAGCTAACATTATCATCCATTTAAAACCACCTTTGAGTAAGGTAATGTTACATATATCTTACACCATGTGCTATGCTGTCTTCATGAGAAAGACCTTGCTGTGTTACTGCTTGGTTATTTTTTTCAATTAATTTAAGCGTAGGGTGATTTTGATGGTTGATTTGCAAAAATACTTTTTAAAGTTTGATGGGGAAATTAAATTGTCTTTTGAAGATAGTGGAAAGCTCCGGGAAAAACGCGACATCATTTTAAATAAGCTCAAAGCAAATTTAAAAAAGAACTTTGAGGCACAAGATAAGGTATCTCCTAAATTTAAGCACTTTAATCAGGGTAGTTATGACCTTCATACTGGCACAAAACCTATCAATGAAGATTATGATATCGACGTTGCTATCGTATTTGAAGTGGCAGCAAGTAGTTACCCTGACCCTGTAGAGGTTAAAACCTGGGTGTATGAAGCTTTAAATGGACATACCAAAGCAGTAGAAATACGCCAGCCTTGCGTTACAGTTTTTTACCAGCAGAATAACGAACCTATTTACCACGTTGATCTTGCCATTTACTCGAGCAGCGACTGTAACACTGATGCTAAAACCTACCTAGCTCGGGGTAAGACAGGGTCGTCCGAGCAAAATCGCGTTTGGGAAGCTAGTAACCCCAAAAAGTTAAAGCGGTTGATTACTGAGCAGCATAGTGGTGATGACCGCAGGCAATTTCGACGTGTCATACGTTATTTGAAGCGTTGGAAAAGTCAGAAATTTTCATCAAACGGTAATGCATCACCCATTGGAATTGGCATAACGGTAGCAGCATATAACTGGTTCACAGTTAGTAAAGTAGAAGATATTTTTACTGCAGGCACTACCTATGATGACCACGAAGCTCTTATCCAGTTCGTGTCAGCTATGCTCGCAAACTTTCGTACAATACGCCACGATGGTGAAAAATCAACGCGTCTGGTTGTTAAGATGCCAGTAGAACCTTACAACGATTTGTTTGGGAAAATGACAAACGCTCAAATGGCTATTTTCAAAGAGCGTCTCGAGTCTCTAAAGAATGCTTTAGAAGATGCCAAAGATATGGTTGACCCTGTTGAAGCATGTAAATTACTGCGTAAGTATTTTGGTGATGACTTCCCGGTTCCAGAGAAAAAGGAAACGGCTGAGGTGAGGAATAGGGCCTTCAGCTACTCAAGCTCTTCTGGGTAACGTGACAGAAAAACCAAAGAGTACGAGTCTTGAGAGACACATTTCTGAAACTCTAGAACTGGTTAGTCGAAAAAAACTACTAACTGACATCAATTATCTTTCACCTGAAGCCCTCAGCAGCAAAGGGTTTAGTAATCAGTCGTTTCTGTTTGGCTTCACAGGCAAGCAACGTATTCTTGGTGAAAGTGTTGAGCTGATAGTTGCAGTCCCAAAGAATGTGTCTCTTGACCTACCCAAAATTTATCTCGAGCCTTGGGACGTTCTAGGCTTCATTCCCCACATTGATAATAATGGCAACATTTGCTTTCTAGACTTAGAAGGTGTTCTCCTTGATGGTACGCAACCAGCGGTGTTGGTCACCGATTGCCTTGAACTGGCAAAAGGGGTGCTTGAGAAGGGTAAGGGCAATGTAAATCAAGCTGATTTTCTGGATGAGTTTGATTCATATTGGAGATTGACTAAAGATATTACTTCAGTCCAGTCATTTATAGCACCAACTAATAAAATCAAAATTGTCAAGGTTAGCGTAGAGGGTAAGAAGATTTTATGTGTTGCTGATAATGTAACGTCTGTACGGGACTATCTAAGTGGCGGGGCACCCAAGCATGTCACTGTAAAGAACGGATTATACATTCCTTTAGCAGACGATGCTCTAATCGTGCCCCCGAGGCCAGGAAGCATGTGGAACGCTGATGAGGTACGAGATATTGTTCGCAACAATATCTCACACGAGTCTCGAAAAGCGTTACGGCATTTTATAAAGAAGCGCAACAGTGAAGCGTTTTTGATTATTAAATTGCCACGTCCTAAAGGTGGAGAGAGCTTAATTGGTATCCATTACTACAGTGTCGGTGAGTATCATCCCCTACACGATCTCGGTGTTGCTGCAAAAGTCACCCCCTTGCAGCTCAAACGGTTTGATGAAATGTACATTAAACCGCGTGGAGGAGCGTTCAGCAAGCTGAAGGACAAAAAGGTTCTGGTTGTAGGTTGCGGATCAATAGGAGGGTATCTCTCGCAAAATTTGGCTCAGGCTGGACTTGCTAACCTTACTCTTGTTGACCCAGATGTTTTAACCCAAGAGAATTTTTACCGCCATCGGCTAGGACGCAAATATTTATATAAATATAAAAGTGAATCCCTAAAGAATGAGTTGAGTGACAACCTTCCATACATAACTGTTGATGCATATGCGAAAACCATTCAAGAAGTGTTTGAAGATGGATCAGTTGATCTTGCTAATTACGATCTCGTAGTGTCTGCTCTTGGAAATCCAAGGGTAGAACTTTACCTAAATAGAGCACTTCACTCAATGGAAACATCGCCTCCTATGGTTATAGGCTGGCTCGAACCCTATGGTATTGGAGGGCATGTTCTACTTACACAATCAACCTCTGGTCAGTCAGCCAAGGGATGCTTTCAGTGTCTTATCACAAGTTTTGATGATGATCCTCCACTTTATAACAGGGCATCCTTTGCCGCCGCTGGTCAGGATTTTGCGAAAAACATCGCGGGTTGCGGAAGCCTATTCACCCCTTTTGGTGCCCTTGATGCAGTTAGAACTGCTGAACTTGCTGCTAGGCTTTCGATAGATGCTTTACTTGGAACAGTTGAAGGTAGTCCCATTCTCTCATGGAAAGGTGATCCTGCTAATTTTGTAAAGGCAGGGTACAAGTTGTCTAAACGATTTAACCTTGATGAACGAGCGCTTCTAGAACGGCGATTTGAGTATGTCAATCTAACTTGTCCCATTTGTAATAAGGTCAACCGATAATGCCACTCACATTTTCCTATGGGCAAACTTTTCGCTTCCAAATTGGCTCGATCGCATTACAAACAATGACTTATTTTATTCAAGATGATGAAGCAAAACCTGAATCTGGTGGGGTTATGCTAGGGCGTTATCTAAAAAACTGTGACGATGTTGTCGTCGATGACATCACTACTCCTAGGAAAGGTGATAGACAAAGTCGTTATCGCTATTTCAGAGCGCAGAAGCGTCACCAAAAAATTATCGATGAATATTGGAAGGCAAGTGGGGGGACAGGAAATTATTTGGGTGAATGGCATACTCACCCAGAGGCAACTCCGTTGCCCTCTGCTCTGGATATATCGAACTGGAGAAGTAAGCTGAGACGAGACATATATGATCACGACAGTCTGTATTTCGTCATAGTTGGTCAAGTGCAAACTGGGGTCTGGCGCGGTGACAAGCAAACCTTGGTAATAGAGCCATTGACTCCAATAATAAAGACAAAATGACAAAAGAGAAAACTGGTAGACCAAATATACCTATACAGACTCAACGTGAGCTTTGGGCAAAATCGGCTGGACGTTGTGAATTCCGCGGATGCAATAGACTCTTGTATCAAGACGATGTGACAAAGGAGAAAAGTAATCTCGCTAAAATTTCTCATATTGTTGCCTATAGTGAAGGAGGTCCACGAGGAGATTCTATTACCTCACCAAAATTATCTACTGACATATCAAACCTCATGCTCACCTGTGGTGATCATGCAAAAATCATCGATGACACGGATAAAGAGGAGCAATATCCTGTCGAGTTACTCAGGGCCTATAAAAAAGAACATGAAGATAGAATAATACTAACCCGAAACAAAGGAGTCACAATTCTCGAAATTGCGAGACAGCAAAC
>CAZMCW010000248.1:0-7321 GCA_964564405.1 uncultured bacterium
GCAGTCAAGCTGCCCGCCCGCTGTTCAACATCGCCCGCGAGTTTATCTTAGCGGTAGATAGCGAAGGCACTGTCATCGACAGCAGCCCGCTGACTCGTTTGGATGACGACCCTGAAGACAATGAGCTAGGTGAGCAAACCCGCTTGCAGTTTGATCTGGAGTTACCACCCGAACAAAACCTCGCCCTCGTCATTGCTCAACCGGATGGCCAAGGCGGTTGGTTGTGCCGAGGTGAGTTGGAATATCAAGTGCTAGAAGAGCAACGCACCGTCAGCAGTGAACAAGCCATCTTCAACTTTCCCGAAGACCTCGCAGGGAACGATCCAGAGGATGACCGTTTTGGCATTGGGGCGTTTCAATTTAACGAACTCACGGCTAACTTAGCATCACGTACTGAAGAAAGCATCTCACCGACTACTATGCGCGAAGACCTCCCGGATGAAGAGATTGAAGACGCCATCATCCCGCTGGAAGATGCACCTGAGTTTTCAGATGGGTTCTACGCATTCTGCGGTAACACCAACATTGCCAGAAACGACGTCAACGCCACCATTGACTGGCGCAGTGACATCTTTAATGTCACGGAACTTCCGCCGCAAACCAGTCCCGACCTTGAGGACGGGGAGCAAGCGGTCTATGACTTCTCACTTGCCTTCCTCTTAGAAAGCATCACCGAAGAAGATGAAGAGGGGAATCCGGTAACGTTTAACAGGTTACTCGGAACGTCACCGATTGATGTCAATGGGAATGTAAACTTTAATCTTGTTAGGAACTCGTTAGAAGACCTCAACGCAACCCTGTTCTTTACGGATGTAGCTTTCTTTGATGTGGAGAAGCGGCGTTTCCCGCTCACCCCGTCGTATCAGTTTGATGCGGTGGCTAGAGATATTGCAGATGAGCCGGAGACGCAAGGACTCAATCAAGATGACCTTCCAGATGTTGAAGAAATCAACCTTGGCGTGGTTGATGGGGGGCTGGGCTATATTAGTGGCTTGGTGCTTACCGACCAAGGCGTTCCTGTTGAGGATGCCAATGTCATCATTGTGCTAGACGGCGCGCGACTTGCGTTTAACGTGGCAACCTCAGATGAAAATGGGTTTTATGAGCTGTTAATTCCTAGCGACACCACCGACAAATACATCCTCTTTGCCCAAAATGCGGAAGGCACCGTGGGTGGCATTGCCAGTAACGATGACACAGGCGTGCGTTACGAAGTGCTTGGCAGTCGCATTTTTGACCAAAACATTATCTTGGATGTACCACTTGCAGAAGACCCCACGCCGGGCGGCAGACCTGTTGTGAACGGTGGTGGCAATAGGCAGATTCCACTTGGTAGTACCCTCGAGCTAGAAGGTGACGTGAGTTTCATCGACCCGGTTGAGGTTAATGGGCAGCGGACTGTAAACTTAGAAGGTAGTAGTAGTGCTAGCGCTCAAGAGATAGCTGACCTAATCCTGCGCTGGCAAATCTTAGAAGCGCCAGAAGGCAGCACTGCGGAGCTAACCAGCACCAACACACTCGCTACTAGTTTCACACCCGATGTAATAGGAACTTACCTTTTACGGTTTAGCGTGTTTGACGGGGAAACCCTCACAGCAGATGTGATTACCGTGGAGGTATTTGGCGAGCCGGATAACACCGTGCTGTTCTTGTTACCAGAGGGCTTTGATCCTATTTTGGGGAGACCTATTGAGCTTGCTGAGGGTGACAGTATTAAACTGACCTTAGAACGTTTGGGGACAATTCGCAATCCGTTAACCGTGCAGTTAGAGCTGGGGGAGCGGTCAACGCTAGGAGCAGACGAGCTTATTATTACAGGTGGAGTACCCATAGATAACGGCTTTGAAGTCACCTTCCCAGAGCTTAGGTCAAGGGTTGAATTTACGCTTACCGTACCTGAAGATGTTATTGACGAGGATAATTTCCTCGAGGTTTTCACCTTAGAATTAGCAGAAACGTTTACTTATGACCTAACTGACCCAAGTACACTCAGGTTTGAAGTAAGTAGGCTATCATCTGGACCACCCCCTCCACCGGGCGGTGACATCATTGTGTTTAATGACATCAATAGTTTCACAGACATTGGAGGTATCAATAGCCTCGGTAATATCCAATTGTTAAGAAATCTTGTGAGTTTTCCTGCTAGTGGTAGACCTCGAGATGACAGCACAGTTGTAGCCTTTGATCGTGGACGCAACTCACGTTGTAGTGCCGAAGTATTATCGAGGCAGAAGATTATACCATCAGAGAGCTTGACTCATCAGGTGGAGCGCTTACTGACCTAGCGGATGATATTCGTACCCTTTTCTTGTGGATGCCTTTGGTTGACTATACGTCTAATGAAGTCAATGCACTTAAAGAATTTGCCGCTGAGGGAGGGCGAATTATCTTTATGGGCGAGCGTGAACCTTTCTATCAATTAGAGGGCTTTGCAGTTCAAAACCAATTTTTACGCAACATGGGTGCCGTTTTGCAGAACATTGGTGGTGATATAGATTGCTCTCCTACAACTATCCCAGCTCAATCCCTTCGTCCCAGTCAGATTACTGAAAACGTAACTAGTGTAGATGTAGACTGCAGTTCTGCTATTCAACTTGGACCTAACGATTACGCACTTTTCTTTGACTCAACTAATACAGTTGTGCTAGCTGGTGTTGCTACTATTGATATCACGCCTATTACTGTAACTGACCCAACCGATCCAGCTGACCCAACTGACCCAACCGATCCAACTCCTCCAAACATCACAAGCTTCACAGCCGAGCCATCATCTATTGAAACTGGCGAGACCAGTACCCTTTCATGGGCCATTGATAGTGACTTGCCGGTGACCATCACCATTACGCCTGATGTAGGGGATGTATCAGAAGTCAGCAGCACTGAGGTTTCACCTGTAGAAACAACAACCTACACATTGACGGTGGAAAGCGATGGTGGTGTTGATACTTTAACGACAACTATTACGGTCACTGTTCCTTCTGAGCCGGAGTTACAAGTCTGCGAAGGCAACATAGATGTTATCAGTCAATCGCAAGTCGATGCCCTTGCGAATTGCAGTGAAATCACGGGGATTTTACGCATCCAAGATAATCCATTTCTCACGCCCATCACGTCTCTAGCGCCACTTTCTAACCTCACTTCTATTGGTGAAGTTGAATTAAATAATAGTCTTGATAGACTTCAGGAAGGTTTTGGCTTGCTCATTAATAGTAACCCTGAGCTAACATCGCTCACAGGACTTGAGAATCTACGCTCAGTCGCTGGTAGCATTGTAATTTATAGTAACGATGGCCTAACCAACTTTGAAGGACTTAATGGTTTGGAAACCGTTGGTCGTAGCTTTGTGATCGGTGACAGCTTTACCGTGAGCAATAGATTTGATGAAGGAAATGATTCTTTACTATCTCTCGAAGGTCTCGATAGCCTTACTTCTATTGGTGAATCACTTATCATTTGGGATAATCCTGAATTGCTGAGCCTTAGTGGTCCTACAAACCTACAAACGATTGAAGGTAACCTTAATGTTCGAGACAATGATAGCTTAGAAGAAGTTGTAGGTCTAACAGGGCTTGAATCTATTGGTGGAACTCTTGGGTTCTACTCCAATGATGTCTTCGCAAGCTTTGCAGGCTTTAACAGCCTTCGTTCAGTAGGTGGCCTTGCTTTTGAAAACGATTCTCTTGTCAATCTACAAGGTCTTAATAATCTTGAAACAGTGAGAGGTAACCTGCACGCTGGCGGTAAGGCAAGTGATGATACTTTTCCAAGCGCCTTTGATGGTAGCGCAATTACATCTCTAGAAGGCCTAGATAGTCTCCGTTCAATCGAAGGCAATTTTTGGGTATGGGATAATCCTTTATTACAGTATGTTCGTAGCCTATCAAATCTTGAATCAGTTAGCGGCAGTGTATTGATTGGAAATAGTACTACCTTAATCGCGATCGAAGGCTTTGATAGCCTTACTCAGGTTGGTGGATATTTGAGCATTGACGGCGGCGAAGACACCTTTCCAACGGTTTTTTCTTCGTTGGTCAGCTTTAGTATGCCTAATCTCGAAACCATTGGAGGCTATTTCAGATTACGAAATACCACTTCCTCACTGACCGATTTTGACTTGACCAGCTTAAGAGAAATCAATGGCGTGACTTCAGTTGGAGGAGAGTCAATTAATATGTTTCGCAATGATGCACTGCAATCGTTGGATGGCTTGGCTAACGTACGTAGCATTGCTGGAGACATTCTTATTCAAGCCCACAATGACCTCACCGATATTAGCGGCTTACAGAACATCGAAGATTTCCCAGATTCAATTGAAGTTGACTTCTTCTCTACTGGTATCACTCGGGAAGATTGCGATGCACTACCTTTTCCAGTGGATTCCTGCTTCTAAATCCAATTTCCACACCATCAACCTTAGAGCGGACTTCGGTCCGCTCTTTTTTTGCTTTGTAAGCAATCTCTCAAACGCCTAAAACTTACTGAATATGATTTATTGCTGCACGACGTTCTGCAAGTAATTCATCCACCAAAGATACGCCAACGGGCACATGACGGCGTACCAGTTGCTGGATGCGTTCAATTGACTGGGCGTGTTCAACGGTAGCATCTCACACATCACCTATGGGTGAAAGAATATCTCCCTCGTGTATAACAGCCCCTTTTAAGGGATTGTTGTGTGCAAAAGAAGACTCATGCTCACTAACTACAGGTATAACGTCAATAGGTACATCTTCCTTTGTCTCATCCTGCTGCACAGTGAGTTTAAGGGTTACCGTTTGCGCTGATGTTAGTCCTAGTTTATGACGGACAGTTTCAGGTAGCACAATGTTGCCATTAGCATCCAACGTGACCGTCATCACAGCGGTTTTTTCTAAGCTGCTCACACCATTAGTCTAGCACTTTGAATCTATGCTCATTTGTGAAGGCTTATTAAATAGTTTCCACCGCACACTCATGCTCTCAGCTTGGTATGATAAATACCTGAAGGAGAGGTAATTCATGCAGAAATTTGGGATGAGATTTATAAAAGCTTTCACGTTAGCCACCTTGGTCCTCGTTGGAACAGGTATGGCACAAGACTTTGTTATGGGCATCAACTTTGATGCCGGCGGTAAATTTGACCGTTCGTTTAACGAAGGTACCTGGCGCGGAATGACACGTGCCATTGAAGAGCTCGAGAGTAGCTACGACATCGAACTCTTAGAGTTTGAAGGTACGCCAGATACCTCCGCGCAAGGGTTGCGCAACATGGCAGGTGAAGGCAGCGAACTTATTGTGGCCCCAGGGTTTGCGCAAGCAGACGCGCTTACGAGTGTCTCGAGTGAATTTTCAGATACCAACTTTGTGATCATTGATGCCGTGGTAGACGCACCTAACGTGCGCAGCGTAGTCTTCAAAGAACACGAAGGTAGCTATGTTGTGGGCTACTTGGCGGGCACCATGAGCCAGACCGGTGTGGTGGGCTTTGTAGGCGGTATGGACATTCCGCTTATTCGTAAGTTCAACCTTGGTTATGAAGAAGGCGTCATGGCCGCTTGCCCAGACTGCACGGTTATTTCTAACTACACGGGCGTGACCCCAGCTGCTTGGAACGACCCAGCGCGCGCTAAAGAACTTGCCACCCTGCAACACGGTCAAGGTGCCGACATCATCTATGCTGCAGCAGGTGCGTCTGGTAACGGTGTTATTGACTGGGCCAACGAAACCATGTGCTACAGCGCAGACAGCATGCCAGACAGCGTGGGCATGCGCATGACGCCTATGAGCAGTGTTGCTGCTGACATTGCCAAGAGTGAAGCTTACATGGCTGCCTGCGACGAAGGTAGTCAACCTGTCTTTTTTATTGGTGTAGACAGCAATCAAAACTTTTTAGGCGATACCGACAATGACCCTAGTACCCTCAACCACGGGTTAACCAGCATGCTCAAACGAGTTGATGTTGCCTCGTTTAACGCTGTCAACGATGTTGTCAACGGTGAGTTTGAAAGTGGCGTTGCCGTGCTAGGTTTAGGTGAAGATGGTGTGGGTTACGCGGTTGACGAATTTAATGAAGCGTTGATTCCCCAAGAGTTACAACTCGAGCTCGAGCTCATCACCGACGCCATCATCTCAGGTGAGACAGTTGTTACCGACTTTACGCAGCAGTAGTATTTAGCTAATTCAGTTCAAAGAGTTACGGAGTGCAGGGATGATGTCATCTCTGCACTTTTTAAGTGGCAAGATTGTGACGTAACCGCACTTTTACAAAACACCATATTTTGTAATTATGCCTTTACAATGCAGAGTGGAGGTAGCCGTGTGCAAGGTTCAGAATTGCCACCATCTACGCTAGCAGCTACGGACGCGCCTACGGTTGTTTGTATAGACACCAATCAACGTACGCTCGAGGCAACTGTTGCGTCGCTTAACGTGCTGGGGTTTAAGGTGTTGGGAACAGCTAATCATGGGTTTGAAGCTGTCCGTTTAGTTACAGCTAACGCACCTGACCTAGTTATCGGTGAAACAACGCTCGTGACTCCTTATGATGGCATTGAACTTGCTAGTTACCTGCTGAGTACGTTTACGCTTTCGTTTGTTTTTTTAACCCTGGACGTTAGCGACAGCACATTTCGGCGGGCGCTAGAAGTGTTACCCCAAGGATTTTTAACCAAACCCTGCCGCGATTTAGAATTGCGCAACACTCTTACCTTAGCGCGCCAACACAGTAAACGCCGTCCGCGCGGTACCCGTATGCGCGGCCGTCTTGAAGATGTCGGCGGGGCGCTGCAAGCTATGCAACTTTTGTCGGTGCTAACACCTTCGGGTAAGCTTAGTTTTGACGACGAAACGGCCATTTACGTTCACAACGGGAACGTGCTCGAGCTTGACCACCCCAGTGTAGTCAATGGTAACGCTCAAGCTGAGGTTGTGCTCGAGCAGATTATTCGCCGCCAGCAGGGCAACTTTTTTTTGAGCACGCTAGACGCGCCGCCTAAAGCAAATCTGAACGTTGCTATCAAAACACTGGCGCTCAAGCAAATTGGTAACCACCAAGCACCTGAACCAGCTTTGTCGTTCGAAGCCCTCAACGCGTCACTCAAAGACACACTTAAAGACACAATTGATACCGAAGACATGGAAACCATTGTTATTGAAGCATTTAAGCGCGCGCAAAGCTAAGCATCTCCTATCTGTATCTGCAAGATATAGATAGCTGTAGCAGTTAAGAAACGTGATTCACTCACGTTCCATTTCGCGAAGTTATTATAGAGACACTTAGCATGGGGGAACTAAGTATCTCCATACTATAAATGCGATATACAAGCAGCGCCGAGGAGGTCAA
>CAZMCW010000249.1:0-7275 GCA_964564405.1 uncultured bacterium
AGCTTCTGTGCTATCGCCATTTCGTATTTGGATGTCTTGGTTGGGGTTGATGACAGGTCTAGGGTTTACCAAGATCACCTTACGGATGCGGTGGTTGCCTTCTTCAGAAAGAAACAGGTTGCCTGTAGCATCAATAGTTACGTCGGTAGGGAGACTGATTTGGGCAGTTGTAGCAAGGTCACCATCACCAGAAAACCCCCTTATCCCATTACCTGCTATGGTAGTAATAATCCCTACTGTGTCAATCTTGCGAATACGGTCATTGCCTCGGTCGGTAATGAATAAGTTGCCGGTATTGTCTATGGTAATACGCGAAGGAAATCTGAATTGAGCGTCTGTGGCGGGACCATCATCGCCACCAAAGTTAAATGCACCAGTACCTGCTACGGTTGTGACGGTAGCAGAAAGATTTACTTTTAAAATGCGATTGTTAGCTTGATCAACAACAAACAAGTTGCCGGTACGATCAACAGCTATACCAACAGGCTCATTAAGTTGGGCAGGTGTGCCGTCACCTAACACGGTGCTAATGTCACCTGCTGTATTTACCTTACGGATACGGTTATTGTCTCGATCAGCAACGAACAAATTGCCAGTATTATCTATTGCAACACCGCTTGGCAAATTGAGCTGTGCATCTATAGCAGGGCCGCCATCGCCAAAAAAGCCAGGCGTACCAGTTCCGGCTACGGTGGTTATCATCCCTCCTGTGTCTATCCTACGGATACGATGATTTCCCCGGTCTGCAATGAACAAATTGCCGATACTGTCAAAGGCAAGGCTATATGGCAGATTAAGTTGTGCATCTGTAGCAGGACCGCTATCACCAAAAAAACCTGCTACACCCGTACCGGCTACGGTGGTAATGGTGCCCGACGAATCAACTTTACGAATACTATGGTTATCTGTATCGGCAATAAACATATTGCCAGACCTATCAAACGTAACGCTATGAGGGCGTCTAAATTGTGCATTGCTAGCGGCCCTACCATCGCCAGAAAAGCCAGCCGTACCAATACCTGCCACCGTGGAAATAGTACCTACTTGGGCAACTGTTAAATTAGTGAATAGTGTAACAAGCACTAAGCTGATTGATTTAAGTAATGCTATCTTACTCATAACATAGACTATAACAGAAGAACGCTTACAAAACTCTTACTCGAGCCTCTCACACGTGAGCCTGCTAAACTAAGTCATCACAAGAGCTGTGGTGTGGAGACAGGTTGCTTGACAAGCTAGGGGGACATCTATTATGCAAATACATCGTTCAGTAGGCCGTTATGTCAGTTGCATCTGCACTGTGGTTGTAAGTGTTTGTTTAGGTCTAGGTGCAAGCACGGCGCAAGCACAAACTGAGTTAGTCGATATGCTACCTAACACACGTGTGCTCACTGTTGCCGGGCAGGTGCAACTCCAAGACGGTGAATATGCAGGCACACGTGACGGGCAAGATATTGAAGTGACGTTGCTCGAGCACCTCAGTAGCGACCTAGACAGCGATGGTGACGACGACGCAGTCGCCTTAGTACGCAGTTCAAGCGGAGGCTCAGGCGTCTTTTTTGAGTTGGTAGCTTTTATTGAACAGCGCGGTGTGCCGCAGCAGGTGACGGCGAGACTTATTGGCGACCGTACCCGCATTGATGAATTTAACGTGCTGGACGGCACGGTTGTGCTCAACCTCATCCGCCATGATGACGACGACCCCATGTGCTGCCCCAGTATGCGCGCGGTAGAACGCTACAGGCTATCTGAAGGAACGTGGCTCCAAGTGGCAGATGACGCGGTGTTTGTGCAAGCTTTGCAACAAGCTAAATATCAAGCGAATGCGCTCGATGGTGCGTCGCTCCCGCGCGTGGTGCAACTGGTGAACGGGCGCTACGCCGAGACGAGTGAGCGGGGGCGGCTCGAGCTAACCCTGTCCCGCTACGCCCTAGCCGACCTTGACCGCGACGGCGACCAAGACGCTGCGGTGCTGCTCAGCAGTCAAATTGGTACCCAACAAGTTACAACCCTCACTGTCATGCGCAACGAATCAGCGGCCGCACAGTACGTTGCTAGCCGCGACCTTGAAGCAACCGACAGCGTGCAGCGGCTTTACATTGAGTCTGACTTAATTCACGTAGATGTGCTTACCCTTGGCGAGACTGACCCACCTTGTTGCCCGCGTACGCGCATTACTCAGCGGTACGCGCTGGACGGCGATACGCTCATTTTTGTGGATGAGATTCCGGCGGCTGACCCGCTGAACTTTGACGCGCAAGCAGTGGGGAATTAAGGGCGGTTGTACAAGTTACTGTTACAAATGAATCAAATATTGTGTTGAAGGAAAGGGAGAAGGGGAGAAAGGGGGATGGGGAGATTTCATAAGATGCTACGTGTGGATCACTCAATCGTGTGCTTGCTGTAACGAGAGGCTAACAAGCACCACAAAGTTAGTAAAAGACCGTACGTGTGCGGTGGCGAGGTGTTTGTCGGTAGTGTTCAGCTTGTCCTTGGTTCCACAGCAGCATGTCTAGCTCACGGGCGCTGACCTGTTTACCTTGAACACATATCACGTCTACCATCAACTCGACGGTATGAATGGACACGGCGCGCAGTTCAACTTCCATGTCACAGCCGGGTGGTAAGAGCTTGCCTGCCTCGAGCATTTCCTCTAACTCCTCCGAATACGTCAGTAACCCATCCACATGTAACACGTGTGGTACAAGGTTATCGGCAAAGATCGTGAGTTGACTGATGTCCTCAAAATAGCCGAGGTCTTGATTGTTAAACGCGAGCGCAAGGTCAGACACAGCAATTTGTGCGCGTTTGTAAATCGGGGTGGTGATGCCTTTGTAGTTGACAACATCTTGAAAGAAGGGCATGGCGGTGAGTTGAGTTGCTAGCGTTTCGGCGGAGTGGTTGGCAGCCTCAACAAAGGTCACTGGACTACCGCCGTAGTAGGCGATTAAAACCTCACCTAAGTCGTTGAGCGCTCGAGCAAACAAGCTCATCAACTCAGCACAAACATCATCCTCTAACTCTTGCTGGAAGATGTTGGCACAATCAGCTTGTGTAAGGGTTTGCAGAGTTTGAGCGGTAGGTGGACCGTAAACCTCAAAATAATCTTTCAGGTAAGACGCCACCGTAAAATAGCCCGACATATCAGGACGTTTTTGCAGGTGCGGAAAATAGCCCGAGCCAAAGTTGATGCTGTCTAACACGAGGATGTAGTTGGCGAGTGCGTCGGCATCTCCCATAAAGTGATGCACTGTGTCGTAGACGGGTTGGCTGATGGCGTTAACATCAAGTTGCTGAACATAATCGGTGATGTTTCCGGTGATGTGAACGTGGTTAGCGTTGGCGGCAACGTTTGCGCAGGCAGCACGAATAGCTGCAAATTTGACCTGTGATAAATGTGACACTCAAGCTACCTGACGAGAAGCATCAACCAACGAAGCATCAGGCTTTAGATTGTGATGTTCGGGGAGGCTCGAGGGCAGGTGTACTGTAAACTGTGCGCCACCGGCGGGTGTATTGGCAGCACTGACGCGGCCACCGTGAAGCTTCACAAGAGTCTCAACAATTGCCAAACCTAAGCCGCCGCCTTGACTGGCCTGGCTCGAGTAAAACCTGTCAAACGCGCGGTTCAAGGCTTCTTCAGATAATCCTGCACCGCTATCTGTCACCTGCACCAAAACCTCTGCTGGGGTGGGTTGCTGAGCCTGAATGTGAACACTCAGGTTAGTAGCGGTTGCATGGCGCAACGCGTTACCGACGAGGTTGCTAAAGACTTGCTCGAGGCGGTAGCTATCACCCTCAATCCAAAGAGGATCATCAGGAACATCTAGTACTAAGTTCACGTCGTCAGCACGTTTGCTAGCGTCGTCCACAACGTTATCCAGCACGTCGCGCAGGTCAAGCGGGGTACGCTCGAGGCTGAGGCGGCCGGCATCAAATAACGACAACGTGCGTAGGTCATCCACCAAACGAGTGAGACGTTGGGTATGACGTTGCAAACGAGCAACTTCAGTGCCGTCTAGCGCTAACACGCCATCTTCCAAGGCGGTTAGGCGGGCGCTCATGACCGCTAAAGGCGTACGCAGTTCGTGAGCAATGTTGGCAATCATGGTGCTGCGTTCATCTTCTTGTTGCTCGAGCGTTTCTGCCATGTGGTTAAAGTTTTGTGCGAGCAGTTCTGTTTCTAGATCACTGGGGTTAGTAAGCGTGGCTCTGGCAGATAAATCGCCATCACTTAGTTGCTGGGCGGCATGGGCAACGGAGCGCACGGGTTTAGCAATACGCCGGGCGACCAGCACGGCAATGATGGCTGCGACCAGACAAGCGGTCAAAGCAGACAGCAGCAAGTTGCGTGAGCGTTCGGCACGTATGTCATCTGCGATGGTTTCCAACTCGTTAAGGCGGTCCCGAAATGACTCGAGCACACGCTGCCGTAACAGTCTTCCTTCTTGAGAAGATGCTGGATCAGAAGCTGGCGATGAGGGTTCACCCGCAGGAGATGTTGGCGTGTTATTTCCCCGCCCCTGGGTCCAGCGAGAGGTAATGGCCCTGCGCAGGGTCTCTGGCATGCGCCGTTCAAACCCACGAGGGTTATCAGCAATGTCTTGCAATACCGCAAAATTATCTGGATTGTCTAAAATGCGCTCAACATCACGGCGGATGTTTGGGGGCAAGGTTTCCAAACGGCTGCGAAATACGTACAGCGGTAACACAATCATCAGCAAAATCGACAAAAGCGTCACCGCCACCATCGCAATAACAAGACGGGTGGTGAGGCTGATGCGGGTTGGTGCTGGCTTAGCTGATGACATAGTTAATATAGGTTTTCTGAGAAGGTGTGGCTCGAGGCTTATACCAGATGAGACAACTAGAACCTAGAACAGTTACGACTCAATTGATGGCTCAACTGACGACCCACGCGGGACATCACGCAAGCTATAGCCCATGCCGTAGACCGTCTCAATAAGCTCACCTGCGCCTAGTTTAGCAAGTTTACGGCGGATGTTTTTAAGGTGACTGTCGATGACACGCTCGAGCGCGTCCCGTTCAGGTAAGGCGGCATCAAGTAACTCTAGGCGGCTAAACACCCGCTGCGGATGTTTGGCCAGGTGGGTGAGCAAGCGAAACTCGGTGGCGGTTAAACGTAGTGGCGTGCCAGACACGGTTGCCTCGAGGCTGGCTTCATCTAGTTCTAACGGCCCTACTCGAATCAGCGCGCGCTCAAAACTGCCTTGGCTGCGCCTAAGCACCGCGCGCACTCGAGCCACCACCTCGCGGGGGTTGAAGGGCTTGACGATGTAATCATCTGCCCCTAAATCCAACCCGCGCAGTTTGTCGTCGTCTTCAGCTTTGGCGGTAAGCATAAGCACAGGTGTTTGCGGTGCGCTTTCCTGAAATTGTTGAAGCAAGCTGAGGCCGTCTCGGCCAGGCAGTATGATGTCCAGCAAAACCAAATCTGGGCGCACGGCTAAAAAAAGTGATGCTGCCCGCTCGCCGTCGTGGGCGCGTTCCACCGTGTGACCTTCACGCTGTAAATAGGCTTCAACAACGTCAGCCAGTTCAACTTCGTCTTCAACAAGTAAAATAACAGCCATAAGATACGTTCTTTCAAAAGTGCAACTAGTTTTTTGATGTTTTTATGATGTGCCTTAGCCTCAAGTTTACGCTGTTTGCAACATGTTCTGTAGGTGGGTGTCACAAAAAGTAGGGTGTGCTCGAGGTTATTCGCAACCGTAGTTGATGCCATCACGTTATGTTGCAACACGTGATGGCAATCGTACTAGCTAAGGATTAGGGGGGAGGGCGTTGAGCGTTTAGGTTAGGAGGATGTATTGCTTAGAATATGTTCTTTAGGAACCGCCACTGCCGAAGCGTGCTCGGCCGCCATTTTGTCCGCCTCTGCCTTGACGTTCACCTTGCTCGCTACCACGACCTGCACGACCAAACCCTTCGCCGCGTTCACCTTGACCCAAGCGTCCCTCGAGCAAGCCTCGACCAAGCCCTGCTCCACCCATAAGCTCGCGCACTTCAGGATAGGTTTCAGCAAAGCCTTGAATATCTTCCCGCAACCTCGCCATCTCGCGTATAAGCGCTAAGCGTTCTTCAGCAACAGCTTGACGGGCAAGTTCGCGGGCAACTAGGGGCTGCTCGCCAGCGTCAAGTGCGTCCACGTAGGCTTGCATGTTGCTGGTGCGCAGTGCTAGACCAACATCTGCTAAATCAGCCGCACGAGTGAGGAGGACTTCAGCATCAGCACGGCTTTCTTCAGGGAGGCGTTGCAAAATTTCTAGTTGACGTGCTTCACGCTGTAACTGCCGCAGTTCGGTTGCATCTTGGGCAAACCCGAACCCAAAACTAACCGCAACCAGGACTAGAGAACTTACAATGAGCTTTTTCATGTTTATATCTCCTTTCACACGCTGTCTTGCGTGGATAATTGGAGTATGGAAGGTAAATGTGCAAAAGTTGTGGAGAGTTTTGAGCGGATGTTTTTTGCCCTCACGGTATTTACGGGCAACTACGTGTGATAATGAGAGATTAGAACTCAGAACGAGCCATCTAGAGCATCACTGTGAGCATTTTTAGCCTTTTAGAAGATGCTTCGTCACACCAAATAAGCATCAACGGTACAAGATTGAACGTCCGTTATCCTGATTCACCCCCTGAGTTGCAAAGGAGCTTGCCATGTCATCTGAAACCTTAACCCAGACAGCCTTAACCACACTTGATCTTGCCTTTGTACGCAGCCACTTTCCAGCTTTTGAGGATGCTGAGGCAGCGAATTGGGCGTTTTTTGAAAATGCGGGCGGGTCGTATATGGCGAAGCATGTGATTGACAAGCTCAACCACTACAACACCGCCACCCGCGTGCAACCCTATGCGGGTTATGGTCCGTCGGCTCTAGCAGGTGAGGCGATGGACGAAAGCCACAATGTGCTCGCCGAGATTTTGGGCGTTCAGCCAGATGAGGTGATTTTGGGACCCTCTACCAGCATTAACACCTATGTGCTTGCCAGAGCGGTACTTGCCACACTCACACCAGGGGATGAGGTCATCATCACCAATCAAGACCACGAAGCCAACATTGGTGCGTGGTGGCGCTTACAAGAAGATGGCATCACCGTAAAAACGTGGCAGGTTGACCCAGAGACGGGTTTGCTGGCAGAAGATGATCTTGTCGCGCTGCTCACGGATAAAACCAAGTTGGTTGCGTTTACGCACTGCTCCAATATTGCTGCCCAGATTCAAGACGTGCCTAGACTTGCCAAGCCTATC
>CAZMCW010000250.1:0-7271 GCA_964564405.1 uncultured bacterium
CAATAATAAAATATCGCAAAGGGTGCTAGAACGTCGCTTGCTTGTGCAGTAAGTTTTTCATCGCCGGATACGTGGCCTTATAAAGCGCCATTAACTCTTGATACACCGCATGATTGTCGCTATTAGGTGTCACTGTGCGTTCAGTGTGAACCATGGCGTCACAAGCGCTGGGAACATCCTTAAAATATCCTGACCCCACTGCTGCCAAAATGGCACTGCCAAGTGCCGGCGCGTCGGCAACTTGGGTGAGGGTAAGCGGCAAACCTGAAACATCCGCATGAATTTGCAACCATAACGGCGAGTTGGTTGCGCCGCCACAAACTACGATGTGCTCGGGTGTGTACCCTGCCCCGCGCATGGTTTGAAAGATAAGCTCGGTGCCGTAAGCAACCCCTTCAATAACAGCCCTAAAAATATGCTCGCGCCCGTGCTTGAGCGTGAGGCCCGAGAGCACACCCCTAGAAAGTGGGTCGGTGTAGGGGGTACGGTTGCCTTGAAAGTGCTCGAGCACAACCAGTCCCTCTGCCCCCGGCGGCAACTTGGCAGCTTGCGCGTTAAGCTCAGCATACCCGTCTTTGTCTAACCCCACCAGATTGCGAAACCAGTTGATAACTGACCCGGTAGACGTTTGCCCGCCTTCAATCGCGTGAAGGCCTTTCACTACTGCATCCGGATAAGTTCCCCAGACGCCTGCGCCGTGAAACGCGCTAGGGCTTAACCCCAAGTGCAAATGAGACGACCCAGTGATAAGTGCCAGCGCGCCCGGACGCACAACACCTAAACCAATCATAGCCACAAACGCATCCGCCCCGCCTTGTATAATCGGCAACCCAACGGGTAATCCTAGTGCGTCCGCAGCTGCTTGGGTCAGCGGTCCGAGTACGTCGCCCATGGGTACAACGTGGCTAGGAAGCTTAGCTTCTAAACTGGTCATGTCTACTGCTGCTAGTAAGCTCGAGGCATAGCCACCTTGCCCGCCGTTACGCTGACGATTGTAGTGCCACCGAATCGACGCGTTGTTGAGACTTGCTGCCATGCGTCCGGTCAACTTGAAGTTGAGGTAGTCTTGATATTCGCAAACCCACGTTGCCCGCGTGTACCGTGCAGCATCGTGTTGTTTGAGCCACATAGCTTTGGGAATAAGCCACTCAGCAGAGACAGACCCAGCACCAGCGCTGTTAACTGCGAGTGCAGGGTCGCTAGTAGCAGCTAGCTCAGCGGCTTCCTCGCTAGCGCGCACGTCCATCCAAATAAGTGCCGGACGTAGGGCGTCGCCGCGTTCATCTAGCATCACCACGCTGCAACACGTTGTGTCAAGCGCCATACCCTGAATGTCTTTTGGGGTAATGCCCTGCTTGCGACCTTCAGCGAGAGCTTTGTGAATACTATCAACTAGCGCGTTCCACCAGTCCCCTGGGCTTTGTTCAGCCCAACTTGGTTCTGGGAAGGTAGTTGGATAGGTGCTCGAGGCATACACGTGAGGTTGACCGTGTGCGTCAAAAATACCAACTCGCAAACTTTCTGTACCGCCATCCACGCCAATAAAATATGCTGCCACCGTGTTATCTCCTCAGGTTGAAGTTAGGTTAGTTCGTTGCTTAAGTTAACTCGGTCTAGCGTTGTGAGGTTGACGGCGTCATCTTGTACCCGACTAGTCATCTTGTACTTAATTAACAAACACGATGTGCTGTACCAACCCTGCTGGACATGAGCTAAGTACCTCCTATCTGAAAACCGCAGCTTTCGTGACATGCGTTTAGCGATTAGGGATAGGCGCTGCTAAGTTTGGTAAGTGTCACTTTTCAACTTGGAGGTACTTAGGTTGTGGTGTTGGATGGTTAGTTTACCGCACGACACGCTATCAAGGAAAGTCAAGTGAGCAACTACCTGATAGGCTAAGGTCATGTACCGTACTAATTACCCGTTTGAAATCATCGACATTCACGCGCACTTTCCAGTTGACAACACCACAGGCTTGCCGCAGCTCACTAGGCATCCACTTTTGCAGGACTACGCTGCTTCAAGGGGCGCACGTATGCGCAACGAGTGGGGCAACGCACCTAGCGAACCACCAGCAAGTAGTGACGCAGATGTTTGGGCTTACGCTGAACGCTGGTCACAAGAACTCACAACTAAGGGCATTAACCGCATTAACTTTTTGACAGCAAATACCAACACCCTACTTGCCAAGATTGTCGCTAAATATCCTGACCAATTTACTGGCCTTGCGCATCATCCGTTACGAGCCGGGGCTGATGTACTGCTTAAAGAAGCTGTTGATGAGCTTGGTTTACGCGGTTACAAGTTATTTGGTCCCCGCACAGAGATTCCCTTTGAAGCACCCGAAGTGCGTAGCGTGTGGGAGTTTTGTGCAGCGCGCGAGCTACCTGTACTAATTCACTTTGGATATTTGGGACGCGGTGGCGGTTTGGTAAGTCACCCGCGTATGAGCCCACTATCTTTGTTTGAGGTGGCTAAAGACTTTCCGGAAATCCCTTTTATCATTCCGCATTTTGGAGCAGGCTACTGGCAAGATTTGCTCGCACTGTGCTGGAGTTTGCCAAACATATATGTAGATTCGTCTGGCTCAAACCAGTGGGTGCGTTGGATGCCGTATCCACTTACGCTCGAGGACCTATTTGCCAAAGCCTACGAAACGTTTGGTCCCGAACGAATGCTTTTTGGCACTGACTCCAACGCGTTCCCACGAGGGTTTGCTGAACGCTACCTCCAAGACCAACTACGCATTTGTTACCAACACAACTTTCCCGAAGCAGATATTGCTTTGTTTTTCGGTGGCAATGCGCGGCGTCTACTTAAATTGGCCTGAGAGTAAAAAGCTCAAATTTTCTTTGGCTAAAGTGTTGTGGGAATCATAGTTGTAGCAGTTTTACGAAATGCTGATACGTAGTGCTGATGTGTGATGTCATACAAACGTAAGTGAGCTGGGGAGAAGGGGGATAGGGAGATTCCATCAGATAATACCCTTGCAGGTTCAATTTGGGTTAGCTCTTGTACTAGCACTTCGCGACAGTACAAAAATCCTAATTTGTTGATTCAAATACGCAGTTGTGTAAGGACACAATGTTTTCAACAAGGTAGTTGAAGCATGTTAGCCTCAAACTATGAAGTGGGAAGATTTACAACGTAGTCGCAACGTGCGAGATCGCCGCTCGAGTAGTCCTAGAAGACGCTCGAGTGGTGCAGGTTTAGGTGGTGCAGGTTTAGGTGGTCTAGGAATTGGCGGGGTATTGATTGTCGTCGTTCTAAGCCTCATTTTTGGACAAAATCCGCTCACTGTACTAGGGTTGCTACAAGGTGGTACACAGACAAGGTCTGCACCTCAATCTGAATCTGTACCGCGCACCTTACCAACTGGTACAGCAGATGAACAACGCGATTTTGTCAGTGCTATTTTAGGAGATACTGAAGTTGTCTGGAACAATATTTTTGAAGCATCTGATTTAAATTACCCTGAACCTGAACTTGTGCTATTTAGCGATGCTGTAGCCTCAGCTTGTGGCAATGCCAGTGCAGCCATGGGACCGTTTTATTGTTCTTTGGATAGTCGTGTTTATATTGATCTCAGCTTTTTTAATACCTTATCTGAAACTGCTGCACAAGAAGCAGATTTTGCTCGAGCTTATGTTATTGCCCATGAAGTTGGGCATCATGTCCAAAATGTATTAGGTATTTTGCCAGAAGTTACTGACCAGCGCAGGCGCGTATCTGAAGTGGAAAGCAACGAACTTTCTGTGCGACTAGAACTGCAAGCAGATTGTTACGCGGGCGTCTGGGGACACTATGCCAACCAACGGGATTTGCTCGAGCGCGGTGACATTCGCGAAGCTATTGACGCCGCCACAGCCGTAGGTGACGACCGTTTGCAGCGCCAACGCCGCGGCTATGTGGTACCAGATAGTTTTACCCATGGATCTTCGGAACAGCGCGTGCGTTGGTTTAGACAGGGGTTAGAAACAGGCGATCCAAGTACCTGCGATACGTTTGGCATGGCAGGATTATAAATTTTGATGATGACATTTACTTGGCATTGATGGGTTGAGCCGAAGGTGACATCAATGAAATGCCCTATATCAACTAACTGAAAATTATTTGTGCAGAAGCTTCAGATAATCCTATTTTTCGTATCTGAAATGATAAATCTTGGATTTATGAGTTGCTTTGTTGGCTTCTTTGTCTATAGATGTCAAGTCTGACGCGTTGTAAGCTCATTACGCAAAAGATCTTGAGAGCGCTAAATTGATTGAGGATGACATATTCTAGTGATATAGCGTTTCCACGAGTAACTGCCACAGGCAGTTGCGCGTGCGACCCAGGGGAGTAGAAATCAACCCACTTGATATGGGGGAACTAATCCTAGAACTGCTAATATTTACAAAGTTGCAACCAAAAAATAATGGTGGACTTTGTAGGTCCACCACATGATTGATATTATAATTGATGTTGCTGAGTGTCGTTACTGAAGTTAGTTGGCAGAGTGGTATTTAGCTTGACCAAATACGCCAAGGTGTGTCGGGGCGTTGCCAGAGTGCCTCGAGCATTTGTTTTTCTTTGATTGTATCCATACATGACCAAAACCCAGGGTGACGGTAACCCATCAGTTGATCGTCGCTAACAAGTCCGCGAATAGGGTCTTGTTCCCAGATGGTTTCATCATTATCTATGTAATCAATTGCAGCTGTGTTCAACACAAAATAACCGCCGTTAATCCAACCTTCGCCGCTTTCGGGTTTTTCGTAGAACTCGGTAATGCGCTCGTGGTCAAAGGCGATGTTACCGAATCTCGAGGGTGGGCGTACGGTAGTTACTGTGGCGAGTTTGCCGTGTGCATTGTGAAACTCGAGCAAGGCGTTTAAATCAATATTGGCAACGCCATCCCCATAGGTAAAGAAAAAGGGTTCATCTTCGTTAAGCCACTTGCGCACGCGCTTGAGCCGCCCGCCAGTCATGGTATGTAAGCCAGTATCTACCAAATGAACTTTCCAGTTAGGTTGGTTACCTTCGTGAATAGTTGTTTGACCGCTAGCTAGATCAACTGTAATATCGTTGTTGATTGCGTAAAAGTTGAGGAAATACTCTTTGATATAATCACTTTTGTAGCCCAAAGCAATAATAAATTCATCTACACCGTAAGTGGCAAAAATCTTCATAATGTGCCACAAAATGGGCCGGCCACCAATTTCAACCATGGGTTTGGGTTTAAGAACTGTTTCTTCGGAAAGTCGCGTGCCAAAACCGCCTGCTAGAATGACTGCTTTCATAACCTATACTGTGCAAGATGAGGCGTTCGTCAACCGTTCCAAGGTG
Source organism: uncultured bacterium (assembly GCA_964564405.1). Taxonomy (GTDB): domain Bacteria; phylum Deinococcota; class Deinococci; order Deinococcales; family Trueperaceae; genus JBCCBI01. The sequence continues at coordinate 5,329 of CAZMCW010000250.1, forward strand.
CAAATCTGCACATAATTTGCACACAATTTGGTTGTGTGATTGCCTTTTTAGCAAGCTAAGTATCTCCTATTTGTATTTGCAAGATACAGATAGCGGTAGCGGTTAAGGGACGTGATTCATTCACGTTCCACGTTGCAAAGTTACTATGTTACAAAGTTACTATGTTACAAAGTTACTATGTTACAAAGTTACTATGAAGACACTTACACCAAATTGACTCTTGAATGTCATCGTCTGAATTATCTAAGGGTACGCTCGAGCTGCGCTGTACTTCGTAAACACGAGCGATTTTGATGTCGCTTTGCGGCATCAAAACATCACTTTAAAGCATTTCCACGAGTGACTGCCACAGGCAGTTGCACGTGCGACCTAGGGGAGTAGAAATCGACGCACTCAGTATGGGGAAACTAATCCTGGAACTGCTATTTAGTATTAGCTGATATATTTAAATAAAAGAGGGGCGGCTCGAGTCCTAGGTTATCTATATAATTGCATCCGATAACTTGATGCTGTGACAACTTGATGCTGTGATGAGCGTTGTCGCGTCAGCTCTGTTCAACGTGACAATTTATGAGGTGACTTAAGTATCTCGAGCTTGCCTGACCGTACGACCTTAAAAAAAGCATCGACAACCCTAGGGTCAAATTGAGAACCGCGCATCTGTGTGAGTTCTGCAAACACTTTCTCGAGTGACCACGCTTGCTTGTAAGGACGTTCGTGGGTAAGTGCGTCAAAAACATCTGCAACAGCTACAATTCGTCCTGAAAGAGGAATTTTTTGTCCAGCTAAACCGCGCGGGTAGCCACTACCATCCCAACGTTCATGGTGGTTAAGGGTAATTTCTTCAGCAAGTCGAATGAGGGGTGAATGACTGCCGGCAAGCATGCCTGCACCGATGGCGGTGTGTTGTTTCATAAGTTCGTATTCTTCGATAGTTAACTTACCCGGCTTGAGAAGTACATTGTCAGGAATACCTATTTTGCCAATATCGTGTAAGCGTGCGGCCATACGAATCAGTTCAACAGCTTGGGTAGGTTGTCCTAGCGCTTGGGTAATAAAGCTAGAAACGTATCCTACGCGCAATGTGTGTTGTCCTGTGTCATCGTCGCGGCGCTCACCTGCTAGTGACAAACGCTCCAAAATTTCAAGTTGAAACTGCTCGAGCGCTTGTGTGCGCGCTTGTACTTTAGCTTCTAAGCTTGCATTGAGTTTGCGAATTTCCGCTTCGACAGCTTGGCGTTTTTGGATTTCACGGTGCAGTTGACTGTTACGGTGCTCGAGCACGTCGTTTTGCGCGCGCAGTTGTTGCTGCAAACGCCGTAAATCAATTTGATTGCGGACTCTAGCCAGCAACTCTTGAACTTGAATAGGTTTAGGGATGTAATCAGCTGCACCAACTTGGAAAGCTTTGATCTTATCAATTACAGCGTCCAAAGCACTGATAAAAATAATGGGAATATCTGCTGTGGCCACTTGGGCTTTGAGCATTTTACAAACCTCATAGCCGTCGATGTCGGGCATGGTAATGTCCAACAAAATAACTTCGGGGGCAGCATCTTTCACAGCTTGCAAAGCTGCTGCACCAGAGTTGACAGCTCGAGTTTGGTAGCCTTCTTTGCGCAGCACTTGCGAAATCATGCGAAGGTTAAGCTCCGTGTCATCTACTACAAGTACGTCACCAAGTTGCGTTACAGTTGGCATGGACAGTCCTGGCTGAGCATTATGAGATGGATTCACATTAGATAAAACAACAAATTGATACTGCAAATAATAGGGTCAAAATAAGTTGCGTTTGTAGCAAACTTGAATTTGTTAAATTAAGATAGATTGCATGCTTTAAGCTTATTGATTCTATCTAATACCCTTTCCGGTTATTTTGGTACCAAAGTAACCGGAAAGGGTATGAGCATGAGGAAGTGCTTTGATTACGCAAAAAGACAAAA
>CAZMCW010000251.1:0-7254 GCA_964564405.1 uncultured bacterium
GGCCTCGAAAACGTCAGGCAACATTTTAGGTTCAAAGTAGCATTTGACGGAACGACTCGTAAGATCATCATAAATGTTAAATCTGTAGCCTTGACGAGCTGAAACAGTTTCTAATTTACCTTCAATCGCCCCATAATCAGAGTAACTCGCCTCCAAAATAGAATCTACGCTTGCTGCTGTTTGTGTTGATAGCCTTTGAGTAACTGGTTGGTCGAGCGTTTCCCAAGAAGCCCTAATAGAAACAAAAACGTCATTTTCGGAGAGTTGACTCAGTATCTTTGCAGATCGCATTGCCTCGTCAGTAAAGTGTTCTGGACGTTTTTTCTCACCCTGTTCTAAATCTCTCAAGCCACGCTCAATTACCTCAACTGTGTGAGGAATACGCTCAGGGGGTATATTTTTGGGAGACGGCTGCGCCATGATAATAGCACTACCTCTATCCACTTCAACAACCCATTCAATAGAATTTTTTGTCTGGGTCGCATTATCGCTCACACTCTGTATTAATTCAAAAAACGACTTGACAGCATTTACAAAAATTTTTGCATTGATAGCACCGTCAAGCTTCAACGTTAGCTCATTAAGGTGTCTTTTTCTCACTGTCACAGTGCCTTTCTCAAACCACTATCGCTACACAGCTATTGTTAACGAATGAACTTTTCAAGTTTACCACACTCACTAGCATGTCCAATACCCGCTTAAAAGTAAAGCGTGTCAGCTTCAAGGCCAACACGCTACTATAAAGATTACAGAGTGTAAATCAACATGCTATTTACAAGATTTTAATCTAAGAAGTCTCTCAACTTACGGGTGCGACTCTCGTGGTACTTGAGTTTACGCAGCGCTTTATTTTCAATTTGGCGAATGCGCTCGCGGGTGACGCCGAAATGCGCGCCAACTTCCTCGAGCGTATGCTCGCGGCCGTCTACTAAACCTTTGCGCAGTTGTAAGACCTTAGCTTCACGCTCAGTGAGCTTGCGCAGTGCCCGGTCAAGTTCTTCGCCAAGCAGCGTTTTGCTAGCTTGGTCAACAGGTGACTCGATGTTTTCATCGGGAATAAAATCCCCGTAGAACGAATCTTTTTCGTCACCAATAGGCGTTTCAAGTGAAACGGGCTCTTGCGAGACCTTAAAGACTTCTTCGACTTTGTCGGCACTCCAGCCGGGACCCATGGCGTCGGCAATTTCTTCGTAGGTGGCTTCACGCGAAAGTTCCTGCTGAAGTTGGCGGGCCGTGCGGGTGAGTTTGTTGATGGTTTCAACCATGTGCACTGGAATACGAATGGTGCGCGCTTGGTCGGCAATGGCCCGGTTAATGGCTTGGCGAATCCACCAGGTAGCATAGGTTGAAAACTTGTAGCGGCGGCGGTACTCAAACTTTTCAACCGCCCGAATAAGTCCTTGATTGCCCTCTTGAATAAGGTCAAGAAAGCCTAAACCACGTCCGGTGTACTTTTTAGCGATAGATACAACCAAGCGTAAGTTGGCTTCAATCAGGTGCTGGCGAGCCATCTCGCCGTCTTCTTCAACGCGCTTAAGACCGCGTATGGTGCGCTCGGGCATGTTGTCAGTAGCTTGCTCGAGCTTTTCAACAGCTTCATTACCTTCTTCAATGCGGCGTGCCAAGCTAATCTCTTCTTCAAGCGTAAGCAGTTGCACGCGCCCAATTTCGTGTAGGTATTGGCGCACGGGATCATTGGTAGATAACCTCGAGCCGGCCATCATTTCTGCGCGCGCTTCTAGCTCTTCACGGTCAACGCGTTCTTCGTCACCAAAAGCAGTTTCGTCAATATCATCTTCATCAATGATTTCATCATCGGCAAGGTCAGCCATCTCAATACCTTTACCTTCGATGACCTTCATCAACTCTTCAAACTTGCCCTCTTCAGAATCTATGCCAAATTCTTCTAGGGTTTTGTTAAGCGCAACGGTAATTTCTTCGGTGTTGAGTGAACCGTCTTTTTGACCAACTTTCAAGAGCGCTTGAATGTGTTGAGACTCGAGCCAATTACCGCTTGCGGTTGGCGTTTCAGTAGCCTTGGCCTCAACTGGAGCTTGTTGAGCTTTAGCCGCTTTTTTAGAAGATGCTTTAGCTTTACTAGTACTTGACTTAGCTGCTCTGGACTTAGCTGAGGATCGTTTTGCTTTTTTGGGTGCGTCACTTTCAGGGGTTGCGGTTTGAGTTGCAGTTTTTGCTGCCATTGGGCCTCCCGTGGGCAAAATTTGGAGTGTCAAAACATAGAAGCTAGACGAACTAGTTAATGCTGGTTCACATTAATCACTGATTGACCCAATGATGTCAACACTAGGGTCATCATTTATAAGTCATGCACACAAAATTTATAACGTGTACACGGTCTAACTAGTACGCATTATCAACTGGGCTAGACAGAGCTAAAACCCATGCAAGACGCATAGGATGTATCTGATGTTGTTTTGTTGAGATGCTGTTCAGTGTCAAGATAGCCGCTTCAAAGCGCATAAGGGGGTAGCTTCGTATCGAGCTAGGTAGGCACATTATGTGCAGGTGCGTTGAGTGACATCAAGTGACAAGAAGTTAAGTAATAAAGCGTAAACTTGCTAAACAGCTTAAAGTACAGGCGCGTTTATACTGAACAAGATTTAGATCAAACAAGTAGATGCTGTTAATATACAACTATATCTATTGGATGCTACTTGCATACCGACGTGTCTCTGTCTATTCGGTGACTTAAATCTATTCAGTGATCTTTCTATGCGAAGGGTTGATTGCCTACAGCTAGGCGAGCTATGGTGCGGCGAACAATAAAGCCTCGTTATGCTAGAAATGATTTATAGCCATTCTGGCGTTTTAGGTAAAGCCATCTTTAAATCCACGGTCTTTGAAATTTACCGTCTTTAAATTCAAAGCATTGGCTCAACATGGCTAGAGCAAACAGGCCAAGTGAAATTGTAGCAATAACGCCTTGAACATCCTGTGATGCAAAGTACGTAATGACAAAAATCACTGTGTGCTAACATGGCTGACAAACGGTCAAGTTGAAAGTCTACCCGGAATTATTCACAGTGCTTGTGAAATTCTTAGTGATGCCTCATAAGGTGCGTGCTAAACTTCTTATAGAGTGATAAAATCCACGCGCTATTTTTTAATCTTACTATCGGTGGTTATCGTTGCCATGACACAAAGTGTGTCGGCACAAACCTGTCTTAATTACATCAGTGTTAACAATGTGCGTCCAGACGCACCTACAGCTTGCTACTTTTTATCACACAACGACAGTAGCAACGCGTTCGCAAGGGTGGATGTACTGGCATCTGCGCTTAATTTTTTGCAGCGTTACGATGCTGAGCAAGGCCACGTGGTGTTAACTAGGGGTAGTTCGCAACTCACTTTAGCTAGCACTGAAGACGTTGGCTACGGACTTATAAAACGTGTGGGTGTCTTGCAAGCTAGTACAAATCTAACATCAGGAGATTCGTTTGATAGCCCTATGGCTATCTATGTAGACAACGCCTATTACGTACCTGTTGCGCCGATTGTGCGGGCGTTTGGCGGCGATGCAATGTGGCATCGTAACCAGCAAACAATTGCTATTTCCATTACAGATGCCAGTGCAGATGTTAATGTAAGTGCCAATACTAATGCAGATGTTAATTCAGATGTTAATTCAGCTGCCACAACACCTCCTGCAACCGCGCCTCCTGTAACCGCAGATGTTTCCAACACTGCAAATGTTTCAACTGCCGTTAAACCAAGTGACCGTACAGCAGTAGTAGCGTTGGGCGTACCTCGAGTAGGTATTCATGAAGCTTATACGCGGGTTGCCATTGACTTACCGGAAGGTGCTGACTACAGCTTGGCAGTTGCTGGAGACCAGTCACTGGTTGTGGCATTTACAGGTTCAAACCTTGCGCCAGATAGTGCTCGAGGCGGTCAGATAGGCAGCGACTATGTAACAGCTTGGCAGTATCAAACACTCAACGGTAACCTAGCGCTTGTGATTCAAACAGAGCACCGCTTAGCAACAGATGGACAAGGTTTTCAAGTAGGCTTTTTGCCTCGCGAAGGTGACCGCGTTAGCGACGTACTATACCTTGACTTTAGCAGCGAGCGGCAGGGACCTGTTGTTAACCAAGTGCCAGTAGGCGTACTCGGAAGTTTAGCTGGGATAGCATCTGCTAGCGCGCAAGTTTCAACCTCCTCAACGCTATCAACATCCTTAACACCCTCATCAATAGACGTTGCCGAAACAAACGTTGCTGAGAATGCAACACCAGACGATCCTACGTTGCGTCCTAATGGCGCGGTGACGCGTACGGTGGTAATCGATCCTGGACACGGTGGTTATGATCCGGGTGCTCAAGGCTATGTGAGCGAAGAAGTTGTCGTTTTAGATATTGCCCTCAAAGTTCGTGAGTTGCTCGAGGCGCAAGATATCAACGTAATTTTAAGCCGCGACGACGATTATCATCTGGACGCCCGCAAAGCCACTGACCTTGCTGCTAGGGCGGCTATGGCCAGCCCAGACCGCAATTTATTTGTGTCTATTCACGCGAACGCTGCTGAAAACAGTCGCGCGCACGGCATTGAAACGTGGATTTTTGGGGAGCCCCTTGAAGAAGACCTCATTCAAAATGCCATCATTGAAAACGGTGGGGGTAGTGTGGGCTTGCAACTTACCGAAGAAGCCAAACGAGTTCACGATAGCGTCATCAATGACATCTTCCGGCAAGAGCAACTTTATTACAGTCAAACGCTAGCCGAAGCTGTCCAAGCCAGTATGATTGATGCTACAGGTGCAACTGACCGAGGTATTCGCAAAAACTATTTTTATGTCATCCGCAACGCTAGTATTCCAGCTGTGTTAGTTGAAGTCGGTTTTGTAAGTAACCCTGAAGAAGGGCGCAACCTTGCCCGCGAAGACTACCGCACGCAAGTCGCTAACGGTATCGCCGAAGGCATTGTGGCATTTTTTGAGCAAGATGGTGCGCTCGTTGACCACAGCAATTAGTTAGGCAATAGGTGGCTAATTAATGGGTTAACTGACAGCCTAATTAGGCGCACTACAAGAGTTATTAGCTATAATTTGTGTACACAGTCGATATAACACTTGATACATAGGTTAGGTTTGATACATAGGTTAGGTCATAGGTTAGGTGATGTAGTGTTGAAGCTCGAGCACAACACATACAGCATCAACCTAAGTTGTACTTTTGTTTTGAAGATACTTGGTGTAGGCTAATGTATTCCTAACAGGGTCACTGCATTATCCTGCGACTTTACATAACTAGACCTTATATATGACTGACCTTATATAACTCATTACGAACTATGCCCAGCTCGCAAGTTGTAAATTCAACCCAAATTAGGTGCCCTGTATTGAGGCTTCACTCATGACTAATCTTCCAAATTCTGATCTTCCAAACTCTGACCTTCCAAATTCTGGCACCTCAAACCCAAATGCAACACATACTGATGCAGCCAACACAGGTGCTAATCCTATAAATGCTACTGATGCTCTTGGAACGACGTTTGGGTTAGATCATCTGGGCGAGCTATCTGAACGCCAACTTTTGCGGGCCCTAGAAGCTATTCGCGTATCTGGCACGTTGCTGTTAGAAAAAGCGAAAGAGTCTAGCCTCACGGTCTTAGCTGAGGGGCGCACGCTAGTCAGTTTTGAGATGCCTCATGCTTTAGCTGAGCAGGAACTATCTGCAAGACGGTTTACGCTCCATACATACGCGCTGGCAGAGGTTGGTGGAGGTGTACCCTTGCCCCAACTCGCCAGCAGTTATCCCACGAGTTACTTACCCGTTTTGCAAGCTTTACCTAAGCTTACAGCGAGTGCGCACCTCGTTAGCTCGAGCTTAAACCCAGAAGCGCTTATTCAAGACTACTTGGCGGGTTCTGGCATAATGGTGTTAGAACGTGTTGACGTTAACCGCCTCGAGCGTGGTTACGTACTTGTGGCAGCAGGTAGTTTGCAAACAGCTGCAAGTGAGCGGCAGCGCAGCGTCACCCAAGACGCCCCTGACGTCTTAACTGGTGATGACGCGCTTAAAGTGCTACTTGGGCTCGAGGGACGCATGGCGTTTCAGTTTATTCCGCTTGCGCCGTTTATGATGGCAAGTTTGCTCACGTTGCACGGGCAGCCAACAGAGTCGCCTTCAACTTATGGTGCTTTAGAGGCCGATTATGGTGCTTTAGAGGCCGACGTTGCCCTGACCGAGGATGCAGTTAGTGACGGTGTAGTTAGTGACGGTGTGCCCACGCACAGTACGTCATCTGATGACGTCTCGAAAGATGACATACCTAAAGATGACATACCTAAAGACGACTTAGCAATTGAGGATGTTTTGGCTAGTGTTGTCAGTGAAGTTGTAAGTGTACCTAGTGCAAGTGGCAAAATTGCTGAGGTTATTGAGGATAGTGAAGACAATAAAGATGTTGCAGCAAGTTTTGTGACGCCACCTGACTTACCTCAACAGGAAGCAGCAACACCACCGTCTCAAGCTTTAGGCTCAGCAATGGGCGTAGACGAAAACGGCTATACGTTTTACTACGAAGGTACTGCTTGTCTGCGTGTTGTTACACCAGCTCGAGCTGACGCAGGCTATTACCAGCAAACAGCAGCAACCGCTATTAACTTACCTGATGCAACTGCTAACCTGATCAAAAAATACTACGCGCTGACCTTGCGCGGACGCGACGCGCTAAGTCCCATGATGGACCTATTCAGAGACGTGCAAAAAGAATTTGGGGTAAGTGGCAAACAAGTGTTACAAGCCCTCACAACCCCCCAAAGTAGCCACGATTTACTGGTTGTTGAACCCGATCCTGACATGTTACAAGAGCTACTACGGCGGCTCGAGCGCGGCGGACTTATCTTTGAAATTGATCCTGAGCAACACGACGTAGGTTAGCTGGGCTAGTAGGCTACACGCGCTGGTTTGAGGGTAATTTTAGCAGGCGTATACATTATATCAGTACTACAGATGGTCAATATTTAAGGTTGTGATTTAATAGTGTACGTACCACCATGTTTTGAGGTTGCTATTGGAGTAGAGAGGGATGCTCGAGGCAGCCCATTTAAAAAAGCCTCGAGCATCTACTTATAGATGTTCCTACGTGTAAGCTCAATGTCTAGTACCAAATTGACTCTTGAATGTCATAGTCTGAATCATCTAAGGGTACGCTCGAGCTGCGCTGTACTTCGTGAACACGAGCGATTTTGATGCCACAAAGCGACATCAAAACATCACTTTAGTATAACCT
>CAZMCW010000252.1:0-702 GCA_964564405.1 uncultured bacterium
CTTCGTAAACACGAGCGATTTTGATGCCACAAAGCGACATCAAAACATCACTTTAGTATAAGACCTTGCGTTTGCACATTTAAGATTGCAAGTTTAACATAACCAAAGTACATTTGTCACAGTTTATAGTAATAGCAGTTCCAGGATTGGTTCCCCTATACTAAATGGGTCGATTGCTACTTCCCTAGGTTACACGCGCAACTGCCTGTGGCAGTTACTCATGGAAACGCTATAAGCACGCATCTTAATAAATATACTTATCTCTAACGTACAAAAATACTTGCTTCGTCTGCTTTATCGCTTAGGGCTTGGGTAAGCTGACGACTTACTTGTTCAGTGATACTACGTGCTAAGTCTTCGTCTTGTTGCAACGCTTCAGCAATGTTGGCCTCGAGTTTATCTATCATGCTTGTTTTGGGGGTTTCAATTTGTTTGTTGTTGAGTAGTTGCCGCCGCAACGCCAAAGGTAACTTGCGTGAGCGAAGCCAGTCGTTAGCTGCGTCTCTACCGCGAAACGTAGCAATAAGACTAACTACAACAGCCAGCGGCAAGGAGACTAAAAACCCGCTAAACGCGTCAAGTAAGGTAAACACCACCAAGCTCGAGACAATGGTCACCACGCTAAAACTCCCAAACACCAGTGCGCCCATGTCGGGTTGTCCTAATGGGCTTCCGGCAATGTCGTCGGGGTTGTAGCTAAGA
>CAZMCW010000252.1:712-7212 GCA_964564405.1 uncultured bacterium
AGCTCGAGCACGTCGGCAGGCACGTTGTAACGCTGACTGATGGCTTGTGTTTCTGCATTGAGTTCATCTTTTACCGGGGCAAACCACGCACCAATATGCTCACTGAGTTGAGTTTGGGCGTCACGTGTTGCTAAATAGCGTTTAGCATTAGCTTCAAAAGCTGGCGGTAAATCGTTAAGTGTTGCAAGGTCGCCTTGTTGCCACGCATATTGCGCGGGTTTGAGCGCGTTGTCAATGAGCGCGCGCGCCAGTGGTTTGGCAAGGATCTGCGGCAACTCAGCTAGGTGCTCGGCAATACGCGCAGGCAGGTGCTCACGCGCAAATGTACTGATATCTGCTTGAAAGCGGGCAATGCGAATAAGCGACTTACCGTAGAGCGCTAAACCTCTGGCGATGGTGTACTCGGGTTCGCTGTCGCGTTTGGGTGATAGTCCAGCAAACACCCGCTCGCAAATATCGTTAATAAAGCCAATTCGGGACGGCCCACCAGTAAGAAGTATGACGCGGGGCATGAGGCCGTCTGCCTCGAGCTTGTTGTAAACGTTGGTGACAGCATTTTCTAGCGCTACCGGAAAGGGTTGACCGCCCAAAGCGTCAATAGGACGCGCTAAAATAGCGTCTATAGCAGCTTTATCCAACGCAACGCGAAAAAGAACTTGTCCTTGGATGTCTTCAATAGCTTTGTAAGGTGTAGTTGTGTACCAATCTGGGTGCGAAAAATAAGCTTCTTTGGCTTTGCGGCAGAGCATTTCACAGCGGTTGCGGTAGAGGGGCGCACGTTCAAAAATATCCTCGAGCACTGCCCTATCTTCTTGCTGCTCAAGCGCGTGGGCAAAAATAGCTTTGTCTAGGTAAGTTGCGCCAATGTCGTCGCCGCTGTCGCCAATGGCTGTGTCTTCCATACCGCGAACCAAGGTAAAATCTGTGGTGGACGAGCCAATGTCAATTACCAAAACCGAATCCTGGAGTTCGTCTACACTAAACATGTTACGGTGAACGGCGTACATAAATGCAGCCCGCGACTCCCGCACAACTTGTACGTCGTCTAAGCCCATACCGCGAATCAACTCTGCGTAGCGCGTGCGTGTGTCCGCCGACCAGCCCGACGGACAGCCCACCACAAACCGTACCTTTGGCGAAAGCGTCAGTTGGCGGGTGTTAATAAGGTGCTCAACAACCGCTTGGACAAAATCAGTCATCACGCGGCGGTAGTGCAAATCGTCTGAAGGACGCGCTTTAAAGCTGATGTCGAGCTCAGTGACGTCAGCAACTTCAAGGGCCCGTTGACCGAGCACTCGCCGTCCTTGCGCGTCTTTGCCGATGGCTGTTATTTGACTTTTAGCACCGTAAAGCTCGAGCATCTCCGGTTCACTATCACTCTTAACCCAAACCCGTGCTAGAGCACTTTCACCATGACCCAGATCAAACCCGACAATCTCCTGAATGCGGTTGAGGGAACTGCCATTCTCTTGAGCATCTTTAGCTTGAGCATTAGGGTCGATATCAACGTTCATAATTGTGGTATATCGTTTCTATAAATATTGTCTTTATCCATTTCATAGGGACACTAGCGGACACATCTTATTAAGAGATTTTTAGCGTTTGCGGTTCGACAACGCGGCCGCGTAAAAGCACCTTACCAGAACTATCTACAACCGCCGGGCGCAAGGTGCGGTAGTCGCGGCTCGTTGGGTCAAGGCTGGGTTCAAGTTCAAATCTGTCGCGCAAGTTATCTGCTTCAACAGAGGTGTGGTCAACTAGCTCGAGCCCATGCCGTTTTAAGAGCAGTCGCACGTCGCTACTGCGCGCAAGCGCTAACTCAGCTTGACCGCGCGTGTGGGCTTCAGCTAGACCTTGAAACAGCTCGAGCACGTCTGTTTGCTCCATAAGTTGCGGGTTGGTCGTAACTACAGCTGTACTTGCCGACGTTTGGTTCAAGACGTTCACAAGCCTGTCAAAACTGTCACAGGCTTTGGTGAGGCTAGCAAGCAGTATGTCTACATCCACTTGGACTTCATGTTGCAAGCTTTGGGGCGATACAGTTGCATCTGGATTAACCGCTTGGCGTGCGGCAGGCGCAACTGAGACATATGCTAAAAAGACAAGCAAGCCAATAGCGATAAACAAAAGTGGGTCGTTGGGAACTTGCAACATCAAAAACAACAGCAAAATAACAAAGACAAGCGCTTGGGCAAGCAAACGCCCTGGGTTGAGACCGCGCAAACGGGCAAAACGCCTAACTACTGGCATGTCAACGCGCAACCACGCGCGTTCATCTGCTGGGTTGTAAGGCCTCCACAAGTCTACTTGGTTAGCAGCTAGGGCGTGCTCGAGCCCCCGCACAAGCAACTCCAAAAGTAACGAGGTCTGTTCTACCTGAGCTGTTGGTACATCGTTCAAATAGTCTTGACCTAGCCGCGTAAGCACACTTTGACAGTGCTGCACAGCTTCGTCTACAGGTTTATCTTCTAGCGCGCCGCGCAGTGCTTTGCGCTCTTTGTTTAAGCGAGTTAACAGTGTTTGTTCCATACCATCCTCAACTCGTCGTCATCATAGCGTCGTCATCATAGCGTTGTCGTCACAGCATCATCACAGCATTGTCGTTACAGTGTTGTTATCACAGCGTTATCGCGGCAGGTTGCAACATCAGCGTGTTGTGTTTAGTTGATGCATTACGCGTTTGAGATACCACTTAATGCACCGTATATTTGAGAAACTATGAATTTGAGAAACTATGAATTTGAGAAACTATGAATTTGAGACGTCATACATCTAAGACACCGTGCATTTGAGACGCCATATATCTGAGACATCATGCATTTGAGACATTGTGCGTTTGAGACATTGTGCATTTGAGACACCACAATATTAAGTCACTATCACATCAAGTCATCAGGTTGTACCACAAGGCGCAGTTGTACCACGTTCGTACCCAATTGCTACAATTAAGTTAATGAGGCAGCCTTTAAGTCTTTTAGCACGCCCCGTGCCACCTTTTCCAGTTGATGTACCAACTCATGTGCGGGCAGATATTTACAAATTTACCTCGGCAGATAAACATTTTGTTTTAGATAGTGACTTGCCGCGCTACAGTCGCGCTGTGCTACATGTACTCATGCAGCACCCCCAGCAAAGCCGCTGCATCGTTGCGAGTGATAGTTCAAAAGGTGATGCTGATGGGCTTACGGCTACCCTCTGGCACGTTCTTAGCGTGCTTGCTCAAGAGTATCCGCGCTGGTTTGAGGTTCAACCAAACGCGCGTGTATTTAAGAATTATCTATGGGGTTTTCAACTGGCAGATGAGCAGGTGACACGCCTAAGTAAACCTCCGCTAGTTGATGACAACTTAGCCAAAGAGCTTATAGACCACCTCGAGCACAGCCCTGCACCACTTGCAGACGCCTTGCGGCTCAGCGTGCAAGAAGACATTGCCGTCATCCAACGCTTACCTGAACCTGCTACAGATCAAGCTGAAGCATTACTTGTTTGTCTACCTAGTGATTGGAACCCAGCTGAAAAACTGGGGCAAGACTTTAGCACCATTCACCGCCCAGTTGCCCACAGTGAGCGCCTTAGCAAGTCCCATGCCAACCTCAACAAAGTGCTGTTTGACAGGCCTTTTAAGCGTTTTTTGTGGTCCTTGGTGACAGATGATGTACTTTGCCATAACCCGGCACTGCACACGCAACCTGAGTTAACTGAGGTGAGGCTCGAGCACCTCTTTTTCCGTAGCGAGAGGCAAACGTTCATCCCGCTCCCTAAACTTAACCGCTATGTGTTTACGATTCGGGTGTATAGCACGCCGCTAACTGAGGTTTTAGCTGGGGATGTGGGGAAGGCGAAACGGCTCGAGCAGGCCCTAGCTAGCATGACGCCTGAACATCTCGCCTACAAAAACCTCACCCACACGCAAGATGAGATTATCCGGCGGTTGCGTCACTATTCACATCCAGCAAGCTAGCACGTAAACTAAACACATGGCACAACTGTTGAGTTTGCAGCACATTCAAAACTTGTTTGGCTCAACTATCCTCCAGCGCGGCGCGACCTACTACAACGGCGGGCATGTTGGCAACCTATCGTTAGCAGGTACCAAGCTCACAGCCTCAGTTCGTGGTAATGGCGTGCAACCCTACAAAGTTACGGTGACGTTACAAGATAAAGGCAGCTCTTGGGAAGTTAGCAGGGCAATTTGTTCCTGTCCTTACGGGCAGGAGTTTGATGGTTACTGTAAACACATCGCGGCGGTATTACTGAAATACCATCACGAGGGCAACCAGCCAGAGGATAGCCAAGCTAAAGACCTCTTAGCCACGGAACTTGTGGACATGCTGCTTGCACTTTCTGCTGATGACCTACGCACCACGCTCACTAGCGCGTTTACTGACCATCCTGACCTAGTAAGTCCGTTGCACATCTACTTGCAGCAACAGGCTCGCACACCACATCAAGCTGCAACAGATGACCCCACAACAGATGACCCTGAAAATAGTGAACCTGAAAATAGTGAACCTGAACCAAGCATCAACACGCGTCCGTTTGTCATGCTCATGGAAAAAGCTGCGGCTAGCCCAGGTATGGATTATGACGGCTTTCCCGATTACAGTGATGTGTACGACGTGCTTGACGAAGTTAAGCCGTTTTATAAGCAGGCTAGCTACCGCGACGCGCTCGAGCTCATGTGGGACCTTATTGGCAGTTATATTCAAACAGTTAACAACAACGAAGTTTTTTACGACCACGACGTTGGCTTTAGTGACGAGTCACTTGTTTACGACATGGATAAGCTTTTAGCTGAGGCACTTTTGGGAAGCTACAGTGAGCTAACCGAAGAAGACCGTGACAGACGGCTCGAGCAACTCCACAACTGGGAAGACGACATGGTCAACGAATGGTTTGACGCTAACTTGTCATTATCTATTCACGCCCTAACTTACGGACCAACCAGCGAGCACCTCAGCAAGCTTCACAAGTATAAGCAACCTACCTATAACGACATCGTCCTCACCGTACTGCGCGCAAAAGGTAACTCCGACGACGCCCTCAACTTTGCCAAAGCCAACGTGCAAAGCGCAGACTACTTACTTATGCTCGTTGAACGAGATGATCTAGACACGCTCAAAAGCGTGTACCGTGACTACCTGCACACAGTAGACGATGCTCAACAAGTTGCTCACGCTGTCACAGAATTAGATGCCCCACTTGCAACCACCCTCATTCAGTACGGGCTTGATCTTGTTACCCGAAGGCTTGCTGGAGATAGCGACCACCATCGGGGAGATATTCTCAACTTTACCCACTACGCTACACGCTTTGCTGAACAGCAAGGCAACACCCAACTCGAGCTAGACGCCAACCTCATGTCATTTCAAATTAAACCCAGTGTTGAGGCTTTTGACGCCCTACAAAAGCTCACGCCAGATTGGCCTACCCTCAAGCAAAGTTTACTGTCCCGCTTGCGCAATCCGCACACGTTTTACAATTACAACCGCCGCGCTGCTGTAACGCTCTTTTTGCGTGAGCACCTCTATGATGACGCCGTTCACATCGCCACCCGCGCACTTAAATATGATGACAGAACGCTAGTATTTAGAGTTATGAAAGCTGTCTACACCAGTCATACCAACTGGGTTATCGACACCAGTAAAACCCAAGCTGAGGAAATTATGGACGCGGGTAACGCGAGTCGCTACGGTGTTGCAGTGAGTTGGTTAGGTCAAGTTAAAGAAGCCTATGTAGCTATCGACCAAGTTGAGCCTTGGGAAACTTACATTCAAGCTACTGCTGAAAAACATAAACGCAAACGTAAGTTGATGGGGTTGATGCAGCCACTACTTGAGTAATCCTCAGCCTTTCAAACCTCAGCCACTTGCACCCAAATACGCTAAACTAAGCTGTGTTCAAAGTTGCCGACAAAACCCTGAGTGATGAATCCCAGTAAGGTTTTTACATGACCGTCTGGCAAGACTACGCTTCGGATATCCAAAGAACCTTCCCTGCTTACAAGTGCGCGCTGCTCATCGTCGATGTCCAAGTTGGCTTTTGCTCCCCACACGGTAAAACCATCCAAAAACATGCCAACACCCACATGCAAGCCTTGCCTGCCAAAATTAATGCTTTTGTGCATGACTTTCGTCAACGCGGCGGCTTACCTATCTACCTCAAATCCACACCCAGCAAAGACGTGATAAGCGAACATGTTCACTGGCTTAATGACCTAAAAGGTACGCCTAGACCCTCAAGCAAACACGATCCTGAGCTTGATTTTTACGGCTTGGATATAGCTGAGAATGACATCATCCTTGAAAAACTCGAGGACGGCTTTGCCCACACCAACCTCAAGGAGACTTTAGAGAGTAGGGGCATTGCCACCGTGCTTGTTTGCGGGGTTCGGACAGAAATTTGTGTGCGCCGTTGTGCTGAACGGAGCGCAGCAGAAGGCTTTTTAGTCTTTGTTCTGCGTGACCTGTGTGCAACCCGAGACGCCAATCAAGACCATG
>CAZMCW010000253.1:0-7206 GCA_964564405.1 uncultured bacterium
CTCGAGCGTCACCGGAAACTCGCTAATACCCACGCCCATCGCCTGCATTAAAGAAATTTTGTCTGCTGTGTCGTCATCATGAGAAGCAAGCGGGAGGTGATGCTGTTGCGCTAACTCGCTCACGTCGTGAACGTTGTCCCAAATAGCTGGATTCTCGAGCTGCGCTGTCACTTCTTTTTCTGCTTGCTGTCGGTCAACTTTGAGCCACTGGGCCATGTAACTTACGTAGCTCTCCAAATCTCGAAACTGCCCTTGTCCCGGCGAATGATCCATAAGTGACACGAGGTCAACTTGCCTGTTATTGATAAGTTCTTTGAGTACAGGTTTCGCTTGCACATAAGCAATTTCAAAGCGCGCGTGAATGCGGGTGTCGCAACCAAGTTTGGGTTTGAGGTCATGAACTGCACTCACTAAATCACGTGTCTGTAGAACTAGCTCGTTATCATCTTGTTGGCTAAAGTTCGCAAAGGAGAGTGCCACATAGGCTGTCGTGACGCCAGCTGCAGCATGGCGTTTGTCTAGTTCACGAATGGCCAGCGCAGCTGGAAAACGTGAGCCAGGGCGCGGTTCAAGTTCGCGCTCGAGCATGTCCCCGTGCAAGTCGATAATCCCCGGCATGGCAACAAGTCCCTGCATGTCAAATTCGGGCACATCGGCATCTACTTGAAGCTGCTTACCTAACTCAATTTGGCTGATGTGTGGGCCGTCTGCCTCGAGGCTCGAGCCTACAAAAATACCCTCAGGATGAAGTAACGTAACATCGCGCAGAATCATAAAGTCTCACCAATCACGTGTTCAAATACTCATAACATCATCACAGGCTGCTCGTGTAACACCTCAAGATGATGCTGTCACACCATACATCAAGATTGACAAGACAATATCAGTTGTGTGGGGGAGGTTCTTTAATAGTTTTACAGGGTGTTGTTACAAGCTATTACTAGTTGAGATAAAGGAGAAGGGGAGCAAGGGAGAAGGGGAGATTTCATCAGCTTCTAGGTAGGCATCACGATCTTGTGATGTTGCTATCTTGATGTTGCTATCTTATTGTCAACTAGCTGAATAGAATTACATGTTTCAAGAAACTCAACTTTATCAGTTACAGTGATGACTTTATGTATTTGAATGTTGACGCTCCCATCAAAATTATAGCTGACACGTCCATGACGTAGTTCAGGGGAGTGTCAGTGACATTTAGCTGACATGGGCTAGATATATTTACGCCTTGTGGGGTAAGTACATTTTTAAACCTGCCTTGCAAATTTATGCCTTAACTGGGAGCTGAGTCATGGCTAACAAACGCCTTATTGGTATGGCGCTGGTAATCTTTGCGATTTCCGGCCTAGCCGCCGCACAAACCTGTAGTGAAGACGCACCGTGTGACATTGTTATGTGGCAAATTTTTTCCGATCACCGTGGTGATTGGGCAATTGATGCCGCGAATCGTTTTAATGACCTTTATCCGCAATACAACGTGATTGTCGAACAACCTGGTGACTACTTCCAACTGCTCGATCAGTACACCCTCGCCCAAGAGCAAGGCAACCCACCTGCCATTGCTCAAGTGTTTGATGCTGGTTTGCAGTTTTCTGCTGACAGTGGCTTTTTTAAGTATGCCGATGACATCATCGCCGGGCGTGACGAAATTTTAGGGCAAGCTGTTAACTTTGATGACATCATCCCCGTCGTGTCACGTTATTACACTGTAGACGGCCGCTGGGCCAGCGTGGCATGGAACACTTCAACGTCTATCTCTTACGCCAACATGGATTTGTTAGGTGCTGCGGGTATTGAGAGCATTCCGACAACCTGGAATGAACTTTTAGCTGCGTGTGAGGCGCTCGAGGCTGCAGCTGCTGCTGGCAACTTACCCGAAAACTACGAAGGTTGCGCTGCTTGGCCGTTTGATAACTGGTTTAGTGAACAGTGGCTTGCGCAGATGAACCAGTTCTTGGTCAACAACGAAAATGGTCGTGCTGGTCGCGCTACCGAGTTACTGCTTACCACTGACGAGTTCACTTCGATTGCTAACTTTTATCAAGAGCTTTACAACAACGATTACTATGTCTACACCGGCACGCGCCGCGACTGGACGGGCACGCGCAACCTATTTGGTAACGGTCAAGTTGCGTTTGCATTGTTTAGCTCTGCGTCTGCGCGTGGTGTTTTGGAAGATGCTGCTGCAACTGGCTTTGAAGTTCAAACTGGCTTTTTAATCCGCAATGACGACTACGACTGGGCTGGGAACATCCTTGGTGGAGCTACCATGTGGATTACCGACGGCCTCGAGCCCGAAATTGAAGACGGTGCGATGGCCTTTTTGCTGTTCATGAGCAACACCGAAAACAGCGCAAGTTGGCACACCGCATCTGGCTACGTGCCCATTCGCACTAGCTCAGTTGAACTGCTCAGCAACTTACAACCCGACAACAACCTCTTTTGGGATGTGGACGCGCAGACGCTAACCAGCATTGACTCGAGCGACTGGTACGCAGATAACCCCAACTTTTTGACGGCTTCAAGCCAATTGGGTGAGTCTACGGTCAACAACGCCACGGCGGGTGCTAAGTTCGGGACCTTCCGTGAAACCCGCGACCTTATTGAGGCGGGTATGGAAGACGTCATGCTGAACGGCCGCGATCCTATGACCGTATTCAGCGATGTGAAAGCAGAAGCAGATGTGTTACTCGAGGAATACAACTTCCTCTACGCTGAATAACCTGTTAGCACGCATGTAACTGAGCGGAGCATCTCCAAAACGAGGTGCTCTGCTTTTATACATGTTCCAAAAATACTTAGCTACATAAAAATGTGGAGGCAGGGCTGTGTATGTGATTGCACCGTGGTTGGTTAATAGCATTGCTGCACTATTGGGTGCTGCTGGACTAGCTACTTACTTTCGGGAACGCCGCGCAAGCACGCGTTTATGGGCGCTGTTATTAGGTGGCTTGGCGGGGCTAGCGGGTACCCAACTTGTTATGTGGCCGCTAGCCTATTGCACCTTTGACGTTGAACGTAACACCTTGGATGCTATCTTGGGTGCAGCTTTAATTGCTACTGCAGGTGCTGCGCTTGGTGCACTGGCGGCCTCATCTTTGCGCCGACTGGATGACGGTAGGGGTTTAATACCCGCTCCAGAAACCTACGCTGGCGTTTTCAAAAGCCCGTGGGCACCGCTTATTGCCCTGCTTTGTTTACTGCCTACCTTAACTGTGTTGTCGGTGTTTCACTATTACCCACTTGCACAAACCTTTCGCTTGTCCACGCGGCTGGTTCGTTTGGGCGCGCCGCGTACCCGCTTTGTGTGCCTGAATAACTTTTCATCGTTGTTTTTAGATGGCGACTACTGGTACTCGCTGATGATTACCTTTGTTATTGGGCTAGGCGTGGTGCTTGTGGCGATGAGTTTTGGGCTTTTGGTGGCACAGATGGCCAACTTGCCTATTCGTGGTGCGAGCGTGTACCGGGCGCTACTTATCTGGCCCATTGCCATTTCCCCCATTGTGGCGGGCGTGCTTTTTCAGCTTATGCTCAACCCCATCGCGGGCGTGGTCAATCACTTGCTAGAGGGTGCGTTTGGGTTTCGGGTGCCGTGGTTGGGGAACGCCTTTTTTGCGACGTTGAGTATTATTTTGACGGCAGCATGGAATCAGACTGGGTTTAATATTTTGTTTTATATTGCGGGGCTTAAAAATGTTTCGCCGGAGTTGCTCGAGGCTGCCTACATCGACGGTGCAAATCCCATTCAGGGCTTTTTCAAAATTACCTTTCCGCTGCTATCTCCGTTTACCTTCTTTTTAATTGTCACCAACACGATTTATGCGTTTTTCCAGACCTTTGGGGTCATTGATGTGCTCACAAGGGGTGGCCCAGTGAATGCCACTGTGTCGGCGATGTACCGCGTGTATTTGGTCGGTATTGTGGGTAAAGACCTCGGTAAAGCTGCGGCACAGTCGCTACTCCTGTTACTTATTGTTGTTGGCATCACTATTTTACAGTTTCGCTCGAGCCGTGAGCGTGTCAGTTACAGCACCTAGTTACTTGCAACCTAGTTACTTGCAACCTAGTTACTTGCAAGGAAGCTATTGCCGATTCCGATAAACACTTCGTAAAACCCTAAGGGTTTTACTGCGTTCCCATCGGAACCGTCTGCTGTTTCTACACGTTCCACGTGGGTTAATTCCAAAAGGAATTAACCAGAAAGGATACAACCTATGGCAGTTCGTGAAGCTCGAGCCTCACAATCACTTACCTCGTCCCGCAGTAGGGGCAGCATCCTCCCCAAACATTGGTATGCCCATCTCATTTTGATGATTGCCATCGTCATCGTTGGCTTTCCCATGTTTTACGCGCTCATGGTGGCAACTCAAACCAACCAAGAAGTCATCCGCTTTCAACTTTGGCCGGGTACAGGCTTGCGGGATAACTGGAATTTTGTGATGAATCGCCTCGAGCTGTGGCGCTTTATGATTAACAGCTTATTTATTTCCATCACGGTGGCTGTTGGCAAGGTCATTTTTTCGCTGTTTGCCGGCTTGGGGCTGGTGTACTTTCGCTACCCCGGCAAGTGGGTCATCTTTAGCATGATTATTGTGACCCTCATGACCCCCACCGAGGTTCTGGCCATCGCCCTTTTTCGTTTGGTAAATGACTTTAACTGGGCAGATACTTATTTGGCACTGACCGTGCCGTTTTTTGCGAGCGCGACCAGCGTCTTTTTGTTTCGGCAGCACTTTAGAAGCATCCCCCCAGAACTGTCTGAGGCGGCGCAACTAGATGGTGCCAATCCCATTCAATTTTTGTTTAAGGTGCTCATCCCACTTAGTTGGAGCACCATTGGCGCGCTGATTGTCATTATGTTTTTGGACACCTGGAACCAATACCTCTGGCCGCTACTGATTATCCGTGACCCTGCGAACCAAGTGGTGCAAGTTGGGCTAGCGAGAGCGCTTAGCGAAATTCGCAACGACCAAGCATTTGGCCCGCTTATGCTCGGTGCAGTGCTAACGAGTATTCCGCCGCTCATTGTCTTTTTGCTGCTGCAAAAGCAGTTTATGAAAGGTTTTGCGCTTACGCAGGATAAATAACCCTGCAAAAGCGTATTATCCAGCATGACGTATCTTGACCAACAAGCTGAGGTGCTGTCTATCCTCACGCAAACGCCACCAGAAGATATCAAAACATTTACCGAAACATTGCTACCTGAACTTGGACACATCGACGTGCAGCAAAACCGCACCGGACTTGTCATGTTGCCGTATCAGGACACCGCGCAGGGTGCTACCTTCCACTTGGGTGAAACCTTGGTGGCAGAGGCTTTGGTGACACTCGAGCACCACCAAACACAAGGCTACGCAGCCTGTCTAGGACGGGATTTGGAACAAGCATTAGCAGTTGCTATTCTAGATGCTTGCCTCAGTGCAGATGTGTTTACACAGCAAATTGAGGCTTTTGTTGAGGTGCAACGCAGCAAACAGCAAGATGCGCAAACGCTGCTGATGCGCCAAGTTGAAGCTACTCGAGTCGAAATGGAAACCTTTTAAGTGACTGTACCTGCACGCAGTGACCACGAAAGCATCACCCATGCAACGTTTGACGCGCTCATGTGGGCGCTGAGTTATCCGGGTGAACCGCAAACGTTGGCAGAGGTGAGCCTCGAGCACATCGGACTAACTCTGCTCGACCTCGAGACCAGTTTTTACACGCCAGATAACGCCTTGGCACAGCGTTTAAAAACCACAGGTGCACGCGCAAAGTCACTTCAAGACGCAGATTATATCTTCTTTAGTCAACTTGTTGAGGATGATTTGGGAACCTTAGAGCACGCCAAACGCGGTGACATGCTCTACCCAGATTGTGCTGCTACCCTCATCTTGCAAGCTTCGTTTGAAGCAGGCACAAACTTGCAGCTCACCGGCCCTGGCATTGAAACGCATACCGTCTTACAGATTGATGGCATTCCCACAGAATTTTGGCAACTTCGTAACAAAACGCGTCACTATCCGCTTGGCTGGGATGTTGTACTCACGGATGGCACGCAACTTGTGGGTATCCCGCGCAGTACTACTGTGACAATCACTGGGGAGGTTGGCTAATGGCTTATGTTGCTGCTCGAGGTGGCGAGAAAGCCATCCAAAACGCTGAAAAACTGCACCGCTTACTGCACGCGCCTGTAAGTCGTGAGCTTGTCAGCATGATTAAAACGTCAATGCCTTATTTGCTCGACCGGGTCATGGGTGAAGGGTCGTTGTACGCGCCTGAACTGGCGGCGCTTACGCTTG
Organism: uncultured bacterium; assembly: GCA_964564405.1. Classification (GTDB taxonomy): domain Bacteria; phylum Deinococcota; class Deinococci; order Deinococcales; family Trueperaceae; genus JBCCBI01. The sequence continues at coordinate 6,282 of CAZMCW010000253.1, forward strand.
CCCAAACAGGTGGCGATTACTACGAAGCCGTACTGCTTTTGCGTGCATATCGTTCCACCCAACCGCGCCTTGCCTACGCACAGCCGATTGCGCAAGACGATATGCTCACTGTGCGGCGTATTTCAGCAGCATTTAAAGACATTCCAGGTGGGCAGATTTTAGGGCCAACGCTGGATTACAGTCATCGGGTGCTGAATATAGATGTGCTCGAGGATGATCCCCAAGCGGGCGATGATGTTGAAGAAGGGCTCGAGCCTGCCCCAACACCCACGCCACCTTCACAACCTGCCGTGGCAACGTGGCAACGTCAAAATCGTCTGCTTGCTGACCTTGCCTCACAAACACCACCGGATGATCTTGCCGACCTTCCCGACCTCACCCGTGAACCCATGTTGTTTCCTGCCTCTCGCGAGCACCGCTTACAAGCACTTGCTAGAGCAGACACGGGCGGCGTGCTTACCCTTGGGTATTCAGATATGCGCGGTTATGGCACCAACCACCCCACGGTGAACGAAGTGCGACTTGCCTATGCGGATGTCAACCTCACCCACCCAGTTACAGGCGCAGTGTTTGGCGCTGGCAAAATTCGCGTGAGTCAAGCTGAGGTGGTGTCCTCGTTTGGGGGAAGTAGTGATGAACCTCAGCTCGATATTGGGTTTTCAGCAACCCTTGGCTGGAACGAGGTAAAAACCATTGCTGCCTCTATGTTGGACATGGCGATGGACAAACCTGATCCGTTTCCAGCACTCAGCGAGGAGTACGTGCTCTATCACACGGAGCCTGTGGAATCGTCCGGTTTTTGCATCCATTACAAATTGCCGCACTATGTAACGTTTCAGTCGAGCCTCGAGGCCATGCGGAAAGCAACCAAAACAAGCGTGGGGGAAGGGGGGAAGGGGGGAAAGGGAGAAAAAGCAAAAGCAAC
>CAZMCW010000254.1:0-3218 GCA_964564405.1 uncultured bacterium
TACGCTCGAGCTGCGCTGTACTTCGTAAACACGAGCGATTTTGATACCGCAAAGCGACATCAAAACATCACTTTAGTATCAGTGTTTCTATAATGACTCTGTGAAATGGAACGTAAATGACTCATCAAAAGCCTTTAGCCAAAGCTGTCATCTTTGCCAGATGATACCTGCCGCTCAGGGCTGTTTTTCTTAACCGCTACCTGTATCTGCAAGATACAGGTAGGAGATACTTATATTGTGTACCGCCACTATTGTGTACCGCCACGCAACAAGATATAAGCCTTAAGGAGTAATTTGGATACACACTAGCGTTTCCACGAGTAACTGTCACAGGCAGTTGCGCGTGCGACCTAAGAGAGTAGAAATCGGCCCACTTAGTATGGGGGAACTAATCCTGAAACTGCTAACACATAGCTAGTTAAGCTATTACAAGTAATACTAAATTGACTCGAGGATGTCATAATCTAAATCATCTAAGGGTACACGCTCACGTGTTTTTTGCATGGCACGTTGTGCCACGTAAAAAGCACTTTAGTATAACCTGCTTCATCTATAGCCTGATTTTCACACACGGCGTTACATTTTTATTTTGTCAGAAAGAGTTACTGCTTTATGCGTCAATCCCACGCTGTCAACATCTTTAACCGTAAATATCGTCAGATCATTATTGCGGCTAGCTTATTCCTTGTGTTCAGTCTTGCTGCTCTGGTAGCAACTTGGCAAATTGCGCAAGATTTTCAGCGTAGCGCTATCAAAATTAATATTTCTGGACGCCAGCGTATGTTGTCGCAGCGTTTGACCAAGACGCTATTACAACTCGAAAATGCGTTTGCTACTGAAGATAGCATTAGAAATGAGCTTTACAATGAGTTTGTGAGTAGTGCTGAGCTTTTTAATAGCACCTTGGAAGGTTTCTTAACGGGCGGTACTCTAACAGGTGGTAATGATGAGCCCGTTCAAATTCCGGCTATTGCCGCGCCTGCAGCACGTACTATCCTTGAAGACGCAGCGCGCGTTTGGCGTCCTATTTACAGTCAGATGCAACCTTTACTCCAAGGTGACAGCGGTGCTGACATGGATCAACTTATTTTGAGTGACGTACGCCCCACTTTAAATATTGCGCTAGATAACAACCTGGTGTTGCTAAATTTGATGAATGAACTCACCTTTCAACTGGAAACACTAGCCCGCAACCGCGCCCAAAGATTGCGCATGGTTCAGATTACTAGCGTGATATTTGCACTTGTTAACTTTGCGGTTCTTTTGTTGTCTAGCTTGCGCAATCTCGCAAGTACAGACAGTGCGTTGTCAACTAGTTTAGCTGAAGTTAGAAAACTCAACTTGCGTTTAGAAGCTGACCGCAACAACCTCAGTGCGCTATTTGAAGGGTTTATGGACAACAGCCCTGTATCAATGTGGATCAAAGACCCTCAGCGACGTTATGTACGTGTTAACGATTATTTTGCAGACGAGTTGGGTCGTTCTAAAAGTAGTCTAGCTGGCAAGCGGTACGAAGATATTGTAAACAACACGCATACTAAATTCTTTGCAGATGCTGACAGCGACGTTTTACGACGTGGTCAAACCCGCATTGACTACCACGATTTTACTACCCAATCTGGTGTACAACACCGTATGACCACGCGTTTTCCTATTTTTGACGTTCATGGCAACCTGTACGCTTTGGGTGGTATGTCAGTTAATATAACGAACTACCGCGATGATCCCAATCCAGCTAGCACCCTTAAGCCTGCTGACGATCTCATATCTGACAGAAAAATGCCCGGTAGCAAAGACGTGTCCGGTTCACCCTAGGCTTTGATATCCTAGTTGCTAACTCGAGCCAAGCACACAACTTTTTCATCCAAATTGGATAATGACCACACCACATTTATATTTACAAAATGCGCCCGAATCCATAAAACGTGATATGAAACACATTGCCATCTTGTCGCCTTATGTTTTACTTTGTATACCATTGACAATCGACGACTTAAAAGTGGTGTATTAGAAATAGACCATTCTTGAGCAACGTGTTTTGTACGAGTTTTTGGCTCAGCGTCAGGTATTCAGATGTGTCCGTGTACAGGTACTTATCTGCTTAAACTACTTGTCCCGCTGGTTACATCTATTAGCTTGAACGGCAAAGGATATTTATGTGAGCTAGCCTGCGTGCTCGAGCACAGCCGTTGATTGTGAAGGGACTTAGAAGGGAGTCATCATGAAACGCTTGACTATTTTGGGACTCATTGCCGGACTGATGTTAGTAACCTTGGCGAGCGCGCAACTTGCGACTGACGACACGTCGTCGGCTAGCATTGCGCTCAGCAATAACTTTGCAGGAAACTCGTGGCGGCAAGCCATGCTGCAAAGCTGGCAAGAAGTTGCTGATGAAGCTGTCGCTGCAGACATCGTTGCTGACGCACCCGCATTTACCACTGCCGAAAACCAAGCCACCGAACAAGCTGCCCAAATTCAAAACCTTATCTTGCAAGGTTACGATGCCATTGTAGTCAACGCAGCCTCACCCACAGCGCTTAATGGCACTATCAAACAAGCTTGTGACGCTGGCGTCATCGTCGTGTCGTTTGATGGCATTGTGACCGAACCCTGTGCGTGGCGTATTGTCGTTGACTTTGCAGGTATGGGCGAAGCTCAGATGGACTACCTTGCTGACCGTTTAGACGGCGGCAATATTTTAGAAATTCGCGGCCTCGCGGGTGTCTTTGTGGATTATGAAATTCACGCCGGCATTAACAGCGGACTGGAAACCTACAGTCAATTTGAACGGGTGGGGAGCGTTCACGGCGACTGGACCCAAACCGTTGCCCAACGTGAAGTGTCCGGCATTTTGCCCACCTTACCCGAGGTTGCTGCGGTAGTGACCCAAGGCGGCGACGGCTTTGGTGCTGCCCAAGCCTTTGCAGCAGCCGGGCGCGACGCACCCATTATCATTATGGGAAATCGCCACGACGAACTAAGTTGGTGGAAAGAGCAAAAAGATGCCAGCGACTATGAGACCTTTTCACTGTCGATTGCACCAGCCTCCTCACAAGTAGGCTTTTGGGTGGCACAACAAATTTTAGCAGGCAAAGACGTGCCTAAAGATTTGCTACTACCCACGCTCGTGGTGACGCAGGACGATCTGGAATACTGGCTCGAGCGTACCCCAGAAGGTGGTGTGACCAACGCAACCTACACGCAAAACTGGGTGAGCG
>CAZMCW010000254.1:3228-4207 GCA_964564405.1 uncultured bacterium
TTGCTGGTGAACCCGCGCCGCCAACACCACAATAAAACGCCCTAGTAAATTGTTAATGAACGTAAGTCGTCATCAACCTGCATGAGTTTGCTTTCTTTACGCGTAGCAACGAAACACTACGGTGCCGTTACCGCACTAGCTGGGGTGGATGTTGACATTCACCCCGGCAGTTGTGTGGGCTTAATCGGCCACAACGGTGCGGGCAAGTCTACCCTCAGCCAAATTATGGCGGGTACGCTCACCATGACCAGTGGGCAATTAGTTGTTGAAGACCATCCCATCGACACGTTTACAGCCCGCCGCGCGCACGAACTTGGCATTCGCTGTGTGTTTCAAGAGTTGTCACTTTGCCCCAACTTAACGGTCACCGAAAACACGCGCTTAATGCACCGTGAACTCAGTGGCTGGGGTTGGCGCAGTCGCGCTCGCAAGCTCATTCAGGAGAGCCTAGACACTATCTTTCCAGATCACGGTGTACCGCTTAACGCGCAAATTGCCAGCTTGCCACTGGTTAAACGGCAAATGGTGGAAATTGCGAGGGCGTTTACGGTCAGTGACAATGATAGTGATAGAGAGATTAAGCTCATCATTTTAGATGAACCCACCTCGTCTTTAGATACAACGAGTAGCGCGCAACTGCTGAACTACTTGCATAGGTTTGTAGCAGAAGGTGGCAGTTGTGTGTTCATCTCTCACATGCTGAACGAGGTGCTCGAGGTGGCTGAGCGCGTCATCGTCATGCGCGACGCCAAGGTGGTCGCCGACAAACTCGTCACTAGCGAAACAGGCGACCTGCGTAAAGATGATTTAGTTGCCCTGATGGGTGATGTCACTGCGGAGGTTGAGCAACAGAGTCAACGCCACCAAGCAGGTGAGGGTTACATCTCACAGCAGCGCCCCCAAGATACAGCGAGGTTTAATGCGGCAGCCCATGAGGTGATTGGCATTGGTGGCTTAGCGGGGCACGGGCAAGATGACT
>CAZMCW010000254.1:4217-7190 GCA_964564405.1 uncultured bacterium
ATGCTGGCACGCAAGCAGCACCCTAAGCGCGCGTTCATTGCAGGCGACCGGCAACGGGATGGCGTGTTCCCACTCTGGTCAATTCGTAAAAACATTAGCCCGCGGGCTTATCAAAATTTACAACAGACTGGCTTGAGGCGTGGTTTTGTTGATGGTAAAGCTGAAACGGCGCTAGCTGAACAATGGCGCACCCAAATTGGCATTCGCACACCCAACGTGGATGAGGCCATTACCAGTTTAAGCGGTGGCAATCAACAAAAAGCTCTGTTTGCTAGGGCGCTCGCGTCCGACGCTGAAGTTATTCTGATGGACGATCCTCTACGCGGGGTAGACGTTGGCACCAAGCAGGATATTTATGCCATGATTCAAACTGAAGCTTATCAGGGACGCTGTTTTATTTGGTATAGCACCGAAATGGACGAACTTTTCTACTGTGACCGCGTGTATGTTTTTCGTAACGGGGGTATTGTGAAGGTGCTCGAGCAACCCAACATTAGCGAAGCAAGTATTCTCGAGGCGTCGTTTTAAAGGTGTAGTAACCTCATGGTGCACAAATTATCTTTTAACATTACCTCTCTCAAAATCACAACATTAAAAAGATCAAAGTCACAACATTAAAAAGATCAAAGTTACTAGATACATTTTTATCACTACAATCATTACTGATGAATCCACAAAACACAACGATACTTTCAGCATCTATAGCCACACATAACAATGTCATCTCAACCTAAGGTCATTCACATTATGAACTCAATTACATATTAAGTATGGTCAACCTACCCACCTCGAGCGGACTTACTTGGACACAACGGCTACCCAGATTATTGCGGGCGGCGCTCCCTGCACTGGCACTGGCACTCATCTTGCTAACTATTTTTAACTTACAACCCAGGGCACGCAGCTATTTTGGCCTCAACTTGCTCTTAAACTTGTCGATTCCCATCGTCTTTGCGACCCTTGCGCAGATGTTTGTCTTAACACTAGGCGACTTGGACTTGTCCATCGGCGGCTTTGTAAGTTTAGTTGCTTGCATTACGGTAACGCACTTGGCAACCCAACCGTGGCTAGGCGTGCTGATGCTTATGGGTTGTGTTGCGTTGTACGGGTCACTTGGCGCGCTTATTAGCTGGCGCAACTTGCCTGCGATTGTAGTTACCCTGGGCATGTCCTTTGTGTGGTTTGGGCTAGCTGTATTAGTGTTGCCCTCACCTGGGGGTACAACGCCAAGCTGGCTAATCCAAGCTCTGCGGATACAGCCGCCCTTTGTGCCTTTACCCATTGTGGTGGCTGTGATGAGCGGCATCGCCATTCACCTTGCGTTTATGACCTCAGCAGGCGGGGTGGTGTTGCGCGCAGCAGGTGGGAACGCCAAAGCGTTACGCCAAGCGGGCTGGTCCCTGCTCACCATTCGCGTGCAACTTTATTGCCTCAGCGGGCTCATGGGGGTGCTGTCCGGCTTAACCTTAACAGGTATTACCACCTCCGCAGATAGCAATATTGCCTTACGCTACACGCTGGTGTCTATTGCGGCAGCGATTTTGGGAGGCTGTGAGTTTGTGGGCGGGCGGGTCTCCCCAATTGGCGCTGTGTTGGGCGCACTGACCATGACCTTAGCAGCATCGTTTTTGTCCTTTTTACGCATTTCTCCCGATTGGCAAATTGGCGTGCAAGGCGTCATTTTGATTCTTGTCTTGGGCTTGCGGGCAGGTCTAGATTGGTGGGAACGGCATACATGACGCAACTACCAACAGAGTCATCAACAGGGTCAACCGCACCAGCATCCAAACGGATGGCTCTCACAAATTACCCGTGGTTGTGGTCATTTGTAGCTGCGATACTCGTCTGGGGGATTACGGTTGTTGTGGCTGAAGGACGCGGCGCAGGTGCAACGCTTACGGCAGCGCTCAACTTTGCAACGTTTTATGTAATTGTAGGTGCCGGGCAAATGTTTGTGGTGACGATGGGCCCCGGCAACGTGGACTTGTCCATTCCAGCAACCATTGCGCTCGCTGGGGCTGTGTCCATGCGGGTGATGGACGGCGCGGGTGCCATGATTCCACTAGGCTTACTCAGTGCCGTGGGTATTGGCGCGCTCGCAGGTTGTGGCAACTTTTTACTGATCTATCTGCTGCGTATTCCGCCCATTATTGCGACGTTATCCGCTAGTTTTATCTTGCAATCGTTCGCGATTGCGTTTGGGCGCGGCTTGCGAGTTCGCCCACCGGATAGTTTAGGAAGTTTTGCAACGGCTCGAGCCTTCGGCATTCCTTGGCTCGCTGTCATCACATTACTTCTCACCATCGGTTTAGCCTATTTACTCCAGCACAGCATTTACGGACGTTCAGTGCTTGCCCTAGGTCAAAACCCACGGGCCGCGCAACTTTCTGGCCTCAAAGTCAACCTCACGCGCTTTTTAAGTTATGTACTTTGTGCTGCTCTGGCTGGGCTAACAGGTTTATTACTGGCGGCGTTTTCGGGTGGGGCGTCGTTAGATATGGGCAATCAATTTTTGCTGTCGTCCATTGCGGTGGTGGTCATTGGTGGTACTAACATCGCCGGGGGTGACGCCAACGTGCCGGGGCTATGGGGCGCGTCGTTGTTTTTGTTTTTGGTCGTGACCATGCTTAACTCGCTTGGCGTGAGTAGTGGCCTGCGGCAAGTGTTAACGGGGCTTATTATCATTGCGATTATTACGGCCTCGAGCCGCAAGACAAGCTAATTTTCGATTTGGGTAACAGGGAATTAAATTGATGCAGCGATTTAAAAGATAGCATTAGTAGTTTTAGGAGATGCTGTTACACACTGCTGATGTGACCTGTACAGGTAAGGGAGAAGGGGAGCAAGGGGGAAAGGGAGATGCCATCAGGTAGAACGTACACATCACACCACTATCTAGCTGTTGTATGAATTAATCTTAATCTATGTGATCCACGATGAGTTGATACATTATGCGATTGCTGTCAATGTGGG
>CAZMCW010000255.1:0-7178 GCA_964564405.1 uncultured bacterium
GGGTGACTTTAATGCGCTTGGTGCGGCTGGTCCTTATGACAACCAAGCCAATGTGACAGCCTCTAACCCAAGTAGGGACGTTGCCACTACTGACCTTTCAGATGACGGTCAAAATACTGACTTCGACGGCGATGATAATCCTGACGAAGCTGGTGAAAATGACCCAACACCACTGACACTGACCCGCATTGGCACGTCCGAGATGGATTTGCAAAAGTATCAGTTGCCGCCTTGTGACGATACCAACAGCGATAACGACCCTGACTGCGCTGACACACCAGGTTTTTCCAACGGTGGCGATAGCACGCAACTGACCTACAACATCGAGCCCGGGCAATACATTGTCTACACCATTGAAGGGCGCGTTCAGACAGATGTTGTACGAAATGTGGTGATTACCGATGAAGTACCTGAAGGTATGGAGTTTGTGAATAGTCCAACCTACAACACCACCGCAGATGTTGCATTGGGCAGAAGTGACTTGCAGTGTTCAACTGATGGCATCACCTTCAATACCGCCACCTGCGCTGGGGCAGGTGTTACCCATGTGCGTGTAGTGTATGACGAGACAACAGCTTTACCAACACCCCTAGTAGGGTACAACGTTGGCGAAATTTTAACCTTACAGTTTGTGGCTCGAGTCCCCTAAGTAGCACTCAGCTAGCACAACACAACTATCAATAAACCCAGAAGGCCCTACTTTTAGGACACCTTCTGGGTTTATCTCTAAATTCGTCACCACAGCTCATCACAACCTCAACCATGCTTGACAAACGTCCCCCCAACGCCCATAATCACCATGAACCACTCAAAGGAGGTGGTGCGCTTATGACAATGATTGTTAGAACAACGACTGTTAGAACGACGACTGTTAGAACCATGATTGTTTCCAGAAATTCAAGACACGAGCACCAGCCTTCGGGTTCCGTTATGTGGAATTAATACCCCTATGTTGATATGTTGAATCATAGCCTCGAGCAACCTCTCGAGCTTTCCCGCTGGTGCTCAACGCCCTTTTGTGTGCTTACTAAAGCACATTTACGGAGGAACCGTTGACGCAGCACAATTCTGATGATTATGATCTCTACGACCTCGAGGACATGGCTAATGCCGACTTCGAGAAATACGACAAACGCAAAAAAGCCCGTAAACCACGCGGCAAATTGCGGCTAGACAAACTCAAACAAACAGACGCAACACAAACTGAGAGTCCTGACACAACCTTACAAACGCTGCAAGAACAAGGGTTTATAGATGAGGTCTTGCTCGAGCTCAAAAGTGGTAAAGAGGCCACCGTTTATCTAGCACGTGGCAAGTTAGGACTGGTCGCTGCCAAGATTTACCTAGACCGCGACGTGCGCAGTTTCAAGCACGACGACATCTACCGTCAAGGACGGCGCTTTACCAACGCACAATACAAACACGCCGAGCAGGAAAAACGGCGCTCCGGTGCCGACATCAACCAAACGCTGTGGATTTTCCATGAATATATGCAGCTATGGGAATTTTATGATGCCGGATTACCTGTGCCCAAACCACTGATTGGTCCAGGAACAGATGAATATGTGCGGGCTGGTCGTGTTGTGCTTATGGAATATCTAGGTGATGACGACGGTCCCGCGCCCCGCTTAGCCGATGTGCGCTTAACTGAGGAAGAAGCCCAGCAGGCTTGGCAAGAAAGCCTTGAAATCTTGAAAAGGATGCTCCAACTCGGCAAGATTCACGGCGATTACAGCACCTACAACTTACTTTGGTGGCAAAGTCAAGTGTATGTCATTGATTTTCCGCAAGTGGTTAACATGAGTGATAACAAAGCTGCCAAGTCACTTTTAGAGCGTGATGTTATTTCGCTATGTAAATCGTTCCGGTCACATGGCATTGACGCACATCCTGATGCCGTGCTGCGAGATTTACAGCAAGTTTTGAGATGACTTCATTGCGTCCGGCTTAATCGTATGACACTGCATCCAATGACATCATAGTAACTACAACATAGTACCTACGACGCAACCACAATCACGCCGCAATTACCGTGCCGCGCCTCGAGCCATCATGCTAAGGTGCGGCGTTATCTTGCCGGATGGTCTCCATGCAACTCATCTTGATTCGTCACGCTGAAACTCACCAAGACCCCAGTATCTCCTCACACGATTGGCGGCTCACGGCTAGTGCCTACGATGCTTGTGTGGAGCTTGCAGATGAGCTTAAAGAAGATAAGCTCACACACATTGTCACCAGTGATGAATTTAAAGCTACTGAAACCGGGCGCGTGCTTGCTGAGCAGTTGGGAATTCCTGTAACTCAAGCTGACAACCTTCATGAGCACGCACGCAAGGGATTTCCCTACGTTGCGCCAGATGTTTTTTTTGATACGCTACAAAGATTTTTTGCAACGCCAGATGCTTTGGTCTTTGGACAAGAAACAGCCAACCAAGCTTGCACGCGTTTTGAAATAGCGGTTCAGCAGGTACTCGAGGCACATCCATATAACAACCTAGCCATCGTCAGTCATGGCACAGTGATGTCGTTGTTTGTGGCGAAACATAACCCAATAGATGTTTTTATGTTCTGGCGGGCGCTAGCCATGCCACATATTGTGAGGGTGTCTGTGCCGGGGTTTGAGTTGCTCGAGCCACCTTCATCAGGCTGATGCTTAAATGGCTCGAGCCAACCTCACATCAAGTTCGTTATACGCAGTCAGGATTTGCTCTGCCGCTGGGCTTATCTTGTAGTAAACATGCTTGCCATTGCGCTGGGTTGTGACCAAGCCTGCCTCACGCAACCAACTTAAATGCTGCGAAATTGCGCTAGGACTCACCTTAAACAGGGCGGCCATGTGCGCTGTGGTTGCCGGTGTGACAAGGTACTTGAGCAACTTAGCGCGCGTTTCTCCTAACAGTTTGTTGAGAGCGTCGCTGGTAGGGACTGGCTCTGGGCACCACAAACCGAACGTCCCCCTGGCACCGTACGTATTGCATGGTTTCTTGCCACGGCGGGTCCAGCATGACCGTACGGCTCATGAACACAGAGGGGATGAGGAGCAGCTCACGTCCAGTTAAATCAATATCCTCAAAGTTGCAGTACTCTTTTAATTCTAATCGCTGGTCACTATAGCCAACATTCACGTGTAAGTCGCGAAATACTTTGCTTGGTCCGTACAAGGCAAAGGCTTTAGCGCGGTACATGATGTTGGCCTCGAGCAAGGCTTGAATACGCGCCCAATGTGGTTCTAGGGTCCGCTGCCAATACGTCCAAAGTGTTTCTGCCAGTTCTTCTAAGGCCCTTTGCGGATGCTTTTGAAACGGAGAAAGCTGCTCGAGCCACTCGTCTATCGCAGGGTCATTACTGTCTAAGTGGCTGATGACGTTGTCAATGTCTTGCTGAACCCTGCGCGGGTCAACTTGCACAAGGTGCTCGAGCTCGGTGCGCAAATTAGGTAGTGGTGTGGTTGGCGGCGGCGTCAAAAAATCTGGATAGGCACCTCTACTGTGCAAAATCAGTGCATCTAGCAAGCGCATATCCATGTCTTGAAGTACGTCTTGTGTCTCGCGTATCCACGGTAGGTGTAGTGGTGCCGAGGCAGGTTTGCGCAAAATTCGGTAGCTCGCCACCGTTTCCCATAGCGCACTAAATGCAAACCGCGTTTGCACTAAATCTTGGGTTGAAAAATAGATGTTTGTCACGCGCGTTCCTTTAGCAGCAAGGGTCTAGCAGCAGAGAGGGTCTTCTGTGTACACCTCGGACATACTCATTGTGCCCGATACGCCAAGAACTTCATGTAATTGCGTGTCGTGGTTGGTGCTAGCCTGCTTGAGACTCATATTTTTGAGGCTATTGTACTTAAGGTTGAGATAATTGGGGTTCAACTTACTGGCGAGGCTCACAAGAACATCTGCTAAACGGTGACGCCAAGGCTGACGCGCCTCCCGCCGAAGCTGATGAAGTTCTGCTTCCCGCAAATATTCAAGCTGTTTTTCTTTTGCTACGCGAACCATCGTTTGATGAGATAAGCTCATATCATCCTCCTGGGCTCGAGTATGCACGCAATACAGGAAATCATGCGAACGATTAAGCAAATGCCTTAATCCAAATGGTTTCGCCACAAATAACGTCTTACCCACAAATTGAGAGCACCTCAAAAGTATCTGTAATACATGGGATGGGTATGGTCACGTACATTTGTACTTGTTGACGCTACACCTATCCTTAACAATGACTGTAGAGTAGCGTGCTTATATCATCTTTGTAAATCAGATAAGCTGATTACACTTTGGAAACGGGTGTACTTTCATTAGCAAATCAACACGTCTGAATACGTTATAATTAGTGCGTCGCGTTACATTCTTAAACTCGAGACGTTCGCAAATTAGCCCTAACTTAGTAGGTCAATTGGTACGTCAAGTAAATCTATCTCTCAGGTGTCACACGTCGTAGGTCACTAGTAGCCACACACACGACAAACATGCTATGGTACGGCGCTGGAAGCTACGCTGAGGTCATCATTTGAGGCTCTTTTCTAAATGCCAACGACCTTAACTCAAAATTTACAAGCTTGAAGTAAACGAATATAAGCTCTCATAAAATTCCTTAATACATTTAAGTTTTAGTAAAATAAGCACATCCGGCATGTATCAGGTGCATAACCCAAACTAGGCAAACCACGCTGAATGAACTGATCGACACAAGCACGTCAGCAGGTTGCCGCAACTCAACGAGGTGGTGATAACTGTGGCATGGTTTATAGGTTTATTGTATTTATTGGTCATACCTTACATCGGCTTAATGCTGATGGTGGTGGTTGGCATGTTCCGTTTACGCAAACACCCAAATAATCCAGAAACACCTTCGGTCAGTGTGATTATTCCAGCACACAACGAAGAGGATAAACTTTATGGGACATTAGAGTCACTCTCGAAACAGGTTTACGCGGGTGAGCTCGAGTTTGTGATTGTCAACGACCGCTCAGTAGACGCAACTGCCAGCATCATTGAAAGTTTTGTAGCGCGCGACGCACGCTTTAAGCAAATTAATGTGCTCGAGCCCAGCAAACGCTTAGCACCTAAAGTCAACGCGGTTAATACCGGCATCACCAACTCAACTGGCGAAATAATTCTAACTAGTGATGCTGATTGCCGCTACACACCCAACTGGGTAGCGGGCATGGTGCGCCACTTTGCGCCAGATGTTGCTATGGTCGTGGGCTACGTTGAGAGTACCCAACCCGGTAAACCCAGCACCTGGATTGAGCGTTTCGAATCCGTAGACTGGCTTACCCTCATGATGACCTCGAGGTCACTGACCCACTTTGGTTGGAAGTTTGCCAGCAGTGCGAACAACCAAGGCTACCGCCGCGATGCTTTTGAAGCTATTGGTGGTTTTGGGGCTATGGGGCGCGCCCCCAGCGGCGATGAAGACTTACTGACCCAGCGCATTGGTCGGCTCGAGGACAAACGCATTGTCTTTGCCAGCACGCCAGACGTACGGGTTTACACCCAGCCTATGTCGTCACTTGGTGCACTTCTCAACCAGCGCCGCCGTTGGGTAAGCCGCTACCATCACCTCATTCACTATCACCCTGCCTTTTGGCTCAGCATTTTTACGCTGGGCTTCCAAAGTGTGTTTTTATCCCTCGGAATTATATTAAGTCCATTTATGCCGCAATTAGCACCGTGGGTATTCGGTATTTGGGCTGTCAAGCTGTTTGTAGAGATTGCTGGCATGGCGCTAGGGACTAAGCAACTTGGCCGTCCTGACCTGTATGGCATGACAACCATTACCTGGGCCCTCCTGCACCCGTTCTTTATCGGCACCATTGTCTTGTGGTCGCTACTCCGTTCTGGCGAGTGGCGAGCTGGTGCACGCAGTTACCGCCGTCGTTTTTTCAAACGGCAAGTGCGCGAACTTAAACGCAAGCTGATTAGTACGTTCATGGTGAAGTGGCACTAAACCTCCTAACTCGTACGCGCTAGGACACACTAGCTGACGTATTAGCTATATTACAAATGTTAGAAGGTACTTGAGGAAGCTCGAGTACCTTCTTTTTTTACACTCAGAGAATGCTGACATCGCTAACATTCCTCAGCTCAACGCTGACATAGGATAAAACAGTTTAGTTGTAGGTAACTTGGATGTTGACACTCCCCGAAAGGAAATTCACATGAAAATATTTGTCCTTGGCGGCGACGGCTTTTGTGGCTGGCCAACCTCGCTTCATTTGTCCAACTTAGGTCACGAGGTTGTCATCATCGATAACTTAAGCCGCCGCAATATTGATAACGAACTAGAAGCAGGCTCGCTTACACCCATTCAACCGATGGGTACGCGCCTAGCTGCGTGGCGTGAGGTGTCGGGACGAGAAATTGCGTTTCACAACCTTGACATTGCTGTCAACTACGCACGGTTTTTGTATTTGCTCGACAAAGAACGCCCTGACGCCATTGTGCACTTCGCTGAGCAGCGCGCTGCGCCCTACTCTATGAAGTCCCCCCAACACAAACGCTATACAGTGAGCAACAACACCAACGCCACCCACAACGTGCTTTGCGCCGTAGTCGAATCCGGGCAAGACATTCACGTTGCCCACCTTGGCACCATGGGTGTGTACGGCTACGGTACAGCAGGCATGGCCATTCCTGAAGGCTATTTAGATGTTGAGGTCACCACCGAAGGCGGCGAGCGCCTCATGCAGCAAATCCTTTACCCGAGTAACCCCGGTAGCATCTACCACATGACCAAAACCCTCGACCAGCTCATGTTTGCGTATTACAACAAAAACGACAAAATTCGCGTCACCGACTTACACCAAGGTATTGTCTGGGGAACTAATACGCCTGAAACTTTGCAAGACGAACGTCTCATCAACCGCTTTGATTACGATGGCGACTACGGCACCGTCCTCAACCGCTTTCTCATGCAAGCTGCGGTGGGCTATCCGCTCACCGTGCACGGCACAGGCGGACAAACGCGGGCGTTTATTCACATTCGCGATACCGTGCGTTGTATTCAGCTTGCTGTGGAGCATCCACCAACTAGCGGTGAACGGGTGAACATCCTCAACCAAATGACTGAAACTCACCGTGTGCGCGACCTAGCGCAACTTGTCAGCAAGCTAACCGGGGCAGAGGTTGCTTACGTGGACAACCCTCGTAACGAAGCACCTGAAAACGAGCTGGTTGTTA
>CAZMCW010000256.1:0-956 GCA_964564405.1 uncultured bacterium
GGCAGTTATTTGGCACTGCTAGCACCTTTAAGTGATGTGGCTGCGGTGGTGGTGTTGGAAGAGGGTAGCTCGAGCTACAAGTTACTAGCTGGCTCGAGGCTCTCTGTCCCAACCGCTGCCCAGATGCTAGCAGACCTTCACGGTTGCCCTTTATGGCTCACCGACGCGCTCATTCGCCCAAGTACGGCTTTGCAGACAGGGCAGTATAAGATCACCTCGAGTGAGGGTAGGGTCAAACATCAACGTGAAGATAAAGCGCTAGCTGTGTCCTTACCCCAACCCAAAGCCAGGGTTCATGTCGTTAATCTGGCAGAGGCCCATAATTATCCGCTTACCGCCGACCTCATCCGGGTGCTTAAGCAAGTGGCTGAACGCCACCGTCAAGCGATACTCCTAGCACCGCGCAAAGGCTTTTCAGCGGCATTACGTTGCGGTGCCTGTGGGCAGGTGGTAACTGCCTCCCATTGCGATTGTGCGTTGCCCTTGCGTTACCACCGCCGGGAACACCTATTGCGCTGTCATCAGTGCCAGTTTGAGCAACCTATCCCAACGTTTTGCTCAAATTGCCAAAGTGAAGATTTGCAACCTGCTAGGGCCGCTGGTACAGAGTGGATTGCCGAGCAACTGCGGACGGCCATCCCAGACTTGCAAGTTAGGCGTTTGGATAGCGATAGCAAAGACGACCTCAGCTTGCTCTATGACGGTAAACCGGGTGTGCTCGTTGCCACAACCGCCATCTTCCGGCAAACGCCGTTACCGAACGTGTCACTTATTGCGCTGACACTACTTGACACACTCTTTAGCACCGCCGACTTTCGTAGTGACGAAGTAGCCTACCGCGCCCTCCTCAACCTACCCGAGTTAGCTCCCGGGCGGCGACCGCTGACCATCGTGCAGACCTTTCAACCGGAACATCCAGCGTTACGTGCGTGGTTGGCTACTGATCAGACTCAAGC
>CAZMCW010000256.1:966-4653 GCA_964564405.1 uncultured bacterium
CCTAGATTTTAATCACGCGTTGCTTGACAGGCGTGCACGTTACCGCTATCCGCCTTTCACCGTCCTGTGTAAAGTCCAAGTGAGCGACCGCAAAGCGCCTAGTGCCGCGCAAGCTGCCGCCTTTTTAGCAGATGCTGTGCGGGTAGCAGGTGCAGCCGAGGATGACATTATTGGCCCGATGGCGGCCCCGGTGGCCCACGCACGTGGTTATTATCATCAGCATTTACTGATTCGGGCAGATAGTAGCGCGCAGATGCTGAGTTATTTGCAGCCTGTACGCGATTATCGGGGGAGTTCACGTTTGCGTTGGGATATTGAACCGTGGGATGTGGGCGGCTTGCTTGACTAGGTAACGTCAATTACCACGCTACAGGTGTACCGTCATAACGCAAAAACGCGCCTGTTTGCTGATCGTTAAGCCTTGAACGCTATCTTGCACGCTCAAAGGTGCGCCGCTCCCGCCCATGTCTGTACGCACCCAACCAGGACTTATGCTGACAACCCGAATGCCACGTGGGGCAAGGTCTTTGGCAAGCGTTGCCGCACTCATGTTAAGCGCGGCTTTGGAACTGCGGTAGATGTATTCACCGCCGGAATTGCTGGCGATGCTGCCTAAGTTGCTGCTCATAAAGACGATGAGTTTGTCTTGACTGGTAGCAACGTTCTCGAGCAACGCCTGTGTGACCAGCATGGGTGCGACGGTGTTTACCCGAAGGATCTCGAGCCACGTCTCAGCAGCTAACTCGCCAAAGGGGAGACCTCTAGGACCAAACATGCCCGCGTTATTAAAGACAACATCCAGCGGCGTAGCTTGCACCTCATGTGTCAATGCTGCAATGGATGTGTCATCAGCTATGTCTAGGGCGAGGGGCGTGAGTCCAAGTACGTGCAAGTCACGTGCTTGATCAGGCTGGCGACAGGTTGCTATAACTTCCCAGCCGGCTGCTTGGTACTGTTTGGCGAGTTCTAGACCGAGTCCACGGTTGGCACCTGTAATCAAAATACGTTTCATAATAAGTTTATTGTAATTTACCTAGAAACATAGAGTCTCACTTTGCTGAAACAACAAAGTTTAATATACATTAGTGATGTAGCTAAGTAACACGACCATACCGAAAAGGATCATCTATTAGCTTGAACTTTGCTTCTAGCACGTTAATTGTACGTTCGATATATCCGTCAACTAAAGTTTCAATGTCTTCGAGGGATTTTTGTGCAAGTTCTTCTATGACTTCCAATCGATTTGCTGTTATTGGAAGATTAACTGAAGAGTTTGTGTCAATATGATAATGAACAAGCAGATTGCGAAGAATATTTTGTTCTCTTAACCATCTGCTATCTGTATTGCCCATAATTTCTGAAAATAAGTTTTGCACTTGTTGTGATGGACGTTGACCGTTAGCAAACAACTGATTTTGTATCGTTTGTAGATTCTTGTTAGCATGGTATGTGGCAACAAATTTCAACTTTACACGCGTTAAGTCATGCGGTGCCAATAGTAATGTGATGATATGTTTCATGTAATTTAAGTTAGAAAGTAGAACTGTCAAAGCTATTGCTAATTCTCTTGGAAGATCTCCTAATAGACCTCTTTTGTAAAGTGCTGGCGCTTTAATATCTCGCATCTCTAGCTCGTCTACTAAGGCAGAAGTCGTTGGAGTCTCAGGGATTCTCCATCCGTAATGGTTGTAGAGAGCGCTTATATATCTTCCGTGTTCATATCCTATCGAGAGAGCTTTTTCTCTGGTGTCTGCCCCAAGCCCTAACGTCGTTGAGTATTCGGCAATATGAGTTGTTGTAAAGATATGTTTATTACACAGATATACTCCAAGATCGCTTGCCAAAAATCGCTTCAAGGGGTTTTTTGCGTGTGGTTTTATAAAATAGTCCCAGTGCCTAGAAGCAATGTCAGAGAGATCAGAGCCTATCTCTAAAATTGACTGATGCGGACTACTCAGTAATTTCGCTCTGTGACGAGACTCTACAAGTGTCTCTGAGAATTCGTTGTCGATAATTCTCTCTATCTGAGATTCTGACACCATAGCTCTAAGTGCTTGGTAGCTTTCATATGCGTACATTGATGAAGAAGGCAGCATTCCATGACTCAACATTCCTACTTTAGGATGTCCAGTTATAGATTTGTATAGATACATAAAGGCTTCAGTATCGCTTTGTATTGCTTCGTCTGCTTGTTGGTGAAATGACATATTTTATAATACTTCAACACAGAGTTGCGATCGTTACTTTTTAGTACATAAAAGCTCATAAAGTATTGACGCAAGGTGAGCTAGTTGATGTCCCAACCTCACAATGCCTGCTAGCATACAAGTTCAATGAAAGATGTTGTGATTCGGAACCGTCGTGCATCATTTGATTATGAACTGATTGAGACCTATCAAGCAGGTCTTGTGTTATTGGGAAGTGAAGTAAAGTCTTTGCGGCAAGGCGGTGGCACGCTCGCAGAAGCCTTTGCACGTGTGAAAAAAGGGGAGGTGTGGCTCCACGGCATGCACATTCCTGCCTATGCCGAAGCCAGCTACAACAACCATGACCCGCTGCGCAGCCGCAAATTACTGCTTGACCGCCGCGAAATTACCGAGATTACCCGGGGGCTCGAGCGCAAAGGCCTCACCCTAGTCCCTACCAAGCTTTATTTCAAAGACGGTTGGGCCAAAATTGATGTGGCGTTAGGCCGCGGCCGCAAAAACTACGACAAACGCCAGCAACAAGCTAAAAAAGATGCCAAACGGCAAATTGATGCTGCCCTCAAAGGACGCTAGCCTCATGCAAAAATGGCGTGTTATTGCCCTTAGTTTCTTTGTACTTACTGGGTTGGCTACTAGCTATGCCCAGCAGCGCCTTGTGGTCAATGGTCGTAACGTCCCCACGCTGACCAGTGCGTTGGTCGCGGGGACGTCTTATGTGGAAATTGCCAGTTACGCCCAAGCACTGGGTGCAATTTATGCAGTGGACATACCGAGTGGGCTAGCTAGCTTGCAACTTGCGGACAGAATTATGACCTTGGCTATCAGTAGTGATCCAGCAGCGGCAGCTCAAAATACAGCGGCGTTGCGAGTGAATGGCCAGGTGCTAGGTGGTCCGGCGGCGGTGAATGCTGGTGGCGTGGTGTACGTGCCGGTGAAAGCCGTTGCTGAGGCGCTTGGTGGACAGGTTGACTTTGTTGCTGAGCAAAATATTGTGGCGGTTGTATTTGAACGGGCGGATGTTTTGGGAGTGCGCCTCGAGCCAGCACCTGGTTACGACCGGATTGTGCTCGAGCTCTCTGCGCCCATCCCTATTGAAACCCGCAAACTACCTGCGCTAGATGCTGTTCAGTTCCGTCTACTGCGTACAGACATTGCCTCACCTGAGCAGTTAACAGGTAACCTCATCCGCAGTGGTTCGGTAATGAACAGTGGTGGGCATGTGGACGTGCGCTTAACCCTCACACCAGGGAGTGACGCAGAGGTGTTTAGCACGCAGCAAAACGGCCGTACCCTTGCCATCATCGACGTATTTCGGGCGGGCGAAGGTGCTCCAGCGACTGCTGCCGTGCCAACCTCGTTTAGAATTGCGCTTGACCCAGGTCATGGGGGTAACGCAACCGGGCTAGCATTTGAGGGTAGTAGTGAAGCTAACCTCACCCTAACGTTAGCGAGCCAACTTGCAGACGCATTAGCCCAGCGC
>CAZMCW010000256.1:4663-7145 GCA_964564405.1 uncultured bacterium
TTTGCCTGTGTCCCAGCGGGCAGATTACGGCTTGGGTCAGGATTTGTTTATCTCGCTTCACGCTGCCAACATTGGCGCGGGTAGCATCAATTTGTTTTATTTAGGGGACCCGCAGACACCTGTGGGCTTAAACTATGCCATTTTCCAAAATGCTGAGAGTTTGCGCACGCTCGAGACAGACGCCTTGCGGCGGCGTATCTTGCTGAATTTAGTACCGGATTTAAGCCTTGGTGAGCGCTACACCCGCGCGCTTAGTCGCACGCTAGCGCAGTCGTACGGCGTGCGAACCAACGTGCTCGAGGCGGCCCCGCTAACTGTCCTAGCTGGTGCAGCTGGGCGCGGACTACTGCTAGAAGCTAGTCCCCAAGACATGGCCTCAGTAGGCTTTGCAGATGCCCTTGCCAACGCTATTGATGAGGTTTTACGCGAGGTGAACAACTGATGCCGACTTCATCAACATCTTGTAATAAGGCCTACTTGTGAAGCGCGTTGCGCCTCTTCTAACAGGCTTACTGATTGCCGGAATAGGTGGCTTTGTGTTTGTACGAAGTCAGCTTGCTTTGCGCGTGCAACTTGCTGTGGATAGGGTAGAGGTGATGCTCAGTCCACCGGAAGAAGTGCTTACCGAAGAACGCATTGGGCTTACCTTAATTGACCGCGAGGGGCTCGAGCGTACGGTGTTCTACGACCTCGAGCTACCTACTGGCAGTAACCGCCGCTACCGCGCTATCTTAGACGCCCTCCAAAGGGCGATGGAAGAGGCTGGCGTGTGGGTAGCCGGCGTGCGCGTGCAAGAAGTCTTTTTAGTTGAACGCACGAACGAACGCGTAGCTGTTATCGACATGGCGGTGGACGCTCAGGCTGCTGCTAGCGTGCAAGAAGAATTGGCTATGTTAGAAGCGCTGCGCCAAACCTTGCAACGCAATAACATCGACAGTATGCGGGTGTTTGTGAACGGGCAAGCGGCTGATACGTTTTTGGGGCACATAGCGGTGCTGAGTGATTTGGATTAGCTGATAGAGGTTGGAGTTAAATCTCTTGTTCTGTTCTTGAAAGTTCCCAACCTGACACTTCATCTAAGCGGGTGAGGTCGTCTTGAGATAGCTCGAGCGTCGCTGCTGGCAACACCCCGTGAAGTTGCTCCATACTGTTGGCCCCCACAATCGGCGCAGTCATATAAGATTTGGAGAGCAACCATGCCAAAGAAACTTGTGCAGGATGCACGTTGTGTTGCTCAGCAATGTCCATAACAGCCTCAATAATGTTCCAATTTTTGTCTGAAAAGCGTTTAGAGATTCCCTTAGCGCGAACGCTGTCGGGCAGGTCTTGGTCGCGGCGGTATTTGCCGGTTAAAAAGCCACCTGCTAGCGGGCTGTACGGCACCACGCCGATGTCGTAGGTCTCACAGACGCGGGCTAGCTCCCGCTCAAATTCTTCGCGGATAGGGTCCGAAATGTTGTACTCGGGTTGAATAGATACAAACGACTCATAGCCGTACTTGTCAGATGCCCAAAGTGCCTGCATAAGCCGCCACGCACTAAAATTGGAACAGCCAATATAGCGCACATAACCCTTGCGAACTAGGTCAGTTAGGGCAGATAAGGTTTCTTCAATCGGCACTTGATTATCCACCCAGTGAACCTGATACAAATCAATGTGATCGACTTGCAAGCGCTGCAAGGAATCTTCACAGGCTTTCATAATCCAGCGGCGTGACAAACCTTCGCGTTGGAGTGGGTGACTTCTACCCTCGGCACCGTGCGCACCCATAGCGCCGCGCACTTTGGTAGCCACGACAACTTGCTCACGATTTTTACGACTGGCTAGCCAGCGCCCAATAATAGTTTCGGAGACGCCGCCGGGGTTGTTAGGCGTCCACATGCTGTAGATGTCGGCGGTATCGATCATATTGCCGCCTGCGTCCAGAAACGCATCCATAATCTCAAAAGATGTCGTTTCGTCGGCAGTCCAGCCAAATTGCATGGTGCCAAGTGCCAATGGAAAGACTTGCAGGCCGCTATTTCCTAATTTTCGGTAGATCATGGTCGATTCTATGCTTGAAGGATGGGTTGATGGGTAAGATGTGTGTCATTTTGATGTTTCAGAGTTGATGTTGTCGGTGAAATAGGCAATTAGTTACACAGACAAGAAAAGGCTATGCGCCGTATTTACGCATAAACAGATTGACACCTTCAAGCATTATCTTGACACGGTTTTTGTCACTGACCTCGTCCCACTCTCCATGCGCAGCATGATTTCTAAGGCCAGCCCATGAAGTAATATCTTTCAAATCTTGCTTAGTGATAAGTTCTGCTTCTCTGAGAGCTTTAGCATATGCATCTAAGCTGGGTCGTTTTCCACCCATACTTATGCTGGATTCTTCTACCCAAGTTCTTAAAAATTCTTCAAGAGATGCCCCTATCA
The DNA here is from genome assembly GCA_964564405.1 of uncultured bacterium. GTDB lineage: Bacteria > Deinococcota > Deinococci > Deinococcales > Trueperaceae > JBCCBI01. The sequence goes on from CAZMCW010000256.1 coordinate 7,088, forward strand.
GTACTACAGGAGCTGCAGGATGAACCTTATTGTTTGTCAGTAGTTGTTGAGCTTGATC
>CAZMCW010000257.1:0-2325 GCA_964564405.1 uncultured bacterium
TACCAAGTCCGACTAGAACGTAATGAACTCCGTAGGAGTTTATGATGTGTTTTGTTGGACTTGGTATCACTTAGGCTACATGCTGCTGGAAAACATACGATCTCAGTAATCTCCAAGGTTAGATTCAAATAATGAACTTATGCCTCACAAACGTACGTAGAAGCTGATGAAATCATCCCTTCCCCCTTTCCTAAAAACGCGCAGCGTCTGCAACAGCACCTTATAAACCTGCTAGCAATCTGCCGTCACAAACACACATAACGCCAAAATAGCTACTGAGCCCACCTACCAATATTAGGCAACAGCAATTGAGGTGCTTCAAACGCGTACTCAAACATGCTGTAGTAATACGCTTCTTCGGGTGAGCGCAGGGCGGCTTCGGGGCGCTTTTGGCGAAACGCGTGACTGTCAAACTTAGCCGTTTCTTCAGCGATAATGTCAGCAAGCATGTCGGTGGTGCCACTACCCTCATCAAACTGGGCTTTGTCACGCCACACAATGTTTTCTGGCAACATATCTTCAAACGCTTTGCGCAACACCCACTTTTCAACTTTGGGGCCGTTGTGCCTGTGAGCGCGCAACTTGAGTGCCGCAGGAATCCGCATGGCCACATCGATAACGTCGGTGTCTAAAAAAGGCACGCGCCCTTCCACACTGTGTAACATGGTGATGCGGTCAACACGTTGCAAGTTGACGTTGTGCATACTGCAAATAGAGCGGTGTAACTCGTGCTGGAGCGCGTTCATGTCGGTGTAGTTTTTGTAGTAGGTATAGCCTGCAAACAGCTCATCGGCACCTTCGCCGGTGAGGATAACTTTGACATGCTCAGCGGCCAGACGGGCGGTAAAATGCGTGGGGATAACGCTGCGTACAAGGTCTTGGTCGAAGGACTCGAGGGCGTAAATAACCTCACCAAACGCCGCCCGAACCTCGTCTGCGGTGAACACATATTCATGGTGCTCTGTGCCCAAGTACTGCGCGACATGACGGGCTGCTGCTAAGTCAGGTGAGCCTTCAATACCTACCGAAAAGGTTTGCAAGTGACCTAGATGCTTCTTCGCAATGGCTGCAATAATGCTGCTGTCTAAACCACCCGATAAAAACGCGCCCAAGGGAACGTCACTCATGAGGCGTTTAACAACAGCGCGCTCGAGGCTGTCACGAACTGCGGAAATAGCATCTTGCGCGTTATCTAGCAAAGGTTTGTCGGTTGTAGTGGCTGAAAGCTCCACATTAGTAGGCTTTGGAATAGTCGACCCGTGAGTGTTATCTGAGGCATAAAATGGAACCTCATAAAAACGTGTTTTGCCCTGTTGGCTGCTGTAAATAGTGCCAGGTTCCAAGGTGTCAATAGCTGTATTGAAGCGGGTAAGTGCTTTCATTTCAGACGCAAAGTACAACGCATCATCAACGTGCGCGTAGTAGAGCGGTTTAATGCCGATAGGGTCACGTGCTAGTAAAATATCGCCGTCGTGGGCAAACGCTAGCGCAAACATGCCATCAAGTTCTTTGATAGCTTGCTGACCCTGCTGTTGGAGCAAGTGGAACGCCACCTCGGCATCACTGGTTGTGCGAAACTCTAAATCGGTTCCTGTGGCTAGCGCACGTTGCTCGAGCGCTGCTTTAAGGACTTGCCAATTATAAATTTCGCCATTGGCGATAAGTGCTTGGGTATCTTGTTGAAACGGCTGGATGCCACTTTCGGGATCCATAATAGCTAGTCTGCGGTGCCCAAAAGCTGCTTGACCTTCTGGCTGGACACACACGCCAGCATCGTCTGGGCCGCGGTGAACTAAGTCGTCCATCATAGATTTGACAGCTTCAACATCAGTATTTCTCCAGCTACCTGCAATGCCACACATAGTTATCTCCTTTAAATGTGAATCATGCCTATGCACAGGTTGAACCATGAACGTGCCAACGTTACTGCAGCAATGTACGCGCAGCTCAACCTATGCTCTCGAGTTAAGTTATGTTCGGGATCTAATCCAAGATATGCTGTGTTGTACGCTTCACAAGGGCTAACTACATAAGCAATATAGGTAACGTGCAAGCAACACAGGTGATATGCGCGGGTATGTGAGCGCGCACAATGAATCTCAAATCTTATGGCGACACATTGTCTAATGACAAATTGTCTAGTGACGTCATGTCACTGCTTAGCATGATGGCACACTATTTAGCATAATGGCACACTATGATGTGCAGTACGGTACGGTGCTCAACACTGTTTACAAAGGTTGACGCAGGTTCTATCAAGCCCCAAAATATGATTTTCGCGTGCTGTAAACCCGTGGGCGTCTTTAGCGGTCACTCAAATTCGAG
>CAZMCW010000257.1:2335-7128 GCA_964564405.1 uncultured bacterium
AGTAGGTGTACACGAATTCGAGTAGGTGTACATGAAGTTGAGGCAGTTGCTGATGCCATACGTTCTTGTTAGCACTGAAAGCAGGTTGATGGTATCTACTCCAAATTCAACGGGTTAAGGTTGTTGAGGTCGTATATTCCATTAGCATTAAGTGTCTCCATAGTAACTTCGCGACGTGGAACGTGAATGAATTACGTTCCTTAACCGCTACTGCTATCTGTAAGATACAGATAGGAGATACTTAGTAGCCTTAACTTGACACAACAATAAATTGTAAGATTGCTGTTTTAGCTTACGTTGGTAACGTAAACTTGTGAGGCTCGAGCACATCAACAGACGTCTATACCATGCATGAAAACTACGACGTATGAAAACTACCACAAATTTTGCTCAACGCAAGTTGGCAAGTGCTTTGCGAATCAACGTCTCTGCACTTGCCTCAGGGTCTTTGAGGACAAGTTCAGCAATGGTTGTCTTCACGGTTGTTTCCCGGTAGCCCAAAGCCAGCAGCGCGTCCACGGCGTCATCACCGGCAGGGCTAAGTAACGCTTTGGGCGCACTACCACCAGAAGCAGCCATAAGTTCTTCGGGAAGTTTGTTTTTAAGTTCCAAAATAATACGTTGGGCAAGCTTTTTACCCACGCCCGGCGCACTGGCGAGCAGACCGGCGTCTTCCTCGAGCACGGCTTTGGCAATGAGGGTTGTTGGCAGGGCAGATAACATCGCTAACGCAAGTTTGGGACCCACTCCAGACACTCCCAGCAAAAACTCAAACAAGCGTTTCATGTCAAGCTGGTGAAAGCCAAACAAGCTGAGGTCGTCTTCTTTAACGGCTAAGTACGTGTGTAAGCGCAACGCTGCACCCACTTGGCAGGCCATCAATGTTGACTTGGGTGCAAACACCTCAAACCCAAACGCACCCGCTTGCATAATGACACTTTGGCCGCGCACTTCAGCCACAACACCATCAAGATAGGCAAGCATCTAACTTTCCTCAAACAAAGGCGCAAAAATAGCCTCGTAACCAATGTCTGCTAGCGTGGCACAACCGGTCAAGCGCATGGCGTAGGTAAGTTCGTGTTGTAAGTTAGTGAGCGCTCTGTCACTACGCACAACAACCGTTTCAGCACCTAAAGCTAAGTAGCGAAAGACATCAATCCCACTGCGCACGAGCCCACCTGCGTGAATGGCCACCGTGCCGGCCACAGCATCAAAAATATCTGGGAAAATGTCGGCAGTAGCTGGTGCAGCTAGGTGTAAGCCGCTGCTACTATCGACCACGATGGCTTCTACACCAGCCTCACTTGCTACTTCGGCGTCTGCCACACTGGCAATCCCGTAAAGCCACAAGGGCACGCCCGCAGCAGCTTGCAACTCAGCAATATCTTCGCGGCTGCGCGGGTGCCAACGTTGTTCGCCGTAAGGCGGCGTGTCGGCAAGTTTGGTCATGTCGAGCGCTAATGCTAAGGGTTTGGTAGCAACAAGTTTGCGCACTTTGGGCATAAGCTCACCCATTTTGCTGGGCGTAAGCGCCAAGATACACTGCTGAAGATCATACGCTGAGGACTCATCGCCATCTATTTCTCCGGTGGCGAGTAGGTGATCAGCATCTAAAAAACATAGATGAGTTGGTGCATCTGGGGCAGTGTTGTAGCGCATGGGAACAATAGGTGTGTCCACCCGCGTATCAAGTAACACGCAGGATGTGTCCACAGTATTTACTGTGTGCAGGAGTCGCGGCAAAAGCTGGTAGCTCTCGAGCGCTGCTTGTTCACGTTGCTGTAACTCGTCCGATACGCTCATCCTGACAGCTAAAATACCATTAAACGAGCGCGTCATCACAAACTTGCGACGTTGCTAGGATCAAGGCCATAAAAAAAACAAGCTGATGTCACCCACCAGCTTGCTAATCTCAACTGTCAAAAAATTTGGGCGTTACATGCCCAGAATCTACATGCCCAGAATCTACATACCCGGAATAAGCACCGTATCAATCACTTGAATAACGCCATTAGACGCAATGATATTTTCAGATATGATGGACGCGTCGTTAATCATGACCATACCGTTCATAACGCCGACCATCACAGCATCACCTTGAACCGTATTAGCTGAACCATCTTCAAAGTTAATGAGGTCTTTTTGGATGGCGTCACCTACGAGCACGTGATAAGTAAGCACGTCACGGAGGGCGTCAACATCTGCAAGGAGGGCATTGAGGTCATCACGAGGGACTTTTGCAAAGGCGTCGTTGGTTGGGGCAAACACGGTGAAGGTGCCGCTGCGCAAAACGTCTAGTAAATCGGCGGCCTCGAGCGCCGTTGCTAGTGTACTAAATTGTGGTTCAGAGGTGACTAACTCCACTAAGTCATCAAGCTCTTCAGGCTCTCCTAGACCCAGTGATTCTGGCAAAATGACCGAATCGATAAAGTGGACCACACCGTTGGTGGCCATAAGGTCGGTGGCAATAATGTTGGCACCTGAAATAGTAGCGCCATCAAAGGTTACGTCTTCACCAAATAGCGTGGTTGCCGCACTACCTTGAACGACGTTGGCAGCAACGAGCGCACCCGGCACAATGTGGTATTCCAACACGCCAAGCAGGGCATCTGGGTCAGCTAAAAGAGCTTGCAAAATGCTTTCTGGAACAGCGGCGAAGGCGTCATTGGTAGGTGCAAAGATAGTGTACGAGCCGCGTTGCTCGAGCACTTCTACCAAGCCAGTCGCCACCACAACACTGGCTAAGGTGCTGAGTTGTGGGTCGCTACTCACAATTTCCACAACGCTGGTTGTGCCATCTTGCGCAAAGGCTGCGCTCGAGAGAAGTACAGCTGCGATAAGTGTGTAAATTACAGATTTCATAAGTCCTCCTATAAAAATGAAGTGTGTATCCCCTTACATCATGCTCTATCATCGTACTCTATTGAATCTACTGACTTCAAACATTGTTGTAGCAGACAGAGTTTTTGTTGTAGCAGACAGAGTCTTTCTGACGACCTCCAAACTCACCCAAATGGAGGTGTATTTGCACGATACTGATATACTGCATTGACACACTGCAAAAGTACAAAGGTGAGGTCATCATAGTAGCTGATGGCATACAACCATTTGAGTAGTGAGTTAATTGATTGATGGTTACACTGGTTGAAAGATTCAGTGGTTAAAGATTAGGCTGCTAACGAGGTTTAGGTAACGCAAACAAACTGCGCTGACTGTAGTTGTTAAGAAGCGGTTTAAGTAGCATTGGTGCGGCCACACAGGTAATTGCTGATACCACCACGATGCCCGCAAACAGGCCGCTCGAGACCACCCCTAAACTTAGCCCCTGCTGCATGACAATGAGCGCGATCTCAGCGCGCGGCACCATGCTTAAGCCTAAAATGACACCACTGCGCGAGATACGCCAGCGCTTAGGTCCACGTTGCTCGCGAAATTGTTCGCGCATAAAAGGCACGAGCGTACCCAACATCTTGCCAGCTACTGCCACAATGAGTAGAACGAGCCCAACTTGCAAGCCTTGACCAAGGCTACGCGGTTCCAACAAAAACCCGAGCCCAATGAAAAAAAACGGTACAAAAAATTCGTAGAGCACGTTAAACGCACGTTCTTTTTTGACAGCTCTAGGGTCGCGGCTGTAAACAAGTCCCGCAAAAAACGCACCAATAGCCACTGAAAATCCCAGTGCTGCAGCCACAGCTGCAATCATTAAACCAATGCCGGCCATGGTAATCATGGGATCGGGACCACGCTCGAGCTCGTCACATAAGCGGGTAATAGGGCGTTCAAAGTAGCGCGAAAAAATGTAACAAAACAGGGCAAAAATTGTTCCCCGCACAATCAACATACCCGTTGTCTGGGCAATGACCGTTAATTGTTGCCACCCAAAACTGTCGGTTTCTTGCAAGGTTGGCGCTAGCGCAACCAGTAAGGCCATTAGCAGCACTGCAGAAATATCGTCTAGTTCGGCAACATCTAGCAAGAGCTCGCCACTAGCTGTGTGCAAGACGCCTGCCTCGAGCCAGACAGCTAAGGCAACACCCACGCTTGTAGCCGTAAGTGCTACCGCCACAAACCCACTTGCCAAACTGTCAAAGCCAAGCAGCAAAGCAGTAATAAACCCTAGCGTTCCACTGAACAACACAGTCCAAAACCAAATAATACTGGCGCGTTTAAGTTGTTTGAGAAGTCCGGCCAAATTTGCGGTTAATCCCACACGAAAGAGCAGCATGATGACGCCAATTTCACCTAGCACAGTGAGCATTTCGTGTTCTTCGGGCACAATACCCGTGCTGCGCAAGACAAGTCCAAGTAGCAAATACCCTACCAGCGAAGGAATGCCCAGTCGCTCGAGACCTGCTTTGACTAGCAGTGCCATAACAATAATCACGCCCGTTAAAAAGATGATGTGCTCGAGTGACATAACTTACCTCTCATTGCTAGCAGTAACAAGCTAGCAGCCAGCAACAACCACGCAACATGCACTACTCAATAGTTTTCGTTAATGTACTGTTGTTAATGCGCTTTTGTTAATGCGCTGTTGTAAACTTATTTCTACAAATGCACTGTTGCCAATGCACTGTTGCCAATGCACTGTTGTAAATGCACTGTCGCTAAGCAGTACCTTTATGCTAGTTCAATCTCTGGGTCCTGTCCTAGGGTGAACGTCCCGAGATTATCTCCTGGCACAAGTTTATTTAGGTCATTTGTAAGCTTATACTAAAGTGATGTTTTGATGCCCCAAAGCGACATCAAAATCGCTCGTGTTTACGAAGTACAGCGCAGCTCGAGCGTAC
>CAZMCW010000258.1:0-7097 GCA_964564405.1 uncultured bacterium
GCGCGTACCAGAGGTACTTGAACAGCTTGGGTATAGCGTGCGCCTGTACAACCCGCGGGGCCGCCGTTGAGGGTGATGTCGACCCGCTCGAGGTAATCGGCCTCTGTGTTACCACCTAAAGCCGCATCGGTAATGGTGACGCTATAGAGAATATCTAACACGTTGCCATCTAAATTAGGGTCGCCAATAGCCGCTTCAATAAAGTCTAGCTCGAGGCGCAGTGGTGCTATTGAGGTAAGGCTGGCTGGCGGCACAGCTACTGGATTACCGTTTACGAGTACCTCGAGGCTACCGTCTAAATACTCCTCAGTAGCTGCATCAAAGCGTGTTTCAAACACACTACCCGCCCATGTTCCTGGGCCGCTAAAGGTATAAAGGGCCTCAAAGCGAATGGCTTCGCCTTCGCCAACTTCATTATTAGCAACGCCGTCAGTATCATTTAAACCCGTTTCAAAAGGAGCATTGGTATTATTGACAATGTTAAGTTCTTGGGTTGCAGTTGTACCGCCTGGACTGTCATTGATAATAAATGATGCTGTATCCGAGTCGCTAAGCATACATTGGTTGTGTTGCAAATTAGCTGTATTATTAAGGAACTCGCCAGTTGCGGCACAGACGCTGTCGTCAACATCAAAGTTAATATCTAAACTAAAGCCAAGGTCAGCGTTTTCACCTTCTACGGTTAAGGTAGCACCCGCCGGAATGGTACTGCCTGCTGTGTAAGGACTACCGTTTACGTTGACACTAACACCCGCTGGTAAAGTGTTAATCACAATGTTGTTAAGACCCGTAGCAGGTAGGGTGTCGGTTAGCGTAAAGTCTGGACCGCCAACATTATCCTCTAAGTTGGCAATGTTTGAGCCGCTCACTGCAATGGTATAGCTACCACTTCCACCAGCTGTAATGCGCTCATTAGAGACGCTTTTGTCAACACCAATAGAAGGAATATTACCAACTGAAAACGATGAAATACCTAATGGTGGGGTAAACGCTTGCAAGGTTGTTGGAGGGTTGTAATTCGGTGAGGTACAAATGTTGTCGTAGGCAGGTTCCCAGATAATGGTGCTACCAGTTTGGGTAGGCGGGCAGCCCATAACTTGGGCAGTGAACTCGAGCGTCGAATTCACGCCTGCATCCAACGTGCCTGCTGGTGACCCACCTGTGTAGCTAAACGTCCCCGTACCCGGATCATAGGCCCAGTCGCCACTGGTAGACGTGATAGTAAGCCCCGGGATGGTGTTCAAATTGCTGTTAATTTCGGTGTTAAAAGCGGGCCCAGCACCTGTATTGTTAACCGGAATACTGACCAGTTGTGGGGTGGTGTTGTCCAGCGTAAAGTTACCGGGGTTAAAGTCAAGCTCAGGATTTTCCAGCTCAAAGACAACTGAATCAAAGGACTCTAACGAGTCGTTTGTAAACGGAAACAAACGGTCACGAATACTCGCTCTATTGTCCAAGTTCTCACAGCCCACCACGACACCCGACACAGGAATAGTAATCATTTCGCCCGGTTCAACGTATTCAAATACATAACCAGCGTCTTGATCTGTGCCTAGTGTGGGTGCACTGCCAGGCGGACTAGCAGGTGGTGTAAAGGTAATGTTGTCTAAGCCGTCGCCTAGAAAGTCGCGGATGTCGGCGTCAAAAAGCCCTCCCGAGCCACTGTTGATGATGTCAATTTCAAAATCGACACTATCGCCTGCACCTGCTGAGGCTGTGATCGCTGTTTTAGTAACGAGAAAGTCACCTGGGCGAACAACAATGTTTTGCTGGACGCTACCGCTATCACCTGTGTAGGTCCAAGTAGGGGTAACTTGATACGTTCCTCCCACCACATTGATGTCTGTGACAAGGTCATAGTTAAACGTGAGCGTGCAGCCGTCTGGCAAACCGTAGCCAGAAGCAGGCAATAAGGTGAGGGTTGTACCTGCTTGGCTAGCTGCTAGCGTAGGAGCTGCACCACACGTAGCAGGTGCAATTGTGACGCTAGCTGTACCTGCCACGTAGTTAAACCCGGTAGGTAAGGTGACAGTGACAACAAGGTCATCTGCGGGTGCGTTGCCATCATTTTCTAGGTCAAAGCTAAAGGTGTCGCCGCTAGGTGTACCCGGTGGATTAGGGTTGTTGGGTCCGGGGGAGACGTCTTGGGTGCCATCCCAAGCGCCACCTATGTCCATGTAGGTACGAACGCCGTCTGCAGCGATAAAAGCAGTGGTGGCACTGATATTGGCTTGAGCTAACGCAGGCGACGCCAAGACCATCAGCCACAACACAAAGCTGAGCGTAAAGGTGTTTTTGACTGAAAAACAATGACTCATTGTTGTGCCTCCGTAGGAATAAACCCGACATCAAGATGCTGGGTATCACGCAAACGTCCGACCTTAAATGGGGGTGTTTCACCAGTTTCAGGATTGATGTTGCTGTCAACGTCGGGGTCTTCACCTTGCTCCATAGGGCTGAAGCGGTAAGCTCGAGGTAACACCGCTGTGACAATATAATCGCGGTTCACATCCACGTTCTCAAAGTGATAACGGCCATCTTCATCACTTTCGGTGCTGGTGATTAACCTGCCATCTGCGTCATAGAGGCGCAAGATGATACCTGCAAATACTTCTTCTGAGGTACTTTCTGGAGTATCTTCTGTGATGTTTTCTGGGGCAATTTGACGAATACCATCACCGTTGGCATCTACAAACGCTAGCCCGTGAATATCGCCACCGCCGCAACGCCACTGCTCGTCGGCAATGACATCTAGCCGAACTTGTAAGCCCTCCTGAGAAAATAAAGGATCGGGAATATCATCAAAGCTGTAACCCACCACGCCGTAGCTACCGCAAGCGATGCGCTGGGAAGCTTCTAGGGTGAACCCCCAGGCGGTTTCGTCTTCAGTCCAGTTGTTGTAGAGGCGGGCGTAACCCGTGAGCGCGCCACCTTGCCACGGTTCCACGCTGGCACCCACCGAAATCATATCGCGGAAGCCGCTATCGTCGAGATCAGTATCTGTATTTGCACCAGACTCACGGTATCGGTAGGCGTAACCAGCTCGTAAGGTGATGTGCGGGTCAAGGTCGAGGAGTTGATGAAGGGGTACGTTAACGCGCCAGTCGCCCTCGAGCACGGTCCCACCAGCCTCATCAAATAAGCCAGTGTCCAGAGTGTTGTTGGTTAGCAGATTGACGACTCTGCCGCGGTAAGCAGCAGCCGCACTGGCACGCAGCCCCATATCTGGGTCGCGCGTATCATCCAAAACAAGATCAACCGTAAAACTTGCAAACAAGCGGTTGCTAAGGGCCATGTTGGTGCCTAAGTTGCCCACGTGTTTGGTGCCACGGTCATCAAAACGCACTTCATAACGCAGTTGCCCGTCAAAATCGTTGGTGTCGTAGCGGATGGCAGCAGCTAAAATGGTGGCATCACCCGTGTTTCCGGTGAGGCCGTCTGTGCCGTCGTCCTCGTCTAAATCGAGGATTTGGTCAAAGGAACCTTCAAAACTCAGTTCATCGTTAAGGGCGTAGCTGGTACTGGCACCTAAACGTACGGTGCCACCAGTATTACTCAGCCCTTGGGAAAGTTCGTATTGCGCGCGCAACTGGGTACTGCCAAAGTTGGCAGCCGAGCCAAACAGGTCGCCGTTATCAAAACGGGAGACTAGCCCCACGAGCAAGGCGTTATTCACACCCCACTCGAGCCTATCGGTCACTTCTAATGACAAGTTTTCAAAGATTTCGTAACTGAGGCTTAGTTCGCTGACGCTAGGTTCATCACCTAAACTTTGCAAGTGGCGTAGCTCTGCACGAATGCCATCGATACCAACTAGGTTGCTAAAACTTACGCCCAAGCGGAGGCGGGGCACATCGTTACGAATGCCAATGCCTGCTTCAGCCTCGAGCTGGTCGGCAATACCAAAGTCGCCCTCGCTGGTAAACAGCACGTAAGCGTCCGCTGCGTACTCGCGGTCACGGCTATTATCTGCATTAGCATTAGATCGACTAGATGGGCTATCTTTCCACATCGCTTCAAAGCCCACACCCAAGTAGCGGGCAAGCAGCACTTCAACTTCAGCGTCTAAGCTGTGGCCAGTTCGGCTGGCGCGGTCAACGTCTGCTGAACGGAAGGATTCATCTAAGTATTGGTAACGTGCTTCGGCATCAACAATATCCGTTTCGTAGCGTACGCCGGTAGCAATACCGAGGCCACCATCTGAGACAGTGCCATCATCAATATCAGCAGCATCGTCTTGAGCGGTTGCGTCTCGGCTGTCGCTGCCATAAGCAATTTCGAGGTCTGCCTCGAGCCCATCCAAATCAAGTTCACCGCGTGCAGCTATGACAGTAGTCTCGCGGTCGTCAGTACGTTCGCGGTAGCCACTGACGGACACGGTAGCAGTCTCAGTTTCACTTAAGCGTTCTTCGTAGCCAACGGTGCCACCCACTTGCCAGTCGCGGCTGTCGGTGCTGGCCTTCACTGTCAATCGGCGGCAGGGGGCGCGACAAGCGTATAAAGCCGAGGGTTTCGTCGAGTGTGTAGTCGCGCAGTTCAACTAGTGGCCCCACCAAAGGGTCGCCGTCTTGAATGAGCCTGTCGTCTTCGTCTTCAGGTAAGTTGGGGTCAAACGCGTTGCGCTTAATGACCTCGGCAACTAGCGAGCCTTCTTCAAGAGGTGCGCCGGGCAGCTCGTAAAAGGTGGTGCCATCACCGGAAATGTCTAGGTCGTTGACAGCATCGCCAACGGGTACGTAAGCGGCAAAGCCGCGTACAAATAGACCGCCTTGGCTGCGGCGGTACTCGCCACTAAAGCCGGTATAGCTGCGGGATAAGTCAACCAAGCTGGTGTCTAACCCGGTGTCAAACTCGCCGTATTGCACAAAGCTGAGGTTGCGCTCGAGCCGCACAAACACGCCGTCGCGACTCTTTGCATCTTGACTCAGTTCGCCGCTTGCGCCAGGCACAGGAAAACTTTCGTAAGGGTCGCCAAACCTCCCTAGTTCGTCAAACGGGTAGTTCACGCTAAAGGTGACGAGATAATCGTCAAACAGTTCGCCGCGTGCAAACACGCTAGCAGCGGCGTCTATGGCAAAGTCGTCTTCAATGGCTACACCAACACTGCCGATGCCGTTGACAATCCAACTGCGCACGTTGCTGTCAATAACCAGGGTTTCTTCTAACACAGCCGTTTCAACACGCCCGCTAATGGTGGCGTCAAACGAGCCTAAAATAATTACCTCACGTGGGTCAGCTACGGGCACAAGTTCAAACAGTGCTTGTCCGTTACTATGACGCACTTGGTAGCCAAGTTGTTGGGGTTGTGCGTCTGGCGTGAGGGGGTCAGCGCCAATCAACTCGAGCGTCACCATGCCGTCGTTGGGAACATTGCCGAGAGCGTCGCGTACGTCTAGCGCAAACCGCAAGGGCTCTGCTGAATCTGCTAACAACTCGCTGAGCGGCCGCAAACTGAGGCTGGCAGCGGGGCCAGACACCGTGACAATGCGTTCGTCCCGCAAGACCTCACCATTTGGCGAGGTGCTTTCCAAGACGATGAGGTTGTCGCCTTGCTCTAATGCCACCCCAATAAAATCTAGTGTTTGCCGTCCCAAAGCGTTATCACGCACTTGCTGGCCAACTTGTGCTGCGTCAATTTGACGCCTGCGTGCTTGGGCGGGTGCATCTTCTGGCAGGTTTTTCGGTTCAACAAACAAGGTAATGTTATTGGTGAGGGGAGCGTCAATGCGCACTGTGGTGGTATTGCCTGAACGCAGCAAGGTGCCTTCTGCTGGGGAGACAATAATAGCCCCTTCGCGGACAACAGCCACCGGTAACACGCGGGTATCTGTCGTGGCACGCAAATAGCGCTCTACAGCGTTGTCTAGCCCAACAATCAAAAATGGGTCGGGGGTAAGCCCCACCAAACTGCTCAAACTTGGGTCCACTCGGAAATCACTCTGATGATTTACGGTAAACCGCAAGATTTGCCGCGTCCCTAAATCTTCGTCGATGACAAACACAGCTGCTTTGGGGTAGACAATTACCTCATCTTCAGCCTCGGCAGCATCCGTCAAGTCTGTCCAAGAAGTGTCTGCAGAGGTATCTTCAGATGTGTCATCAGTTGATGTGGTTTCACCATTAGCTGATTCATTAAGTGATGTGTTGAGGTCGTCTGCTTCAGCATCTGCCATATCTGCATCCGTTAAGCGGCTACTAGCAGTGACTTCGTCTAAACGGCGGGCGTCAATGCGCGGGTCGGCAAGCGGGTGTACACGCCCGGCTTCGTCAATGCGCTCAGAGCTGTCTGAAATGATCTCCACGCCGTCAGCAAGGGGCACAACGACAGCGAGTCCGGTTAAATTGCTGATGCCTTGCGTGCTGATGTCTAGCTCGAGCGTCGTCGTCACAATTGCCTCGGGTAAACTTGGCGGCGCTTGCACCAATACAGGTAAGGTGACGGGGCAGGTAGCAGTGCCATCTACACGCGGTTGAATCATGAGGTCACTGGCACCGATGCGCAGCCCACTTGCGGGTAGCTCGAGCACAGCCTCTTCACCCGCACTTAGCGTGGTGCTCACAGTTGTCTCGTCAAAGGTAATGTAAGTACTGGTTGCACCGGGGAGAAGTTCAAGAACTAGCTCGAGGTCTTGTGCAGTTGGGTTTGTTACCTGAACTTGCAGCATGCCTGGTTCATTTACACGCAAGCTGTTGGTCATTAAGTCAATGCCGATGTCGCTGCGTTCAAGCAGTCCAGGTGGTACAACTTCACTGATTACAGGACTAGTAAGACTACCTTGCCATGCAAGCAGTGGCGGCGCGTTACAGATCATGCGCACGCGGTAGCTGTAGCTGGTTTGGCGGTTGCTAGTTACGCCACTCGCGGGTTGCCAGCGGATGGTGCGGCCCTCTTGCGCGCCGCCGTCACTCACACTTACAACCTCGAGCCCTGCTGGGAGTTGCTCTTGCACCACAAAATTATCTGCAGTGCCTTCGTGCTCAACTTGAATAACAACCTCTGCAGTTTGTCCAGGGACTAAGAGGCCCGGCGTTACTGTGCGGGTGAGTTGGTACTGCGGCGCACTCGGCACGCTAAAACTGGTCTCCGGCAGTGGAAC
>CAZMCW010000259.1:0-7082 GCA_964564405.1 uncultured bacterium
CTTCTAGTCACTGAGCTTCTAGTCACTGAGCTTCTAGTCACTGAGCTTCTAGTCATAGCGAATTCTCGGGTCAATAAACGAATACATCACGTCAACCAGCAAGTTCACAATAATGAACGACAGCGCAATCATGAGCACCGCACCTTGTACCACTGGGTAGTCGCGGAGGTTGATGCCCTCGAGCGCAAACCTACCTATCCCTGGCAAGCTAAACACCTGTTCGATGATGACGGCTCCACCAAGTAGCGTCCCAAACTGCAACCCGACCACCGTAATCACCGGAATAAGTGCGTTGCGAAGTGCGTGGCGTAAAGTTGTCATGCTCCAACTGAGGCCTTTAGCACGGGCTGTGCGAATATAGTCGCGGCCGAGGATTTCTAGCAGGCTCGAGCGCATAATTCGCATGGTTGCGGCCGCCAAAATCACCCCGAGTGATAGCGACGGCAAAAGCATGTGCCGCAAGTTGTTCCCAAAGTCTTCCTGTAACGGTATGTAGCCTGCCGGCGGCAACCACCTCAACTGAAGTGAAAACAGTAGTACTAGCAAAATGCCTAGAAAAAATCCTGGGATCGATAAACCCAACAGCGCAAGCATTGACAGTCCGTAATCAATCATGGTGCCGCGCCACACTGCTGCCACAATACCTAATGGAATTGCCAAAATTAAGGTGATCGCTAGACTAAATACTGTTAACTGTAGTGTGACCGGAAAACGCAAGGCTAAATCTTGCATGACGGGCCTGCCTGTGCGCAGAGAGCTTCCTAGATCGCCACGAATGGCTGCTCCAAACCAGGCCCCAAATTGTTCATGAACAGGCAAATCTAGCCCGAACATGCGGCGCATTTCTTCAAGCCGTTCAGCCGACACGTTGCCCTCGAGTCCAACCAGTTGCGTTACAACATCACCGGGGACAGCTCGCATAAGTGCAAAGACAATGAACGTCACGCCAAACAGGGCGGGAAGTGCTAGCAAGACACGTTTAACTAAAAATGTGATCATGTAAGTATTCGATACCTGCTCGAGGCGCTTGAATAAGTAACCTTAAACGCTGCATATTCTTTAGCTTATCAAGCCAGACCCTTACATGTATAGATTGTTAGTCCAATAGTTCAACAAAACTTGGCATGGTGCAACGTGGTTTAATAGTTTATAGGCGTGGTAGCAAATTACTAACGCGTCAAATACCCTAGTCGTCAAGAAATTCAGCAGCTGAGAAACTAGCAGCTGAGAAACTAGCAGTTAAGAAATGAGGTTGTCATGTCCCAAGCGCATACACACCCTAAAGCTACACCCATTCCCGCCAGCGAATACCAAGCCCGCCGCGAGCGCATTTTGCAGTGGCTACCCGAGCACAATGCAACAGGCTTTGTGTGGTGGGGGAATACTTACATCTTTTATCTGTGCGGGTTTGCGTTTGCACCTACCGAACGCCCAATTGGCTTAGTTATTGGCGCAAGTGGTGAAACAGTGTTGTTTGTACCGCGTTTGGAAGTTGAACACGCTGAAGCCTACGCCCACGTTGACCGAGTGGTGAGCTACCCTGAATACCCCAGCGAAACACACCCTATGACGCACCTAGCAGATGTTCTCGAGCAACTTAACATGGCAAGTGGCACGTTCCTCGGTGATGGTCCCGGCTACGGCATGATTATGGGCTACCGCGGCCCCAGCTTACCTGAACTGCTAGATGTTACCTTTAAAAGCACCTTAGTTGAGCTAGATACAGTCATGTACGTCAAAAGTGAGCACGAAATTGCGCTCATCCGCGAGTCTGCCTACTGGGCGAGTGTGGCGCATCAACTCTTGCAAGACTACACCAAGGTAGGTCTTACCGAAAGTGATGTTTCCATGCGGGCAGGCTTTGAAGCAGGTCAGCAGTTGATAGCCCATTATGACGGTGCTTACAAAGCCTTATCTTGGGGTGGAAGTGGCCCTATGGCTATTTACCGGGGGCAAGTTGGCGAGCACAGCGCCCTACCCCACAGCCTCAACATTAACGCGGTATTTAAAGAGGGGGACACATTGGTGACGGGGGCAAGTTGCCCTATGTTTGGCTATTACAGTGAACTCGAGCGCACCATGTTCCTAGGTGAACCTAGCAATGAACAACGCCGCTTATTCGACCACATGCTTGCCCTGCAAGACCTTGCCATTGCAGCTTGTGTGGCAGGTCAACCCTGTGCTTCGGTAGACAAAGCCGTACGCGACTACATTGATAAGCACAATCTTTGGGACAACTGGCGGCACCATGTAGGGCACAACATTGGTATTCGTTATCACGAGGGACCATTTTTAGACATTGGCGATGACACCATCATGGAAGCAGGTATGCTGTTTACAGTTGAACCCGGGTTATATGCACCAGGTGTAGGCGGGTTTCGCCATTCAGACACTATTTTGGTAACAGACGGCGAACCTGAGTTTTTGACCCTCTATCCTCGAGATTTAGCATCTCTTGTTTTGCCAGTTGGTGAGGACTAACGAACGCAGGTAAGCCTCGAGGTTATTCAAAGTACGTTTTGCTTAGTTAACTAAATCCATAATGCAAACACTTATAAAGATGTTTGCATCCAATACCATTGGTACCAGCGGACTTTTATCAGATTTATCTCTGACCCAATATAAATTAGGGTTAGGGATACCGTCACAGACGTATCTGAAAAGTGAATAAGCATCCATACTAGTGTTTGTTTGATGTTTGCTTATCTGAGTCAAATCAGCAGCAGTACTATGCCACGTGAACCGATACAAATCTATCAAAGAGTATTGTGGGCAACTTGTACAGTTGGTATCTAAATTATGTGAGGAAGTGGTTTCGTTAGTACGCTCAAAACTTTAATACTTGTGCTACCAAAGTGGGGTTGATCGTAGGTGCGTAGTTTCCAGCTTCATGAACTTTTACGAGGCTTTGCCATTTTCATCAGAACCAGTGGCTGTTTCTATCACTTTTATATGGGTTTAATTCTTCTATATGGATTAGTTCCTCAAAGAGTTAACCTGGAAAGGTAATCAACACCCTTTTGCACTAGGCAAATTCATTACAAATGTGGTGACGACTCTACTAGCTTGCGCAAATACTCGTTAACATAACTTTCATCTTAAGCTCATCAAGTTACTATCTTGTTTGGATTGTGCTGTTTGGTACCAGCGGTGCTCAATCGTAGTAAACTATATTTTATGCCTTCCTCGACTGACTACTCTCTAACAGCACCAGCTGACGTGCTCATTGTTGATGACATGCCCATCAACTTGCAACTGCTGGCAGCTTACTTGAAAGCTGCTGGCCACAACATACGCGCGGTGCCCCGAGGAGACTTGGCACTCAATGCTGTTGCTAGCGCCAAACCAGATATTATTTTGCTAGATGTCATGATGCCGCGCATGTCTGGTTATGAAGTTGCTGAACACTTACAAACTGACCCCAACACCGCTGACATTCCCATTGTGTTTATTAGCGGCCTAAGTGACGAGGGATTTAAAAAACAAGCGTTTCACCGAGGTGCAGTTGACTACATTACCAAACCATTTAAGCGTGACGATATTTTATCTACTGTTAAAAAGCATGTCGAAATAGCTAGGCATAAACAGCGTATGACGCAAACAAATACATCGCAAACAAATACATCGCAAACAAATACATCGCAAACAAATACATCGCAAACAAATGCACCCGCAGCAAATACGACCTCAGTGGATGCAACCGCGTCTCAGCAGACGAGTTCGTCAGCAGCAACCTCAACGCTGGCTAGTACATCTCAAGATGCCACCACCGGACTTTACGGCCGGGACCACTTTGACAAGCTACTCACTCAAGCTTGGCAGCAGAGCCTGACAACAACTGATCCTTTAGGACTTATCTTGATAGCTATTGATAACAGCTCATACGTTCACGACAGCTTAACAGCTGCCACCTATACTACGTTACTTCAGCACACGGTGGGTTTAATGCAAGAAAACTTAGCAGATGACATTCAGATTTGTCAGTATGAAGCAGATAGTTTGGGTATTGTACTTACTGGTACTTCGCTTGTAACTGCTCTAGCTACCGCTGAACAACTATGCTCGAGCATCTCTACCTATGACTGGGCACAAAAGCTATCTATACCCGTTCCTATAACAGCGAGTCTTGGGGTTGCTAGCAGTGAAATGTTTGCATCTTCAGAGTCTTCTTTAAATCCAATTCGCTCGAGTAGCAACACACGTCATTACCTATTACAAGTTGCTCATCAACAACTAACACAAGCCAAAGCGCAAGGTGGTAACCGGGTACAGGGTATTAGCATCTAGCGCGTTAGCATTTAGGCAAGTTAGCATTTAGGTGAATTATCATCTCAACTGGCTTACATCTGTAATTGCCTCTGTCTAACCTATTTATGAGCACTGCCTTATCTATGAGCACCGCAACCGTTTTTGAAATACCCTATTTATGAGTACAGACAACAACTACGATGACGATCTTTTCTGGAATTATCTGTCACGCTACGTAGCTTCTGAAGATTTGGAACAGGAAAATGACAGTAGCCCAGTAGCACCGTCAGCTGCGTCAAAGGAGGCTCCCCTCAACCTACCTGAGTGGGAGGACCTAGATGCTCATATGTCTGTCAGCAACGTGCCTATTACGTTACAACGACTTTTGGAATCCACTGAACGCATCGCTAAAATAGGTGGCTGGACATTTGATTTAGCGACAGGTGAAATTATCTGGAGCGATGGGGCTTACAAACTACACAATCTACCTGTTGGTAGCACCATCAACTTTGAGCAAGTTATGTCGTTTTATCCGGATCAAGCTAGGAAACGTTTGCAAACAGCTATTGATGCAGCTATCAGGAGTAGCCAACCTTATGACCTCGAGCTACCTTTTATAGCTGCTGATGGCACTGCTAAATGGGTTAGAGCTATCGGCCGTCCGGTAGTTGACCGCAAGATTGGTCAAGTTGTGCGTTTATGGGGTGTTGTTCAAGACATTACAGCTGAAAAACGGGTCAGCCTTGAACTGGCTGAACAGCGTGCGTTTTTAGAAAGTATTATTGATGCTGTCCCGTCCCAACTGATGATTGTTGATAGAGCAGGTGACTATTTGCTAGTTAACCGCGCCAAAGCAGAATCAGCTGGCACTACACCTGAACAGATGATGGGACGCAACAGCCGAGAATTTTATTCAGCTGAACTTGTAACGGCCTGGGATAAAGACAACGCCAAAATTTTTGACGATGGTGAGTCATTTACCAACGACTATGAAGACAAAGGTAGGTATATCTCGAGCTTGCGCTTTCCCGTGCGCAACGCCCAAGGCAAGATCATTGGCAAAGGTGCGCTAGGTCTTGACATTACCGCCCGCAAACGTGCCGAAGATGCTCTTAAACAAGACAAAGAACAAGCTGAAAGTGCTAACCGCGTTAAGAGTATGTTTATTGCCAACGTGAGCCATGAACTGCGCACGCCATTAACGTCTGTCTTGGGGTTTGCTGAACTGCTCAAAGAAGCAGATGATATTCCCGAACACAGACGCAAACAAATTAACACGCTTTACGAAAGTGGGCACTACTTACTTACGTTAATTAACGACGTGCTCGAGCTGTCTAAATTTGAAGCCGGGCAAGTTGATCTCGAGCCTGAAAATGTAGATTTACGCACGCTGCTCGTAGGCCTACACGAGATGTTCGAGTTACAAGCTAGCAGTAAAGGTATCGCCCTCGAGTTTGATATCCAAGATGCACCCAAGCACGTTTTTTGTGACGCCAACAAACTCCGGCAGATCCTTATTAACCTGCTTGGCAATGCCGTTAAGTTTACCCAATACGGTAGCGTGACTATGCAAGTTAAATACCTAGGTCGCACGATTCACTATATTATTCAAGATACCGGTCCTGGCATTGCCGCCCACGATCTACCCAAGCTTTTTGAGCCTTTTGTGCAATTTAGCAAAGGTAAACAACATGGTGGATCAGGTTTGGGGCTTTCCATTGTTAAACGCTTTGTAGATGCCATGGAAGGTAGAATTGAAGTTAGTAGCCGCGAGGGTTACGGCAGTACATTCCGGCTTATCTTGCCTTACCAAGAACTTGACCAAACTAGCCCTAGTTCGCCACCCAGCCAACTTCCTGCTGCTATTGATATGGCCAGCAAAGGTTCAGGGCATCATATTTTAGTTGCTGATGACGTTGATGCGACCTACATGCTCATCAATGCTATGTTGCGACCCCTAGGGTTTGAAATTAGCCATGCTAAAAACGGCCGTGAAGCGCTCGAGATGGCCCTTGCCGAACGCCCTCAACTTATCTTGATGGACGTTGCCATGCCAGAGATGAACGGCTTAGAAGCTACCCAAGCCATTCGCAAAGCTTTAGGCCGTAGTATCACAATTATTGCGCTCACGGCTAGTGTGTTTCAAGAAGGTCGGCAGCAAATTTTAGCAGCAGGCTGCGACGAGTTTTTGCACAAACCTTTTTCACGAGATACTCTGCTACAAACTGTTATCAAATACTTCCAGCAGGATCATCAGGATGATCATCAGCAGAATCTACAAAGTATACCAGTAGACATACCTTCAGCAACGTCAGCTAGCGCGTCGGTAACACAATCCTTAAAACCTGCTGCTCCTACAACGTCCTCAACAAGCACATTTTTGCGTAGCCCTAACAGCCTTGTGGACAGTGTTATGGCGTTACCAGTTGCGTGGCGGACAACGCTGCTCGAGCTACTTTCTGTTGGTGACATCACAGCTGCACTTGACCACACACAAACCTTAGCAGACACACCTGAACACGCGGCTATCTTAACTAAACTTACGGATATGCTCAGTGCGTTTCAACTTGATGAGTTGCTCGAGCTTTTAGAAACTGCTAACGCTTCTTAATGTGTATCGTCAGCACTTCGCAACATGAAAAGCTTGACGGTAAACTTACCTACATTTTTCTAAACTGACATTCATCATGAAGGTCTACGGCCCATTTCAGGACATGTTAAGGTACGCGGTAATGTGCTTCCAACCAACGCCGTTGTGCTTTCTCGAGCCAAGTTGCAGCGTGCCTGCAACAACAACTCACCTATGACAACTTACCAGAACCGTCATTTGATCT
>CAZMCW010000260.1:0-7064 GCA_964564405.1 uncultured bacterium
AGACAGAATGAATCCCGCAGGGATTTATGATGTGTTTTTTCGGACTTGGTATAAGCTTAAGTAAATCGCCAACATCACCGACAAAACCAACGGCAACGTCTTGCGGTTGCCAGGAGCGTCCATAAAGCTTTTGCTCATAATGTGCGTACAGACGTCTAATTTCTAGTGCACGTTGGGATGCTTCAGCTATATTCATGGTTACCTTGGATCAATTGATATGGCGTTGTCTCCACGTAGGCGCAAGTTTGATAGGTTTACTCTCGAGCCAAGGCCACAGCAATAGGAATACGGGTTGCCCTTGCTGCTGGAAAAAGCCCTGACAGCACACCTATTACTAATGCAATGGCAATGGCCAGCAAAAGTAGCCGCAATGTTAACTCAGCTACGTCAAACCCTAAAATGTCATTGGAAATTGAATTGACAATGGCAATACCAACCCGCCCTAACAGCACACCCGCGGCAGAACCCACAATGCTTAAACAAACAGATTCAGCTAGCACCAAGCGGAACAAAAACCCGCCTTTAGCACCTACGGCACGAATTACCCCAAATTCGCGAGTACGTTCAAAGACACTCATCAGCATCGTATTGGCAACGGAAATTGCCCCAACAATTAATGAAATAATGCTAATACCTGCACGCATTACGTCGCTAATGCGGATGCCTTCTTCAATGACACCAAGCACATCTGCTCGCGTTTGAAAACCAAGTTCTGGGTAGCGCTCGCCCAATTCTAGGGCTACCTCGGCAGCTCTGTTAGGTTCGGCTAACTCGAGCGCAAAAAAGCTCACCTTGTCATCAATGCCAATAGCATCTTGCAAACTACTAAGTGGCACCAACACAGCATTGTCAATAAGCCCGCCCGTCGAGCGCACCGTGCCAACAACCTCGAACGTGTTTAAGGGATTAACAGATACTGTGTCGCCGAGGGTAAGTTCACGTTGTTCAGCAAGTTGCTGTCCTAGCAGTGCCACTTGATTACCAGCATCATTGATGTTAAGGGCACGCCCACTAACAACCTCAAACCCTTGATAGATGGTATCAATTTCTGCTTCAGCCGGCAGTCCTTGAAACAAAAATGAGGTATTTCTAGCAAAGCCGCCTCGCAAAAATAATGTTAAGGGGACAACATCAGTGACGTCCGGCTCAGCAGCAAGTTGCTCGCCGTACTCGAGCGGCAGTTGCGGTAGTAAGGTAAGTGAAGTTGCATCAAAAGATCCAAAACTCACCTGCAAATCTGGGCCGATGTTGCTAATTTCATTAGCAAATACACTGCGAAAGCCTTCACCAAGAGACAAAAAGATAACCGTTGCTGCCACTGCGACAGCAATACCAAGTGCTGTAAGTGACGTGCGTAGTGGTCGCTGGGAAAGTGAACGAAACGCTAAAAACCAAACCATCATAAATAGTTAGCCTAACCAATATAGGCGTGCAACACAGGACGTTCCGTCACAAGATGCTTCATCGTAAGCTGGCTTATTCTATGCAGTACAATTACACAGAATAAACACAAAAGAGCAACCAACCCGCAAACTAGCGACGTTTAATACCGGAATCCACAATCAAATATTGCTATGTTATTAAAATTTAATGTTGTTGAGTTTAGATTGAAGAATCAGTCAAAAAATTACTCGACCGATGATTCTTCTGCAAACGCACGACCGGTAACTTGACCTGTTGCACCAATGGCCTCAGGGTCGCCACCGTCGACAGAAACAAGCACGTTACCAGCATTACCTGCAAACAGATACACGGGCGCTTCGTACTCGAAAGTTTCGCCAGGTTCAGCTGTGCGGTAAAGCAAGGTTGTACCTACCCCGCGGTCATCACCTTGGTAGACCTCGAGCCAAGACGCAGCATCTACAATTTCTACGCTCACGGTTAGCGGTCCAATGGGTACAGCTTCTACAGCTGTTATGTCGTTACTTGCTGCATCACTAGCCACATCGTCACTGGCTACAGCAGCAATTTCTGTAGTGGCACCGTCTATACTATCGTCGCTGCTGGCAGTTGGATTATCAACATCAACAAGTTCACCTGAAGACGCTTCTGTACCGTCCTCGGTAACATCATCTGTGCCTTCTTCACCTAAGGGTGTGAGGTAGACCTCGAGGTTGCGGTTAAAACTCAAGTCAATGGGAGCTTCGTACACGCGGTAGCCTTCAAGCTCCACCCGCAAAACTCGGTCGGCACCTGCGCTTAGGGGCGCGTTGTCAATTGGCGAGACATTTGGAAATTCGTAGTTGTCTACACTAACCCGGGCACCTTCTGGCACAGTCGTAATAGAAAGTAAGGTGATGCTCGCAGCATCAGATGTTTCAGCACCGCCTAGTTCAGCACCTACTGTTGCGGCATCTGCTATCGTACTTGTTCCAGCTAGCGCTGTGTCATCAGGTGAGATGGGTTCAAATGTTCCTGTCGAAGCATTATTTTGCTGTGACGCGACAGGATTTGGTGTTTCTGGTGTTTCTACCGTAGGACGAACTTCTTCCACACCTGCACCAGGTAGTAGGCCGCTGTCCCAAGCCCATAACGCAAGCCCTACAATAACAACGACCAAAAGTAAGGTCGGCAGTACATTGCCAATATCAACGCCCGCAGGAGCTGAGCTACCAGCAACGGGGTGACGCTTGACAACAGCCAAATTTTGCTGTGAGGGTGCTGTGCGTGGCGTGTTTGTCATTTGTGAGTTCGCCAGCACCGCAGGTATTGCAGGTGCCGTTTTACCTTCAAACGCAGCGCGTTCGCGGTCATAGAGCTCGAGCAAGCTGTTGCTATCTAACCCTAATGCGCCTGCGAACAAGCGAATAAAATTGCGCGTGTAGACGTTTTCAGGCAGGGCGTCATACTGCCCTTCTTCAAGCGCTAGCAAATATTGCTTACGCACCCGCGTTTGGGTGGCGACATCGCGCAAGTCAAGGCCTTTGTCAAGACGTGCATCACGGAACATCTGACCCAGACTCCGGGTACCAACTTCTGACACAATAGAACCCGTAGTTGACCCGGTTTGACCTATGGATTGACCCGTTGAACGGGTGTTAGTGTTCGTCGTTTCGCTCATAAGTAACTCACAATCTACATTACAGAGATCAAGTACCTAGTGATAGTGCGCCTGCAGTTAACACACTTAGCTTATACGCAAACTTGTACGGGATGTGCTCAACAAAGCTGAGTGATTCACAGCACGCCAACTTAGCTAGGTTGGCACAGGGCAACTCAACATAGGGCAGCTTAGTACAGGGCAGCTTAGTACAAGGAAACTTAGCACAAGGCAACTTGCTCGAGGTTAAGGTTAGGTTAATCACGTTGCTGGTTGTATTGAGGCACATTATGATCGCCTCTGAAGATTTGTTTTAGATATGTAACTATCACTGCTCACAGAAGTAGCAGCGTCGTACATGGGTTTATCAGTACTGGGTTTATTAGCACTGGGTTTATCAGTACTGGGTTTGTCAGCACTAGATTTACCAATGCTAAGTACATCAGTGGCTGTTTCAACAGCATCTATTTCAGTTGCAATTTGGGCAGCTAAGCGGGCGTTGTTAACCAATAATCTGCGGTTTACGCTCACCGTTTGCCCATCAGAAAGTTCAGCTAGACGGGCTAGCAAAAATGGTGTTACAGCTTTGCCGCTAAGTTTATGTGCAAAGGCATCTTCGTGTGCTTGCGTTAGCCACGCGTGCATGGTGGCTGCATCAATACCCTCATTGACAGGTTGACTTACTAACAGCGCATGAGGTAAACCTAACGTGGTTTGACTTGCAAAACACGTGGCAACCTCGTGAGGACTGTCGGCTCTAGTTGGCACGGTTAAGTCTGTAAGAGGCGTGTGAAATCCTGCTAACACATCACTTTGATAACCTATGACTGGCACGCCCAAACTTTCAAGGCGCTCATAGGTAGCAGCAACGTTCAAAATCGACTTGGCACCAGCACAAACCACTACAAGTCGGTAACGCGCCAGTGCCTGTAAGTCTGCTGATTCATCGTAAGCTTCGTGGTGTACGCCGCCAATACCACCTGTTGCAAAGACCTTGATGCCCGCTTGTTGGGCTGCGTATAAGGTCGTCGCTACTGTTGTACCAGCATTCGCGTTGCGGGCGCACAGGGCAGCTAAGTTCCACAAACTAGCTTTGTCAGCCTCTAATTCTGCTAGTTTGCGCAGTTGGTTAGCATCTAAGCCCACAGTGAGCACGCCGTCAATAACACCAATAGTAGCTGGTTGCGCGCCAGTTTGACGGACGGTGTGCTCGAGCTCTAAAGCAAGGTCTAAATTTTGCGGCCGAGGTAAGCCGTGTGTAATGACCGTCGACTCGAGCGCCACCACAGGTATACCGCGGTGCAACGCGTCTTGAATGCGAGGCTGAATGGACAAGGTCATCACAGTGCATCATAACCCATTTAGCATGAACAGAGGTTAAGCGAAAGCTGAGGTTATATTTTGATCCAACAGCCAAAATCTGATCTGCAAGATATATGAATGATTCTTAACAAAAATCTCACTTTTTTATCGAAGAAAGTTTAATTCACTTAAGCATAAAATAAAACAATGAAATTTCAATCCCAATTATTCAATTTTGTGACTTAACATATTAATTCAACCCAAAAGCGAAAAATGCCTTCAAGCGAATATCAATTGGGTGAAGATGAATACATATATAGACAAAATCTATCCTAGCTTTTTAAAAGAATATGCTGTGTGGTTTTCCATCGCAAATGTTTCAGTAGCAATTACTTGGAGTGTGTTTAGACAATTCCGGGGCGTATACGGGCGATTCTATAGTGTTAGCTTGGGTATTTTGATAATCATCTCGATGATGATTCACAGATCATATGTTTGTCTTCAAGTATGGTATGTGACCAATAAACAACTTATCTACAAATCTGAGTTTTTTGATGAGAGAAACTATCTAATACCTTATGAGAATATTGTCAGTATCGAGATTTTGAGACCATTTTTGTGTCAGTTTTTTGGCAACGGTGTGGTGACTTTACATACGATTTCGGGCAGGCCTTATTACATACGAAATTTATCTACTCCTCATACGGTTAGAGTAGTCATCGAGACGTTTAAATCACGTTGTGTGACGAACTCCAATTCCCAGAAGTCATCAGGCAGTTCAGAGACTGTATGATTTTTAGTTACAAAATACATTACTAGATGGCAAAAAAACACACCCTCATCCTCATAAATCTGCTTAACTAGGCTATGGAAGCTGACACGTTTGAAGGTACTCCCCCTAACTCAGATCAGCAGGATGAAACTGAGTTAGCTGAGATTGGGCCGTTAGCGCTCGAGCTCACTGAAATGGAAGTAGACCCACCTACTACTTCTGAACGCCCTAAAGGTCCGCGCCGTTGGAAAAATGTCATTTTAGATGATGATGAAACCGTTGAACTTGTTATTCACACAAGTTTTTTTGCTGAGCTTGTTGCGTGGTCGTTTACTATTATTGTCGTCATCACCCTAGCTCAATTTATTTTGCCTTTGCGCTACAGCATCATTTTAGGAATGATTATTTGTATTGCCATGTTAGTGCGTTGGTGGTTTACGCGGCGTTGGGCGTGGGCAGTGACCAACCGGCGGGTTATCTCTCGCTTGG
This sequence comes from uncultured bacterium, assembly GCA_964564405.1. Classification (GTDB taxonomy): domain Bacteria; phylum Deinococcota; class Deinococci; order Deinococcales; family Trueperaceae; genus JBCCBI01. The sequence goes on from CAZMCW010000260.1 coordinate 5,604, forward strand.
GGTTTTTAAGTAAGACAGGCACGAGTGTAAGCTACAACCGAGTTACAGATATTGACGTAAAACGACCTTTTATGAGCCAGTTTTTTGGTCAGGGTAGAGTAAACGTAAACACCGCTGCAGGCAGTGGTGATGACTTGATTATTTACGGACAGCGTGATCCTGAAAAAATAGAATCTATTGTCCGTACATTTGCTGCTAGAATGAACAGTTCCCCAACTGAAACAGCAACCGGTCACGATGACGACAACGACCTCATGGCAGCTGACCCGCGCGCAACCCAAGAACGCACACACTCAGATGGTTCATCTAGCCAAAACCGGCACGCAGCAGGTACGCCTTTTGTAGGTATTGAAGGTGCTGCTAGTTCGCTCAATGCAGCCCAAACAGCCCGGCGCGACACCGCAACCTGGTTTTTGGAACAAGTTTGGACGCCCAATGACCCCGAAACCTATGTTCAGCTTAGGCGGGTTCACTACCGTTACCTCACCCAAGACACACCCCAACGCGCTGACGGGCAAACCTATACCAACAGTTTGCGCAACTGGCGTTATTTGCAGCGCGCGGCTGCGGAAGCTGCGCGTTTGGGATGGTTAGGGACGCTACTACCTGCAACGCCAGCGGGTGCTCACTACCATTCTTTAGGTGAGATTGACGGTGGATTACATATTTGGGCGGCAAGTCACGATCTAGACGATGTGTTGCTGCCACTTTGTCAGCGGCTCGAGCTACCCTATTTAAGCTACGCTTCAGCACTGTCTTGGACGAGCTTGATACGGTTTACCCACAAAACTTGCAACCCTAAAGCAACGATTATCTATGTGCGCGATTACGATCCGTGGCTCGAGCCCATTGCTAGCAAGCAACTTGCAAAGCAACTCAATAGAGCCGAGGTAAAGTTGCACATCGACAACCTAGCGCTATCTGTTGAGCAAGTTGAACAGCACGCACTTGCCCCCACACCCAGCTACGACGCACTTCATCCAAGCCAAGCTAGCAAGCACCGGGTTGAACTAGCCGCGCTCGAGGGCGTGCGCCCTGGCGAACTTGCCCGCCTTGTTGAAAATGCAGTGGACCATTACCGTCAACGTGCGCGTTCAGAATCTACATCCATGTCGTATTAAATTTGATCTACCTGTGCTGATATTCTCCAGCAGTTGCCCGTGATGTTGGCATAGTCAGCGTTGTACACAATATTGACATAGTCAGTATTTTGAAAGTAAATTTAGGAACATCATCTGCCTTGTACCTTATAGCGCATGGACTTAATCTTATCGTGTGGGTGTTATTCTTTGATATTTTCTTAAGCTGACATCTTCTTATGTCGTTGTTCCAGCATAAAGATAAAATATCAGCAGTTCCAGGATTGGTTCCCCATACTGAGTGGGTCGATTTCTACTCCCCTAGGTCGCACCTGCAACTGCTTGTAGCAGTTACTCGTGGAAACGCTATATATAGCAGTTC
>CAZMCW010000261.1:0-7063 GCA_964564405.1 uncultured bacterium
GACGAGATGATACCTCCGGCTCAGGGCTGGTTGACGAGATGATACCTCCGGCTCAAGGCTGTTTGACGAGATGATACCTCCGGCTCAAGGCTGTTTGACGAGATGATACCTCTGGCTCAAGGCTGTTCGACGGCATGATACGTCCGGCTCAAGGCTGTTTTACACAGACCGCGTAATGCCACCATCCACCCGAATGTTCTGCCCAGTAATATAACCGCCACCTTCTGAGGCTAAAAACGCAATGGTGTCAGCAATTTCTTGCACTTTGCCATAGCGTTCCATGGGAATGCGTTCCCGAAATTCTTCTTTTTCGGGCAGGCTGTCAATAAACCCGGGCAGCACGTTATTCATACGAATGTTGTCAGCCGCGTATTGGTCTGCAAAAAGTTTCGTAAACGCAGCTAGCCCAGCCCGGAACACACCGGAGGTTGGAAAAACGGGATCAGGTTCAAATGCAGCAAAAGTTGAAATGTTGATGATACTGCCTGACTTTTGCTGTTGCATAATTGGCGTGACCAAGCGAGTTGGGCGCACTGCACTTAAAAAGTAAACATCCATACCGGTGTGCCAGTCGTCATCAGTTAGTTCTACAATAGGCGCTCGAGGCCCATGCCCGGCACTGTTAACCAGCACATCAACGCGCCCCCATTTAGCCACCACCTGGTCAACAAGTTGTGCTAGGTCATCATTTGATTGATTAGATCCAGTAACACCCACGCCGCCCAGTTCTTGTGCCAAAGCTTCACCTTTACCAGAGGACGACAAGATGGCGACGTTGAAACCATCCGCTGCTAGTTTGCGGGCTGCACCAGCACCCATGCCGCTACCACCAGCGGTGATAATAGCTACTTTTGATGATGTTGCCATTTTGTCGCTCCTAATGGATGTTTATACGAGATTTTATAAGCTGTGCCGTTATAACATATTAGATAGCTGATGTATAAAACCTAAGGAGTTTGCTCAAATTGTTGTAGAGTTCATTAAAGGTAAGACAGTAAATACGCTTTGAGTCAATGTAGACATGATCTCTAAACCACATTAGCCGTCGTAAGTCTTTCTTAGTTATGTATTTGCTACGTCCTACAATTAGCAAGCATTCATAGGTTACTAAGGGATGATTTAAGTTAATATGAAAGCGCTCTTCAAATTCGGCGGTTTGGTTGACGTCGTTAAGTTTGTAACACCAGTCAACTAATTGTCCAAACCCTTGCTGAAAACGATTTGACCATGAAGAGGTAGTACGCTTTGAACTAGTGAAAATACTATTCTCTTTAGCATCTTCAAATTCCACAAATGAATAAGCATTGTTTTGTGAATCGCCAATGACTAAATCTGCTGTAAAGTCACCGAAAATGTCGTACTCAAAAGCGATTAGGTCAGGTATAGCAATGTAAGGGTTGAAACAGCCAATCATGGAAGCAAGTTGAACGCGAGCGTTGAAAAAGGGCAGGATATCATCACGTTCGTTGAGACTATCATGCTGCGTCAAAAATACACGCAACTCATCAAGTTCTTTGCTGCACTGCTCATGGTCAAATGTTAGTGCATGAAATGACTTCATACCAGTTTAAGCAACTTAACCTCGAGCATCTCCACATTTTGTGAAATAAAGTAGCCAACTCAATACATCAAAATCACTTCGAGGCACACAAATAGCCTAGTGAGTCGCGTGTTTGTTTTTACGAAAAGCATCTAAGCGATGTTTTGTAAAAATGTCTATGACTTGCGTAGTGTTGTTTCTTAATTCTATCGCAACCCGAAGTTGTGGTGAAACTCGAAGTACATACATGTTGTTAGATGTAGGTCGTTGCAAACCCATATCACGTAGCCGTGAAATACCATGAGGTGAGTCAAGCTGCTCTATGTAGTTGCCTACTACAACTTTATCAGCCTCATTCAGTGAGTGAAACGCGATGTGCGCAGGGTACTCAAGATTAACCATATTAATTATTATAACGTATCACGTCAACCTCATTTGCGTTCGCGGTAGCGGAAGTACGCAAAATCAGCAGGTTTAGCTTGACCACTCAAGTCTTGACAGCAAAGGGCAATAAACGTGCCTGTAAAACTTAAACCTTGGCAGTAATCATCAGAAAGTTTGCCAGCTTCAAACGTAGGGCCAATATCTTCCCATTGACCTTGAACTTGGGTGTAGCCAAACTGAAAACTGAGACCTGTAAAGCGCACGCGTAGGTAAACGGGCGCGTTTTCATCGAGGGAAATGTCTTGCTCGAGGGCTTCATCATACATACCGTTGTCGTAGCTTAGGATATTTAAACTTTTGCCCAGGCTTTCATCCCAACTGACCCGCAGATACACCCAATTATCCGTTTGATAATAAGTCGCTAGACCCGCCATCTGCTGAAACGTGGCAGGGCTAAACTCAACACAGGTTTCCGCTTCCGCATGGTGATGTTTAAGCCTCCGACCCACCAAACTCTGTCGGTGGCGCGAAATGAGGGACTCACGTCCATAGAGGCGCAAGTGACCGGGGCGCTCGGTCAAACTAAGCCAACTATCATCATGCGGGGCGCGTAAGGTTTGCCAATGAAGACCCAACATTGGGCTATCAAACTGATCGTACTCTGGTGTGATGGCTTGAGGTTGCGCGGGTAGGTTAGGTGCGGGTACGGTGAGTTGTGGTTGCTGACCGCCGTGCTCGAGGTAGGGCCAACCGTCCTTCCAAACAAGCTTTTGCAGCGCGGTTTCCCGTCCTAAATTACACGCGCCCCGTGGTGTGAGCGGCCGGCCACACAAGTGCGCCACGTACCACTCACCTGTTTGGGTTTCGACAAAACTTCCGTGGCCCGCTTTTTGGATCTCGAGGCTGGCATCGTTCCGTGCTGTTAGTAAGTGCGTATCTGGATGAAGCTGATATGGCCCCTCCAGAGTTTGTGAGCGTGCCACGGTAATGGCGTGATCGTAGGAAGTGCCACCCTCAGCGGTAACCAGGTAATACCAACCGTCTTTTTTGTAGAGGTGAGGTGCTTCGGTTAAACCAAGTTCAGACCCTTGGAAGATGTTTTTGACAGGCCCAACAAGTGTCTGTTGTTCGGGGTCATATTCTTGCAGCAAAATCCCGGCAAACGGATTGTGTCCTTTACGGTGATCCCAAAGCATATTAGTAAACCACTTGCGCCCGTCGTCATCGAGAAAGAGCGACGGATCAAAGCCACTGCTGTTGAGGTAGATAGGTGCTGACCACGGGCCGTCAATCGTTGGCGCTGTGGTTAGGTAGTTGTGCGTATCTTTAAACTGATGCGTGGTGCTCCACGTTTTAACGTCGGTAAAAATGAGGTGAAAAAGACCGTCAGCATAGCTCAAGCAAGGTGCCCAAATGCCACCTGAATCGTCTTGACTATGATGAAGTTGCACACCCGGATACCACTCAAAGGTAGAGGTGGCAATGTAGTAGTCATCACCTACGCGCACAATGGATGGGTCAGGGTTAAACCCAGTGAGAATGGGGTTTTGAATCATATGTGTTCTAGATGTTTGAGCTGATGTTGAGTTGGTTTGTGATGTAGGTGTGTCAGCTAGAGAATTTTCTGTCATGGGCTTGTGCCGTCCTTCGGAGATTATTTGAGATGGTCAATACAAACGATTTTGGCAAGAGTTAGTGGTTAGTAATCTCAAGTGATCATTTGTGATGCTCTCGAGCCAATTCCACTGTCATCAGTCTGTGTCTTTAGATGGATGTTGAGGTGTGAGGCTGTCAAGGTTGTGGAGTATTTCCCTCTAAATACTCACGCACCCATGTGAGCGCTGGGCGCTCTTCATCAAACCAATCAATGAGATATGAATCTGAAAGCCACGTTTCACCAGCGCGGTAGCCCCACAAAGTCACGCCCTCTACGGCGGGGTGTTCCCAAAAGATAGGAAAAAGACTGGCATACAGGTCGCGCTGTTTGTCGTCATCCCAAGTATTTATGTCTAGCTCAGAAATATGGATGGGCAAGCCCAACTCGGCCATGGCATCCAAATTGGCTTGAATAATGCTTGGGTCAACATCATTGAGTCCGTGGGCTTGTAAGCCAATGCCGTCTATAAGGTCACGTTCCTGCAAAAGCTGGATAATCTCGGCATAGCGGGCGCGTTCATCTGCACAACACAGGATGTTGTACTCGTTAAGGAACAGCTCAGCATCTGGAAAATACACTCTAGCTTGTTCAAAACTCCAGATAACCCAATCCCAGCCAGTTTCACCACTACCGCCAATAGCGTCCACATAGCTAGGTGGCGCGTGTAAGGGTTCGTTGACGACGTCGATCATAGGAACATCTGGATAACGTTCCGCAAACGCACTCATCCACTCGAGCACTTCCTCATATTGCTCTTCTGGTGTGAGCTCAGCAAGCCAACGCGGTTCTTGTTGCCCCCATACAAAAGTGTGCTGTTTAACAGGAAACCCGCGTTTCGCAGCGTCTCCAAAAATAATATCCAGCGCGCCCCACGACATTTGGTCGCGAGCTGCTTCAACCGAGCCCCACTTGCCTGCGTTTTCCGGCGTGGTTTGATTCCAATACTTGTAAAAAATGTCATCGGGTGCAATTGGGTGCAAGTTGCCAAAAAATTTGTCACCGTAATTTACTACATCCTGCTGTGCGCTTGCTAAAGATAAAACCATCAACAAGATGCATAGTGATATGACAAACCTCTGCCGCCCACGTGTCAACATAGACATGCCGCTCCTTTGTTTAAATTAATACTTAGGTTGAATTAAATTAACGGCAGGATTATGGGTTGAGTCATGCGTGGTTATCTAATACCTGTTGTCTAACACCTGATGATTGTCGCGCAACCATGTCATCAAGTGTTAGATGGAATCATTTAGCCTTTGACAGCACCTTGGCTGAGGCCTTCGATGATTTGCCTCGAGGCTAGAAAAAATACAATGAGTAGCGGCGTTACTGCCAGCGCACTGCTGAGCACCACCACACTCCAGTCAGTGGTGGCTGCTGTACCTTGAATACTGCGAATTGCTAACGGCACAGGGTAGAGTTCGCGTTTTGTATAAATAATTAAAGGAAACAAAAAGCTGTTCCAACTGCCAATAAAGGTAATGAGCCCAAGCGTCGCAAGTCCGGGGCGTACTAAGGGCAAGCCGATGCTCCAAAAAATACGAAATTCTGAGGCACCGTCAATACTGCCAGCATCCATAAGTTCTTTGGACATGCTGCTGGCAAAAAACTGCCGCATGAAAAAGATGCCAAACGCACTTGCCATACCCGGTACCCACAAACCCTTAAACCAAGGGTCGTTAATCCACCCCAAAAGCCGCATGGTTATGGCAAAGGGAATTAAATTCAAAATGGGCGGAATCAAAAACGTCACCATGATAATGGCAAACATCACGCGTTTAAATTTAAAGTCGTACATAGCGAGGGCGTAGCCACCTAAGCTATTAAACATAAGTGAGGTAGCCGTGGCAACGGAAGCAATAATGACACTGTTTAACATGTTGCGCCCAAAGGGTAAAACGCTAAAAAGTGTTTGCCAGTTGTTGCGTAACTGGTCACCGAACCAAAGAGGGGGCGGCGCTGAAAAAATAGTACCCGAGTTGTGGGTCATTAAAACGTACATCCAGTAGAACGGAAAAAATGTGAGCACAGCTAGTACGACAAGTAACAAAAAGGTGATAATTTTCGAGACCGTCCACGAGCTATCTTTAGTTGCTGGTTGCAAACGCCAACGGTTGCGGTTTGGATGATTGCGCTGGGGACGCTTTTGCTGTACGTAACTCATAGCCTCTTCCTAACCGCGCGTTTCTAGGCCGCCGCGCCCGCTAAGCCAAAATTGGATGCCAGTAAGTATGCCAATAAGGACAAACAAAATCCACGTTGTCGCTGCTGCTGTACCCATCTCATTAAAGCCAAACCCTTCGCGGTATAAATACATAGCAACGGTCATACCAGCGTTGTTAATGCCGCCCATAGGACTTGCACCAACTAGAATGAAAGGTTCTTCAAAGAGTTGCATACTGCCAATAATCGTAAGACTGATTGCAAAAAACATGATGGGGCGCAGTAAGGGCAGACTGATGTGCCAAAACCGCTGGAGGGCGTTAGCACCGTCTACCTCGGCAGCATCGTAGTAGGTGCGCGGAATAGTTGACAAGCCTGCGCTGTAAATCACCACGTTCCAACCAAAGTACTTCCAAAACACCAAAATGCCGATAGCAGGTTTAATGTTTCTGGCCCGACCTAGCCAGCGAATAGGTTCTTCGGGTAACCAACCAACGAGCCAAGACGACCAGCTCGAGCTTGCTAAAAACTCGACCAGGGGCGTTTGCCGTAGCCCCATGAGTGTTTGGTTGATAATGCCATACTGAGTTCCAAAAATAGTGTTGAAGACAATAGCAATAGCTACCGTAGAGGTAATGTACGGCAAAAAATAAGCTGCTGTAAACGGGTGCCGCCACTGCTTAAAACTCATAATGAGTAAAAACGCTAAAGGAATCGCAACTAAGTGCTGCGCCAAACCCGATAAAACCCCAATAAATAACGTATTGTAAAGGGCTTTCCAAAAATCTGGGTCGGTGAGCACCCAAGTGTAATTGCTAATACCCACAAATTCCATGGCACCAAGGCCCTGAATGGGGTTCCAATCTTGGAACGATAAAAAGATTGTAAATACAATGGGAAAGAGTCCAAAAATAGCAAACAAGATAAAAAATGGAGCCAAAAACACATAGGGAGCGTAGCGCCGCTGCCAGATGTGCCAACGAATTCGCCATGAGAGGCGTGGGTTGGACTTGGCAGAACTGGACAAGCTAGGGCTTGACATAACAAACTCCTTGACAGACAAGAATGTAAGGTGGCTAGCTGGGTAGGGCTGATCCTCTTTGTGATTAATACCTACAGGAATTAACCCGTCTGGCACAGGGCATAGCGCGATAACGCTTGTGTAGAAGTGGCTGCGGTTGCGCTAATAACATCATCAACTGTGCAGACGTTTATAAAGGCGTGGGTCGGAGGAATCTGTATGAGCTAGCTACTCGAGTATTTATAGCATTTCCACGAGTAACTGCCACAGGCAGTTGCGCGTGCGACCTAGGGGAGTA